>CAZQWJ010000001.1:0-60936 GCA_964597265.1 uncultured Candidatus Saccharibacteria bacterium
AATAGACACGTGCCGGTCCAACCCACTCCATCAATACTTGTGGTTTTTCAAATTTTATCGGTGTATTGACATTCTCCGATCGAGAGGTAGGGGATGTTTCTGCTGGCATATATCTTTACTGTAATACAGGCAGGGCAGGTACGCAAGTAGACATACCGGTAGATACGCTGACAGACAACAATTGGCGCGGTTAGAACCTGTTCTATCAATTCTCTCCAGGCCAAGCAGCAATTCGCCTTTAAACTATCCTACTGATTGTTTACTTCAACTTCATGGATATATTCATATGGTGTTAAGGAAACATAAAACCAAAGTGGGATAAATTTAACCGGAAAACTACCCACGTACGATTGTCTTTGACTATTATAAGTATAGACAGCTTTAATCTTGTTTATTACTCCACTAAACCCAACCCATATTCTATGCGTAGGATACATCCTGCTGCTTTTGTAATTTGGATCTTTAGCCATGTGTTCAGGAAGAGGTGTCATGTTTAGAATTTTCTCCGGGAACGACACATACCAAAGCTTGGTTTCTTTGAAGTCCTCTTTAACTAATTTAGTTACAACTTCAGATACAACTATATGATCTGGATGTCCATACAAACCTGCTAAGTCATAGGTTAAAACCACATCTGGATTTATATCCTGCATTACTTGTTTTACTTCATTGGTTAGTTCAACTTTGTGTTCATCCACAGCATTATCAGGGAAATCTAATTGTATTAACTTCTTAACCCCGTATATTTCAGAAGCATTTTTCGCTTCTTTAACTCGAATCTCTTTAAGCCCTTCATCATATATAGCATTCTCGTTACCTTTCTCGCCTTTAGTCAAAACAACCCAATAGATTTCAACTCCCTTTGCAGAGAGTTGGGATAACAAACCACCCATGCTTAACACTTCGTCATCTGCATGAGGGAAGACGACTAAAACTCTCTTAGAGTCGATGAAGTGTTTTTTGATATTTTTGCTTGGTATTTTGAAGTCATTTGCAAAGATAAACCCAAACACCCATAACGATAGTATTAATAGCAGAAGAATTCCGACGAGCATCATAACTATTCGAATAATAATAAACACTTTTAAAGTATATCAAGTAATGAATCTACATTCTTTCAAAACCCGGTTAGAACCGTGTCAAAAAAGACAAAGAATTACAGATTTTAAGGAATAAAGCCTACTTCTTAATTGAAAAAGGAAAAAAGAGATTGCGTTAATTATTGATTTGTTAGAACCCGCAAAAAAGACCGAAATAGTAAGTAATTTACAAGATTACTAACCTACTCAGTCAAGATTGGCGGAGGAGGTGGGATTCGAACCCACGGACGGCTTACGCCGTCACGGTTTAGCAAACCGTTCCTTTGGGCCTCTCAGGCACTCCTCCTCACCCGATACGCACACCATTATACTATGCTGTTTACCCAATAACCAATTGCTAATCCTCAAGAGAGTTGCTCCAAGATTACTTTTATGATACAAGTGTAAAGAACATGGATAATCCCAATTCCACCACTATTACCATCAGCACTCCAGCAGCTATTATCATTGCCGGCGCTATTATTGGTATTGCTATTTACATGAGCAACACCAACACCCAGCCTGCCACCTCAACAACTAACACGCCTGTGGTTGGAGGCGATACGACCGTTCCCACACCACAACCTACCGTGGGCCCTATACAGGTAACGCTTGGCGACGATCCAACACTTGGCAACCCTGACGCACCCGTTACAATGATCGAATTTAGTGATTATGAATGTCCTTTCTGCCAGCGGCATTATGAGAGTTCTTACGCGCAGCTTAAGGCAGACTTTATTGACACTGGAAAGGTAAAACTCGTCTTCCGCGATTTGCCACTACCATTCCACGAACCAATGGCTAGCAAAAACGCTATCGCCGCACATTGCGCACGAGAACAGGCTGGAGATGAAGGCTACTTTAGATATCACGACCAAATATTTGAACGCACTACCACTGGTGGAAACGGCATCACCGTTGAACAACTCTACGACATTGCCAGCGATCTTAATTTGGATCGAGCTGCGTTCCAGGAGTGTCTTGATGAAGACCGGTATGCGGACCGAGTCGCAGCAGACCTTGCGTATGCCGGCACTATTGGTATTTCCGCCACACCATCTTTTGTTCTGGGCCTCTCGACTGATGGTGATACTGTGACTGGTACCCCTATCATTGGTGCTCAAGCATACGCTACGTACATTAAACCTGCAATCGAAGCGCTTCTCGCTGAAGCAGGGTCCTAATCCCAGACGTCTTTACGCAAATACTTTGTGAGAATTGTGTATGATTGATACGCATTGCCATTTGACTGACGAGCACCTTTTTGCTCAATTGCCCCATGTGATCCAGCGAGCGCACGAAGCGCATGTTACGTCTTTTGTTGTCCCTGGTCTAGATGTGGAATCATCCCAAAAAGCTGTTGAGATCGCCAACCAATATCCCTTTGTATATGCTGCAGCTGGTATGTATCCGAGCGAAGTGTATGGTACTGATTTGGCGCCTATTGAACATTTGCTTCAGGATCCTCGTGTTGTTGCTATCGGAGAGGTTGGATTGGATCACACATACGCTGAGGAGTTTCCGTTGGAAATACAATTAACGTGTTTGCGAGAGCAAATACATTTGGCAAGTAAGCACCAAAAAAGCCTCATCCTTCATAACAGAGGAACAACCACAGAACTTCTTTCGCTCCTGGCACACTCATGGGATTCTACACTTGAAGGACGCACGGTATTTCACTGTTGTGAACCCGACGAAGAATTGTTGACATTTGCTAAAAAACATCACGTGTACATCGGCGTAGATGGGGATATTACTTACCAACAAGCGAAGCAGGAGTTTCTGGCCCAGGTGCCTTTGGAGTTGTTAGTGCTGGAAACCGATGCGCCTTACCTGACCCCAGAACCAATACGTAGTGAAAAAAAGTTTCCAAACGAACCAACCAACCTCAAATATATTGCCCAAAAAGTCGCCGACATTTACAATATATCTATTGAAGAACTGGATACAATAACCACCCAAAACGCACAAACGCTCTTTAACCTTTCTTCCATACAGTGATAGAACCTGATTCGGATGTGTACTCCAACGAAAATCCGCTGTCCACAGTAAGACGCTCTTTGAGGAGCTCTGTATATGATGCGGCAGTTTGGGTTCATGATCTTCCTCGTAGAAAATAGTTTTTATTGGTACATCGAGGTTTTCTAATCTTTCTGCGAGTTTTATGGAGTGTGCTTCCAAAGGGTCGCCGTTTCCTACTGTGATAAAAGCAGGAGGGAAATCAGATGTCACATAATTTATTACAGATCCTGTCACAAATGCCTCGGAATTTTCAAAGTCCTTTTGTCCTGAATACGTCCAAAGTACATCACTGAATAGTTTTTTGGTAAAAATATTGAGTTTAAGCTCGGTCAAGAGAGAAGTATCATACGCACCATTAGCAAGGATAACTGCTTTCAACTGATTGCTTGAAGTAGATGGCTCTATATCCATTATTTCTCTGTACTCAGGGCTTGATATTACAGTTGCAAGTTGTGCCGCAATATGTGCACCTGCGGAGTTTCCGGCAATAATAATACGCTCTACGTCGATATTAAAACGTTCATAGTTGTTTGTTAAATAGGCTAATGCATCATTTATCTGGGATAACGGTACAGGATATTGTTTCTCAGGTGCCAGCGAATAGTTTACGGCTGCAACGATATAGTCTTCTGACGCCAGAATTTTAGAATAGTTAGCCACGCTTTTTTTATCTCCCAAAATCCATCCACCACCATGAACCCAAACTATAAGAGGTAAGGCACTATCTGTTTTGTTTATGTCAGATGGGTAATATAGATCAAGATAGGCATCATTCTCATCTTCTCTATATTGAATGTCCAACATAGCCTCAACATTTGCAGGAACATATTGTTCTGATGTTTGGGATAATTGTTCGGAATATCTATTAGAAAGAAAGCGTAGTAGAAATACACTTGGCCGGGGGCTTATTAATGGGGCAATGATAAGAATACACAGTGCTAGAGAGACTATTGCAATTCCAATTCTTATAATTTTCTTTTTACTAATCACAGGAAATTTTTTTGACTGTTCTCCACACATAGGTATTAGTGTTTTACATTAATACTATTCTACCTAGAAGTACAAGAGAAACCAGTCAGCTTATCTCTTTGTACTACTCCTGTAATTTGGCGGAGGGGGTGGGATTCGAACCCACGAGGGCGTTAACCCACTGGTTTTCAAGACCAGCGCCTTAAACCGCTCGGCCACCCCTCCATACCTTAATGTTAATGGTTTTTCCCGCTACGCGGGATTAATTCGACTAGCAAAAAATCTCGCTACGCTCATTTTTTACAGTACTCATTTAACAAGACCAGCGCCTTAAACCGCTCGGCCACCCCTCCATGGATGTGACCTTGCCCGCTATTGTACTGTATTTTAGGCCTTCTTCAAAGCCACCTCGTGCAGGACAGTGTATTTGGGACCATATGGCGTCAAGACGCTTTTTATAATACATACCGTAGTCACACGACATGTTCCCACTGGATACTCAGTAAAGCATACCTGTTGCAGGATATCCGCACGTGTTGTTGGTGAATGTTTGACCCGTGCCAATGTCGCATGTGGTGAAGAAAACCTGCCGCCAACCAATTTGGTTATGGTATGCGCAAGCGACTCCAACGGAACTTTGCCTTGCAAAATATCAACCGCAAGGACCTGCGGATGTTTACTCTCTGGGAGCAACAGAATATTACCCAGTTGTATGTCAAACGGCCGACCCGTAAGCTGGCTCTCCAGCTTGGCATGTGTGGCTTGTACCTGCTCTGGCGTACACTCCCCAAGAAAACAAACAGTCAGATGAAAATTCTCCTTCTCCACCCATTTGCAATGAATCGGCAACTGCTGCAGCTTCTCTTGCAAAAGAAACAGGTTGTTGCGTATGTCATCTGGTAATGTAATTGCAATGAATAATCGCATGCGTACGAATCTGATTATAAATCATTCCTACACCCCTCTGGCCAAGGTGATCCCCCACACTGTCTCAGCTCCAGTCTGCTTCAATACTTTGGCGCATTCTTGCAGTGTGGCGCCGGTCGTCCACACATCATCAATCAATAACACAAATCTCGGGCTCTGTTCACTGCTGGTAAATGCAAACGCACCTTTCAAATTCTTGAGCCGCTCGTGGCGGGTCAGATCTTTTTGCGGCAATGTAGGTCCTGCCTTTCGTATGAGCGAATAATCAGTCTTATACGAAAAAATTCCAGCAACAATATCCGCAACACGCTGTGCCGTATTATAACCTTTGAACCGTTGTTCGATCCAATACATGGGTACACACGTAACCATGGGCGGCTGCATGGCGTGTGCTTCCCAAATCGGCTCTTCGATTTCGTCAATTAGATAGCGTTCCATGGCCCTAACGAGTATAGGCTCCAATTTGTACACCCCACGCCGTTTATAAAATTCCAACATTGACTTGATCACGCCATCATATTGGGCAATGGCTATATGCCCATCCAGGGCAGACGATTTTTCACATCGTGTATGTACCAGCCCGTGCAACGAAGGTTTGCCACAGGACACTGCAGGACAATATTGTTTTGTACAAAAAGAGATTTTGGCAAAGCACTCATCACACACATACGAACCAAACTGTTTGCGGCAATGAACACAACGTTGCGGGAAAAGAAGCGGGGCAAGCATCTTATGATTATAGAGCAAAATAAAACACCCTATATATCAAAAAACCCCGATCCGAAGATCAGGGGTTTTTGGTGGAGATGGCGGGAATCGCACCCGCGTCCGGTTAGATTACAGTCCATTTAGATATACAAGCTTCTCTAGAAAACTAGAAAGATAACGTGATAAATCCACGTGACTAATGATACAAAATGAACCCGCTAGTCAGAACAAAGCTCACCCGTCCTCGTGTGTATAACACCCACCTCGGACCTACGAGGAAAAACCCGTGTGGATGTCACACAAAAGTTTAGGCAAATGCAGGAACAGCAAAAGCTGTTGCAATGTTGTCAAACGTCTGTGTGATGGCATTTTTAATTTTGCCGTTTGTATGTTTTGACCGTTCCAACACCAATGTAGGCTTGCGCTGGACATTAGTGAAGCGAGTGGTCGCCTCGGCTTGCCAAATGATAAAGTGCTCTACCGTCGAATCTAGGTCATCCCCATGCATTCTGCTTTTGATATCAAGGATATCACGCATTGCGTGATATTTTACCACTAAAATACCCCAAAATCAAGCCTTTTCCGTGAATATTCCTCACCGACCAACCCCCTTCAATTCCCGCTGTGCTTGGCGATCTTGGGCTTTGCGTTTTTTGGCAAGGCCTTGTTCGAATTTTTTCTTACCTTTGGCCAGGGCGATCTCCAGTTTGATTAGGTTTCTGGTCGTATACACTCGTACTGGCACCACTGCTACATTTTTGGCAGCCACTTGATGGAGGATTTTGTCTATCTCCTGCCGGTGCAGGAGCAGTCGCCGACTGCGTGTAGGCTCTGTCTCACCCGTATGTGTGTCCAGCGGAGAAATGAGTGCATTCACCAGAAAAAACTGGCCGCCGATAGGTTTGATATAGCTGCCCTTAAAGTCAACTCTGCCCTGTTTGAGCGCAGTTACCTCCCAGCCATATAGCTCCAGACCGGCCTCGAAGCGATCCAATAAAAAATATTTGAACTTTGCATCCTGGTTGTATTTGAGCGTCGGCATACCTCTGTATTATAGATTATTCTCGAAAAATCGAACCCGTCATCCCAACCTACACTATTGTCATCCCGACCGCAGCGGAGGGATCTGATCCTACCCAAGTAGATTTCTCTACAGAACCTCTACGAATAATGTATCGCCCGCAAATAGGAACAGGTGAGATTCGTCCGTGGTTACACCAAACGTAGCAATCTGACGATCATTGGGCAATTTGTACCGCGCAACATATGCGCCATCAGTGGTAAACACAAGCACACTATTGTCAGCAAGCATATACACATGCTCTGCGTCAACATAGGTTATCAACTGCTTCGCCTGGTGGATAGGAGGCAACACTCCATGCAACGAGAAATCCGTGCGGCGGCCGCTCAAAAATTTCTCAACCGTGCCATTCTCATGCAACAGGTACACGTATCCGTCTATCGCGATATCTACTATCTGCGAGTATGACACTGGATCTGACATGTAGTTGGTTGCACCTCCGAGATTACCATTCCCCAGACCAATATATTTGAACACCTGCTCCCGTCCCTGCGCAGCCACATACAGATTGTCCATATAGGTAGCAACACCTTGTACTGCTCCCCACTGTCCAGTTTGTTCAATGATCTTTGAGGTAGTAAAGGTATCAAAATCCGTGTACCAAACCCCACGCTCATCACTATACGTATACCAACCATTCATCCCGGCAGCCACACGATCTGCTTGCATCATTTCATGTAACTGGCGCACCTCACCAAACGTACCGTTCTCTGACACTGATACCACCGCACCCTGCTGCGGCAATACCCCAATGACGCCATCTCCTCGAGGGACAACCAACAGCGAATCCTCGTACACCGGAACAGGCACGCCTGCATGCTCGACATACTTCGTCGCATAGATCACATCCAGTACCTGCTCCGTTGCCACTCCTTGCACGCTGCCCAGTTCTCCTTGCAATGCATCAAACGCCCGCTGTGCTTGTGCACGGTCTACTTGGGCAATTTCCTGTACACGTTGAAGTTTGTTTGCTAACTCTTCTTGTTCCTGTGCGGTTTTTTCCTGTTGCTGGCTGCGCTGATTGTATCTATAGGTACCATAGACACTCCCCGCCAACAGTGCCAGCAGGACAAACACGATTATCCACCGTTTGAGGGATCCTCCAGGCCGTGGGATTTTGAGATACACGTCGCTTCGCAATGGCAACGCCATACGGATGCGTGTGAGATGTGTCTTTATGAAAAATGCCAAACGGCCCATATCCGGTAGCGCAACCTTACCGGTACGTGATTGCGCTTCGTGCTCTGGCATCCCGGGCATGACCAGCTCAATCACTTCTTCTTCTGCTGGTTGGGTCTTGATCGCGATATGTAATATGAGTCCTGAGAGGAGCGCGCTTTCCTCCACATCTTTGACCTCGTCTCTGAGTGATTGCTGCCAATCATCTGATAATTCACTTTGCAAAATCTTTTGCAAGGTGGTGGTGCCAATTCGTTCACCTAACACGGATGTCCCCAGCACGAGCGTATCCTGATCTTCTATAGCCTCCTGCACAAAACGATCATGCGACAGATCGATCAACTCATTATTGCGAAAAAGAGAAAAATATACCCTGCCAGACGAGCGGAAGACAAACGCTCCTCCCCACACTACCAACGCGCCAATATGCAGATCAATCACCGGAGACCTGCCGCTTCCGACAAGTTTGCCGGCTATGGTGGCGTGCATATCTGACTTAGTACTCTCAAGCGCCTCTTCTAGTGCCGCCAATACGCTGCCTGCGGAGGACCCAAAGTATGTATCGCGCAAGTGGTTAAACGCCTGGATAGCTGTACGCTCCCAATCTATCTCTAGTCCTGATACTGCCACAGAAAAAATAGCAAAGATTTCCCCTCGAGTACTTTTGAGCATTTCGTCAGCAGGCTGGAACAAAAATACCCGAGAGAACGCATCCTTACTCCCCATCGAGCCCACAATGGTATATGGTCGTATCGAAACGGACTTTTCCATAGCTATAGTATATACATACGTGCGTACCACACTCCAAGCAGAATAACTGCTAGCAAAAAGACCCACGCAATAATCGTCCACACCGATGCAAATGTTGTGTGCAGGAAGCGATTAAGCAAACGTACCTGTTGTACTTTTTGCACAGCAAAGAGTAACAGTATGATCAAAAAGCCTACAACAAATACGTGCTCCAATATACGAATTATCGTAGCCATATCAAGAGAAAGGTTTCCAAAAAATAATGGGCTGTCCATAGATTAGTGCCATCTTGTCCCGGATTTGCGGTGAAAATCCTGAACAAGATCAGTTATTTTGTCATGTATCATAGCTGGATTTGGAGCTTTGGTAATCTCAAGATTTTGATCACGTCCGGCTGTTTGAATAAACACCCCTCCAAAGTCAAAGAAATTAGAGGCAAAACCACCCTGCCGGAACGACACATCTTGCACCTGCGAAAAATGCGCCTCGGACACAAACCGGTAAAACGGCCAATGCACATCCAAATCAACAAAACGCTCGTTGGTAACAATCAACACGTTAAAAAACCACTCCAACGCATGTTGCAAAGCAAAAAAGGCAATGAACAAATACCAAATCCCTACTACCGCTGTAATCGCGGTGTCGGAAAATAATTCGAAGATGTCAGTAAGCCCCAAGTACGTACGGCCGAAATCAGAAAATATCACAATCGGTACAATCATACCGATGATCGCAGCCAGAATCCACGGCGCGTTGGTCACACGATGTCGTCGAATAAGCATCTCTATGGTTTCATCTTTTTGCTGCACTTCTATGGAAGTTTTTTCTGGGGCTATGGCAAGTGCGGTAAGTGGATTTGCAGAGTGATTAGTCATAGATTCATTGTACTATGTCATTTGTGTTCGATATTGAAGAATGCAAAACCTGCCTGTTGTATTCCCAAGTATCCCGGTGCACGGGTGTTAAATATTGCCTTAAACTCTGCACCCGTGAACCGCTTTTCTCCTTTATCTGTCTGAAATATCACACGGTTGGTTTGGCCATTAGTACCCTGTACCATGGTCACGTCGGACACATGGCTAATCCCGCCAGTCCCGAACTCTGCAATTTCATAATTGGCAGACACCTGCCGTAGCTCTGCATAGCTATATGGATTACCCGGCCAACACGAAGTAGTCACAGGAACAATCCTACCAATATCCGCACCCGAACCGTTCCCGTATAACACAATCGCTGCGTTAATCAAATCCGCCATTTCTTCTGGCGAAAGCCATGGGTTAGATCGTCCGCACTTATCACTATCATTTCGGTATGTTTTGGTATACCAGGCTTTGTACACCCATGGGGAACCAGCAATTTTTTCGTATGATTTATTGATCAGGTCTGCCCCTCCCTGACCATCGGTAGTATCCCACCCCACGTTGTTAATCCAACCACCGGTTGTCGCAGAATATTGATACCCACTACCACCAGTCATGATGATCCCTCTGGTTTGCTCAACTGCATCCTGCCATGCTTGTGCGTTGATTTCACGTTTGAACTCCTGGCAACTTTGGCTTGGACAAATAGTTGACTTGCCATACGCATAACTGCGGGCAGCAATAGCTTGAGCCTTGAGGATTTCTGTCGGCCATGATGCAGGCACTTCATAGATGTGTTTGAGGTATTCCTCAAACGCATATTCTTCGTTATTAAACGTCTGACCATAGCTATTTGTACCGTTCACAATGATCTTAGAGTGCGTCGTATCCACATGCTGTATGCTCGCACTAGGGTAATAGAATCCAAGAAGATCTTGGTACGTGGTAGACGGATTGTTTATAATCCGCCCACGCGCGCCCCATTGGCTCATGCCGTTTCGATGGGTAAATGCACCGATAGAGAATACTGCAAAATATCCATTCGGCGCTTGTTCATTGAATCCAAGCAAAGAGGCATAATAATCATCTGCTCCTTGGTTTTCGGCGTTGATGACAAAGCCACCGCTACGTGCTGCTAAGATCGCTTGTTGCTGTGCCGTAAGTTGAGCCAGCTTTTCGTTAAGACCAGTGAGGTTTGAGGAGAGGTCTTGCCGCTGTGATTGTGTAGTGGCAAGAGCATTACGGGTAGATGCGATCTGTTGGTTGAGGGCAACCCGTCGTTGCTCCAGTGTACTCTTTGCTTCTTCAAACTCCTGCCGCTGTTGATTCAACTGTGCTTCGGTTTCCTCCAAAGAAGAGAGTTCTTCTGTAGATGCCAGTACTCGCTCTTGATATTTTCTACTTACGAATTGACGATAGACCCAGGTGTTTGCCCAACTGTCCAAATCTTCAGCATCTAACCAAAACAGTATCTTCTCTACAAAATTCTCCACATAATGTTGGCGTACCGCTGTAGAAAACTGCCGCTGCGCTCGCTCCAAAAACAGCCGTGCTTGCGAAACCTCCGCCTCTATTTCTTCAATCTCCAGTTCTTTTTGGCGAATTTCAAGTTCAGTGCTGGCAAGTTGCAACTGCGCATACGCCAGTTGGCCACCCAAAGTGTTAAGTGCACCGTGATACTGTTGTTCTTTTTGCTGAGCTTGTGAAAGCGCGTTTTCAGTTGCTTCTTTTTCTTTCTTGATGGTATCTATCTCACGCTGAATGACATCCAATGGGTCTTCCTCCGCACGTACTGTTACGCCGGAGAACACGACCGCGAGGCACATCACCACTATGGAAGACAATAAAACGTATTTCTTCATACTCATTGCTCATTTGCTTACTAAATTTATACAATGCGCCTATGCGTATCGCAATTCTAGGGGCGGGTTTCGCGGGGCTGGCTGCCGCGTACGAAGTACAAAGACAAGGGCACAATGCTGTTATTATAGACAAAGAAGCATACATTGGCGGGCTAGGCGCAGGATTTCGGGAGCAGGTTGATGACTATCCGCCGAACTGGGATTGGGACCTGGAGCGCTATTACCATCACTGGTTTACAAACGACTCAGAGATATTCAGATTAGCCAAAGAGCTGCACGTCACGGATAAGATACTTATCAAACGCCCGGTTACCGCCAGCCTCATCAACGGTGCACGCTACCAACTCGATTCACCCATGGCACTACTCACATTTTCTCCATTACCACTGTGGGATCGGATCCGTACTGGATTAGTATTGGGATTTCTTAAGCTCTTTCCATTTGGCCAGCTACTTGAACGGTGGACGGTGCATGACCTGCTTCCTACATTAGTCGGGCGACGTTCATACCAATTATTGTGGGAGCCACTTATGAAAGGTAAATTTGACGACCGATATCGCGACATTAACCTGGCATGGTTTTGGGCACGCATCTACAAACGCACCACCAAGCTGGCATATTTTGTAGGGGGATTTCAGGCGTTTGCGAACGAATTGGCAACACACATCAAGAAGCAGGGAGGCTCCCTGCTTTTGGGCGCTGATATCGAGAAAATCACACAGGCTGAATCTCAGTGGGAGATCACTATCAAAGGTCACACGCCAATCATTGCTGACCGCGTCATTGTAACCACGCCATTTCCGGTATTTGCCAAACTCTTCCCACAGCTACCTCCAGACTACGTCCAAACATACAGCCAATTAAAAGGCATTGGTGCCCAGGCACTGATAGTAGTGCTAAACAAACCATTCTTTGACGATCACACGTATTGGCTCAATATCCACGACACTGCGTGGCCGTTTTTGGTCATGGCAGAACATACCAACTTTGCCGACCCCAGCCACTATGGCGGGGACACGATACTCTACATAGGCAATTACCTTGCTGCAGATCACCCATTGATGCAGCTATCAAAAGATACACTTATTGAAAACATCCTCCCGTACCTTAAGCGTATTAAGCCTGATTTTGATACTACCACTATCAAACACGCATGGCTCTGGCGCGCCCCATACGCCCAACCCATTGTTGAGGTCAATCACTCACAGCGTATTCCACCAATCACCACGCCACTACAACACGTATATCTTGCGAATATGAGCCAAGTGTACCCGTGGGATCGGGGTACCAATTATGCGGTTGAACTGGGGCGACACGCGGCACGACTGGCTACAAAAACATGACACATACACACATACAAAGAAACATTCTTCTGGCTATACTGTGGGGGCTGTACGTCATCAGCTTCACAGTATTATTCCCTCTTACCAGCATTGCACCTAATCAATTTATTCCGTACGCAACCACATTGACGCCGGTTACACTTGTTTTGTTTTTCTTATGCCTGATTGGTAGTGCCTGCATTGTGTATCATCTCCCTCGGTATCTACAAGGAATCACGGTCAAGTCAGCGCTTCTCTTGGTTACAGTGTTTTCTATTCCGTTTTTTCTTTCCTATCCTGGTGATTCGTATGATGTGTTTGTCAACATGTGGCAAGCCGAACGGGTCATCACATACCATGAAAACCCGTACGCCAGTATCTTGGATACTAGCAATTACCCCACCCACGAATTTCTGCCTGATATTCAACAATACGTCCACCTGCCCTACGGTCCTATTTGGCTTGCCCTGCAAATAGGACTGTATAGCTTGGTCAGTAACACATCTATTCTGGTAGCCACGATATTTTTCAAAAGTGTCTTCTTGGTCTTATGGTTACTGTTTTCATACCTATTACTGACCATAACCGCCCGCACCAATAGCCATATACTCAAAGAATTAACCACACTTCTCATCTCACCGCTTCCCTTGGCAGGCATCATGGGCAACATGCACAATGATCTGATTCTACTGATATTTTGGCTAGGGATATATGTATGCTTAGTACGCAGAAAGCACGCTTTGACCATACTGCTTTTCCTATTGAATATATTCACCAAATTCATTGCTATTATTATCTTGCCATTGCTTCTGCTTTTTTATTTGCTGACTGCAGGTCGGTCGCGGTTTTTGATATGTGGCGTCTTACTAGGGCTTACCGTGGTAGGTATTGGGTTGGCGGAGTGGCAACTGGGATTTTTGCATGGTCTTGTTGACCAGACAAGTACATTTGGTGGATCAATCATTTTTGCTGCAAGCTTTTTTTTCAGTGATAGCATTGTCCTTGCCTTACGCAGCGTCTACTTTGCCGTGTTTGCCATCGTATACAGTATCGTACTTCGCCATGTGTATGTTACGTACAAAGACAACCGTCTGAATGAAACACGCCTTTTACAATGGGCAGGGTTCGTGATGACCATCGCGATCATTCTGCTCGTTCATTTTTTCGGATACCATTATTTGGTGTGGCCTATTCCGTTTCTTATCTTGTATAAAGACCCCAAATTACTACGATTCTATGCATTTGCAAGCAGTATTGTTTTGACCGTTATGCTTATGACATTTATCATATATGACAACTCATATGGTGTACGATATAGCCAAGTGTACCTGTTTAATGCCATTAACGTGCATACAGCATATTTATTGTTGTTCTTGCTCTCACATATCCTGATCACATCACTCGTATTGTATACAGGGTATCGGATGTACCGATATCTCACGACTAATGAAAACCTTACGTCATAACCAAGTCCAGCTCGTGTTTATTATCTGCTGCATAGTGATCGGAGCTTGTGTGCGCATGTATAACCTAGGGTGGGGGCCATACTATTTTCATCCTGACGAACACAACATCGCCTACAGTATCAGCCAGTTGCGATTTCCTGATCAGATGCATCCTGATTTTTTTGTGTATGGTTCATTCCCTATATATGTGGCGTATGGATTTGGCACACTGTTTGTTGGGGATATTGACCCTCAAGCCGCAGTCATGATTGCACGGTATATATCAGCGATTGCATCCACCGCAACCATACCGCTCATATATATGCTGGTGAAAACACTCCTACATAGTACATCGTTGGCTATGATCGGTGCATTACTCGGGGTTTTTCTGACCGGCTTTACCCAGTATGCACACTTTGGCACGTTTGAAAGCCTGGTGACGCTTCTGTACTGTGCGATTGCATACTGGTCTATCCAGTACATCACAACCCGGACTAAAAAAGACCTACTCATCATAGCCACCTTAATTGGCCTGGCCATGGGTACCAGAATCAACAATACCTACCTGCTTGGCCTGCCATTTCTGCTCGCTGGCATACACCGCTACCACAACGCTGCTCCTGGATTGCGCTCTTTCTTACAAGAGATTGAACTACACCGCATCCTACTGGACAAGCACGCCATCATGGCAATTCTACTTGCAGGGGCTGTATTTGTCCTAACCAATCCGTTTGCCATACTTGATTTTCCATGGTTCATTGCAAGCCTAGCATCCGAAAGCAACATCGCCACAGGAGTACGGCCGGTGTTTTTTACCCGGAGTTTCCTGGACACCATACCCGGTGTATTTCAGCTAACCCAGGTATTGCCGTACATTAGCGGAATCCCGTTCACTATCGCAGGCGTTCTGGGTGGCATAATCATCGTGTGGAAATGGTTTCGAACGGACACGCACGCGTTCAAGGCAATCCTGCCGCTTATGTACATCTTTGGCATATATGCATTACTCACGTTCACATTGTTCGTCAAATGGACGCGGTATGTGGTTCCGTTCGTACCGTTTTTGATCATTGGCGTACTTGTTGTGCTTGATGTGGTGAAAAAAGCAGCGGCACGACGCATCATCCCTGCTGCCTTGTTTTGGGTTCTGACTGTTGCGCTTCTACTGGATATTGGCATACGAGGACTATTGTTTTTCTCCATCTATACCAGGATCGACCCTCGCGTACAGGCATCCCAGTGGCTTTTTGAGCATATCCAATCGGACGAACAAATCTTGGTCCAGGACAAAGATCCTAACGCGATTCTCTTTTGGCTGACATTTCCTGAGCAAACCACCTTCTTCAATTTCTATGCATTATCAGGCACCTTGGATGAGGCCAATACAACGCATGTGACATCACCAGAGCAATTAGCTCATCAACTGGCCCAAACAGATTGGATCGTCGTCCCCAGTCAACGGGTGTACGCTTCAGCGTTACGCCTACCGGAACACTTCCCGCATGAGGCAGCATTTTTTGGCGCGCTTTTTGAAAGAAAGTTGGGCTTTGCGCAGACAGTACAAACCCCACCCCACCCACTATCGGCAGACAATGCCGAGGAAACATTCACCGTGTATGATTACCCCACCATCACTATGTGGCACAAACAACACCCCTACAGCGCAGCAGAGTATGAGAAAATATTACGCAATCCACAAGAACATTGAACAAGCATGGTACAAAATGGAAAACCTCTATAAAATAGCAACGATACCAAAAATGTTCGCAAGATACCGGGATGGCCGTTTGTACTCATGGCTCGATGACGCGCCTAAATTGCGCACATTTTTGTGTATCGTTACTGTTACCACCCTGACCGTCATCGGAGGGTACCTCCGATTTTATAATCTCGACTGGGGGCAGCCGTTTTTGCATCCGGATGAATTCAACATCGGCCACGCCATCAGCACACTCGATTTCCCTCATCAACTCAATCCACAGTTTTTTGCCTATGGATCATTTCCACTATACCTAACATACTTTCTGGGCGTGGTGATCAATACATTTCAAAGTACTCAAGAGGTCTGGAGCGTGTCGGCAAGCCAGGCAATTTTGATCGGACGGTACGTGTCCGCGTTTCTTTCCACATTATTGATTCCACTCCTGTTTGTCCTTGCAAGGCAGCTGAAACTTTCCAAACCCCTCAGCCTTATCATCACCGCGCTCGCAACATGCATGATCGGATTTATCCAATATGCCCACTTTGCCACGTTTGAAACCTTCCTCACCTTCTTCTACTGTCTGGCCGTCATCATTGCACTCAAAGCAGTACAACGACCCACGCTCGCATGGCTCATTGCACTCAGCGTGATAACCGGTCTTGCTATCGCCACCAAAATCGTGAGCCTGTACCTCCTCGCCCTGCCGCTTATTGTCCTCCTGGCTATGCAGATCCCACAGGAAGCAAAAGATGATTCCCGTCTGTGGAAAGCCTTACTTCTTGATACATCTATCGCAAAACTGTTACATAATCCCAAATCATGGCTTTGCCTTGCACTAATACTACTGACATTTGTAGTAACCAATCCATTTACCTTTCTGGATTGGCAGAGTTTCTGGGGATCTATGCAATATGAACGTGGTGTGGCGGACGGGAGTTTGGCTGTGTTTTATACACGTGGATTTTTGGATACCATCCCAGGATTGTATCAACTCCAGCACGTACTACCTTTTATCTCCGGCTATGTCTTCACCGCCGTATCCATACTATCCGTACTGGTGGTTACTGTGACCGCATTACGCACCAAAGACCGGACACATACCCCGTTGCTTATCTTGCTGTTTGTCCTTGGAGGATATCTTATCGTGCACCTTTTGATGTATGTCAAATGGACCCGCTACATGATCCCCGTGTTACCATTACTGCTACTAGCTCTTGGCATTGCAGTGAAGTGGACATGGGAGAAACTTCCCCTCCCCATCATACGTATCACCCTAATAGCTCTAATCACCATCGTGATGGCAGAAATCTCCCTGCGCGGGGTTTCTTTTTCTCAGATCTATCGTGTTCCTGACACGCGCGTATCCGCAGCCCAGTGGGCACAGCACAACATTCCTCCTGATGTCACTATCCTATCAGAACAATATGACCCTGGTGTTATGCCTTTTAATAATGCTGTCCCAAACATGATCCGGTTGTTTAACCTGTATGACTATGACACGCACCCTGATGGGATGTGGTCAACCACCAAACTTGCCCAGGAGTTATACCGCGCTGACGCAATTATTATCCCCAGCCGCAGGGTATACAAAACTGCAAGTAAACACCCTGATGCATTTCCTCGCGCCAACCAGTACTACCAGGCATTGTTTGATGGAGAATTGGGATATGAACTGGCTCACACCAGCAATCATACACCGTGCGTACTACCAGCCGATCTGCCAGACGTTGTACGAATATTCAGCTGCCCGATTAACGACGAACATGCGGAAGAAACCTTTGTCGTGTTTGACCACCCCACAGTGTTGATCTATCAGAAAACAACCCCACTCTCAGTGGAAGAATATCTCTCGGTATTGGAACGCGTATGAAAAAAATAAACGAACGCATTTCACCATACTTTTTATTAAGCATCCTCATCTTCGCCATTGGGTTTGGCTTGCGTACATACAACATCAATTGGGATGGCAGATATTATTTTCATCCCGACGAATTGCACTTGTACAATGTAACTTCACAATTACACCTCCCTGATACATGGCAGGCGTTCTGGGATACAGATAGCCCGCTCAACCCCAAATTCTTTGCATATGGATCATTACCACTGTATCTACTCAAAGGTACGTCACATGTTGTTTCTCTTTTGGGACCGGAGCTTGAACAATATAGCCAATTGTATGCCGTGGGCCGGCTCACATCCTCTCTTTTTGATTCTCTCACCATACTACTGGTGTATATGATCGCAGCACGTATCGGTCTGACTATGCGGTGGCGGTTAACCGCAGCAGCCATATATGCACTAGCAGTGTTTCCCATCCAAAATGCGCACTTTTATACGGTTGACACCCAACTAACGTTTTGGGCTATGTGTACACTCGTGCTTTGCCTCACCGCAGTACACATAAATCGTACCTGGCCGCTATTTCTTGCTGCGATCACTACCGGGATGGCGCTATCCACCAAGATAACTGCGGTGTTACTTGTACCAATCGTTCTTATTAGCCTGATCTTTGTATGCTTTGCCAAACACGCCTCATGGCGTCGATCCGCGCTTATGGCCGCGGGGATAGGAATACTACTGATTGGTAGTATGGGTGCTGTCACACTAGTAACTCAACCGTATATCGCGATTGATTACCACACCTTTGTTCGTGATGTTACTCAGCAATTACGCATGCGTGCTGATGCAACAATCTTTCCGTACACCCTTCAATATATCAACACCAAACCCTACATGTATCCTATGGCACAAATCATACAGTGGGGGCTGGGGCCTCTGGTCGGTATATTGGGGTTTGGTGGTATCGGGGTGTTATTGATACACATTATTGCGGCGGTCAAAAAACGTGCACCCACTCAAAATTATACGTCCTTACTACTTGTGCTACTGGTGTTCTTTCTATTTTTCATCCCACTCGGGTCATCTGCGGTCAAGTTCATGCGTTACTATTTGCCGCTGTATCCTGTCTTGGCGATAACGGCAACATACGCTCTGTACACACTGTTTCAACACATCCGTCTGCCGTTTCAACTCCTGTTTGGAAGCGTAGTCGGTGGAACCTATCTATTCTGGATAACGGCTTTTATGGCAATATACACCACGCCTCATCCATGGATACAAGCGAGCACGTGGATCACCACACAGATTCCTCCTGGCTCGACCCTGGCGATCGAACATTGGGATCGCGGGCTGCCGGTTTGGGGTATGTCAATGTATGATGTTGAAGAGTTAGAGCTCTACCGTCCCGACTCATCCGCAAAAATCAATACCCTTACTCAACAATTGGAACGTAGTGATTACATCATCATAGCAAGCAATCGACTGCATGCGTCAATCCCTCGATGGCCGCAACGCTACCCTGCGACGATCGTGTATTATGAGCAGCTGTTTTCTGGACAACTAGGGTTTGAGAAAGTTGCCACGTTTGAATCCTACCCGCAGTTTTTGGGCGTCCGAATCAATGATGCCCGAGCGGATGAGAGTTTTACCGTGTATGATCATCCACAAGTACTTATTTTTAGGAAAACAACGTTCGACGCAGGGAACGCAGCTGATATGTTGCGAACACGCCTTACTATATAATAACAATCTATGAGCGATCTTGGTGCATTTTTTACTTTCTATATAACGGTCTTACTCCTCGGTCTTGCTGGTTGGCCATTGGCACGTACTGCATTGCCATCCTTTCCTGACAAGGGATGGGTATTAAGCAAAAGCATCTCATTACTCCTGGTCTCATATGTGGCCTGGCTTCTGGGCATGGGCGAGTTACTTGCATTCACCCGACCAAACCTTCTGCTCATTACCCTTGTCTTAGCGCTGATCTGCTGGCTGCCATACCTAGCCAAAACACGACAACAGGGTACCTTTAAGAGAGCCTCCCTCAAAGGTATACGCCACCACTCAACCTTTAAGCTCATTCTGATCCAGGAGGTAGTATTCATTGCTGTATTGGGTTTTTGGGCAATTGTTCGTGCGTATAATCCGGACATCTTTGGTCTAGAAAAATATATGGACTATGGTTTCTTGCTTTCGATACTTCGCGCTGATTACTTTCCACCGCTTGATCATTTTTTTGCAGGTGAGTCCATAAATTATTACTACTTTGGCCATCTGATGGGTGCGATCCTGACACGCCTATCTACCGTACCACCAGCAGTGAGTTACAACTTGCTGATTGCATACTTAGGTGCGATGACATTTATAAGTAGCTTTAGTGTTTCTGTTGCACTCATAACCCGCTCACTCAAACGCTCCGTGCTCAGTACCACAACACTTATGGCCGGACTGCTTGGTGGCGCATTTACAGGAATCATAGGCAACCTCCATGCTGCACTTAATATCTTTGATTACAAAACCTATTGGTACGCCAATGCCAGCAGACTGATCCCGTTCACGATCAACGAATTCCCGGTGTATAGCTTTGTTGTCGCGGATCTACACGCACACGTCAACAACCTGCCCACTGTGCTACTTATCATTGCGCTGCTTGTACAATTGGTCACCACGTGGTGGGGCAATGATGGCACTGCCACACCCACATTGCGTCGAGCATATCGCGATCCGGCATACCTCTTGCTTATCATGGCAATTGGCTCATCATATGCAACCAATGCGTGGGATTATCCTATCTATCTCGTGCTGACCGCCTGTGTGTTTTTCTGTTTTACATATCGCTCTCAAACAACTACCACAAAAGCCCTCCTGCGGCTGCTTTCTTCCGTGGAGCGTACTGCACAACTAATCATTCCTTTGTTTGTTGCGTCGTTTGTTTTATTCATCCCATACTGGCGAACTGTGATACCGCCTTCACAAGGGATTGGCCTGGTAGCTGATCAGTCACCCCTAACGTTAGTACTAATTCTATGGGGGATGTTCTTCTTTTTGAGCGCGAGTTTTGTTGGATTTGTTTTTCGGGAGAGAGTGGGACATGTGGTTCGAAACATGGTTTCAAAAAGCACATCCATACCTCCTACCTCCTCATTCCCGCTAAACAGGTATGATATTTTCGCCATGGTGTTGATGGCAGTGGCATTATCCCTGATCATCATTCCCGAGATCGTGTACGTCAAAGACATCTATCCCCAACATTACCGAGCCAATACCATGTTCAAGTTGTACTACCAAGCCTGGGTCATGTTTTCAATCGCTACGGCGTACGGGTTTGTCCGAATAGCAAAAATTATCAAGCAGGGAATCACCAACAACTTCTGGATTACAAATGTACTCATCCAATATGTGTTGATTGCGGCAACATTGTTGTATCCGTACTTAGCGGTCAATTCCGCAACTGGCAGTTTTCGCGAATACCAGGGACTCAATGGTATCGCACACCTTACCAGACAGTATCCGGACGACGCCGCAGCTATCGACTGGCTTAATCAGAACATAACTGGACAGCCAACAGTGTTAGAAGCAGTCGGCGACAGCTACACAGAACACGCACGCGTATCGGCAAACACCGGCTTACCAACCGTACTAGGCTGGCAGGTGCACGAGTGGTTGTGGCGCGGGAGCTATGGCGATCCTGTCGTTCCTCCTTCCAAGGTGCTCAAAGAATATGGTGCTGACTCTGTTTCCCAACGCAATAGTGACGTACACACCATCTATTCCAGTACTGATCCGGAAGAAGTACAGCGGCTTCTGCAGAAATACAGAGTCGATTACATTTTTATCGGGACACTAGAACGAAACAAGTACCCTCTCTTACAAGAGACAGTGCTCAAGGACCTGGGTACAGTTGTCTATGAAGAAGGTACTACCATAATCGTCAAAACTATCTTAAGATAGAACTAATGAGACACTCCTTTGCAATTTTTGTTCTGCTATTTGCTTTCTGTTCATTGACGCTTGTTGCTCCCATAACTGCGCAAGCTCAACGCCCGACACCGGATGTAGTCTGTCGGACAGATCCAAGTGATCCCGACAGTGACCCTGACCCCAGCCAAACATACATCGCCATTATCAACGACTGTGTTAATGTAGAAAGTTTCTTAACGTTTCTACTCAACCTCTTTATAATTGCTGGTGTCTTAGCCGCTATATATCGGATCTCAATAGGCCTCTTTCTTATTAACACCGCCTTAGGTGATCCCACCAAATTACAAAACGGGCGAGAAGCACTCACAGAAGCTGTGGTAGGATTATTAATAGTAGTTGGCGCGTGGGCATTGATTCAGTTTATAGAATCTTTTGCACCCGCTAATTGGTTCCTAAACCTAGCGTAGAAACGTAACATAATATGACTGTAGATTGTGCAAATCCAGCTCCAGGTTATTCCGTCCTCTCATACCCCGAGTGTACGATGTATGTCATAGGGCAAATGATAGTCGCGATGATCTATGCTTTGATGATCGTCGGTGCAATAGTCACATTATTTTCGTTTTTCTATGCTGCATGGTTATACATATTTGCAGCGGACGATCGAGAAAAAACGCAGCGTTCTCGGAGTGCAATGGTATGGTCGGTTGTTGGACTGTTCGGTATTACTACAATCTTTATTGTCTTCCGATTTGTTGTTGATATTGTTCCTAACCTCAATGCATTCATCCGTTTTTGATCGAGGCTCTTGCGGAGGTTAGTACACTGTGCTACGCTACTATACAGATAGACTTAGATCTTGAGATCTACTTTCTTTTCAATTAGAGTATATAAAGGGGGTGGAGCAAAGTTATGACAATCAATAAAGTTTCCAAATTCACCACACGACTTGCGTTGACCGCCATAATGTTGTTGGCCACAGCGCAATCGACATTCGCTCAAGCGGTCCCAACGATAGTATTGACTCCGCCTAGTGCTGGGTTTTCCGACTTCGGTTCATTAATCTCTACCGGTTTGACCATCATCTTTATCGTCGCCGGATTGGCAGTGTTGGTGTACTTATTTATAGGTGCTTTCACCTACTTGACTGCTGGAGACAATGAAGAGAACACTAAGAAAGCGCGTTCGATGATTACCAACGCCGTGATCGGTTTGATTATTTTGGCAGCAGCGTGGGCCCTATGGCAGTTAGTCATCAACCTCGTCCCTGGCTTAGCAGAATTGCTTGGTCAGTAACCCGTAAGGGATAGGATGAAACGCAGACATGCTGAGTAGACTATATACGTGTTTCAAATCTATTGTCACAGCAATCGCCCCAATAAGCATGGGTGTGATTGGGTTAGCAATAGTCCAGATGACAACACCGCCGGTAGTTTTCGGACAGCAAACGGAAAACAACACGGCGGTGTTTTCTGGACAGGTTATCCCTGCATTTATCGGAACTGCATATGACCCTTCGGAAGCATACCAACGCCTTGCAGGGCTTCCTATCTATGTGTTTGCCTACGATAGTTGGACTGGCGGTAATTTCATCATTAACAACTTTGCTGTACGAACGCAGATCCGATTGGATGGATCGTTCCAAGCACAAGGGTTGCCACACGGTAACCACTATGGTGTTTATTTTCCTTTTCGTTTAGAGGGAGGCAGTGTCATTAGAACCGACTGCACCGACCCTGCTGCAAGTCCTTGCGTAGGCAGTGTCACAGGAGAAAACGTTCAGTTTAGGATGCCTCAGCGAGGTGCTGTCGGCAACCCCGATCCTGACCTTATTAAGGACATTTTTTCCTACAACATGGGAGACCCGGGGGATATTGTTGTGAACACACAAATCTCGGGCGAAACAGTGCGTCTGGGGCCGAGTTTTCTTACCAGCGAAACACGAGTTGATATCGCAAATAATACAAACACCTTTCCTTTGGTTCCAACGAGTTCTATTAAAGTGACCGTGAAGGCACACGGGCACTTTCTGGAGAGTGGAACGTTCATCGATTCAAGTGCATATGAAATTGTTGCACAGCGTGTGGTCGAGGTAGGTGGAATTACTAATCGGCTTCCTGTTGAAGCCCCTCTAATTAAAGGTCGAACGACATTTCCTCTGCAGGCTGCTCATGATAGCGATAATCCTCACAATAACGACAGGGTATTTCAGGCATATGCTCCACCAGGCGTGTATGCTATTACTGCGTGGCGAGCGGACGGAGCAACAACGTATTCTAGCTATGCAGTTGGCGAATCTGTTAATTCGTCTCTTACAGGACTAGCCTTTTTATATGTCCAAGGTGGTGATGATTGGTCACTATCACTCACGAGGCGACACCTTATGCCCTTACGAGTTAATCAGTTTACACTATGGGGAAGGGTACACACCTCAACCGGTTTAGTTGTAAATCCAACAAGCCCTCAAATAAATATCAATATGAGAAACATAAATAATAGTTCCGTCCCTCCCGTCACCCATAGCCCCAAAATGCGGAACGAAAGTTGCGACATTCCTTTTTGGACATTTAATTACGACGGTCTTTTTGTTGGTGACACAGACTGTAACGATCGTGACAATAGCAACTTAGAGGATAGCGACCCTGTTAACCAGGATCCTCAACATAGTTACGGGCTATTCGCATTGTATGAAAGCCAATCCGTTAATTTTACCAATATACGGACTAGCATTTTTGAGGCATATGTTGATACCACCGGATACGAAAGAAACACCGTTTCCACGCAACAAATTTTCAGCAAAGACGGACCTCAACGTATAGATCTGACGGTATCTCCGATTGATACATCTCAAGGCGGTATCTTGTTAGAAGCAACTCCCCCGATCTCTATTAATACAGGTCGGCCCTCCAACCCAAGTGGAACGCAGGTATTTTCTATCCGGCCAGTGGATGAGAATATTGTAATTCCCGCATCCGGCAAAACCTACACTGCCGATATGTTAGGACAAATCAAAATCCCTCATGCAGATCTGGTTCCGCGTGGGAGAGATTTTGCACCGTACGACCTGAAGCTACTTATAAAACATCCATATTCGGAACTGTTCACCGATTATGGATGTGAAGCTGATAGTTGTGCACTGACGTATACGGGAGAACTCTTGGCACCCGCCTCAATCACACTAGCCCAAAAAGGCTTCAAAGAGCCCGAACCGTATAAATTTTTGGGGCTAATACCTGCTGATTTCCTAATGCCCAACCCACCTACAGCACTTGCTAATGTAAGCGCTGATCACGCTCACATAGAAATCGCGTTTACTGGAGCAGACTATTACCAGAGCGTAGTATATCTTAACAACGCTGGACAGGTGATTGATTCTTTGGATGAAAGTACCGTAACTGGCATGTCTGGTAATTGGACACTCAATCTTCAATTACCATATGTGGGTCCACGTACTTGTTCAGATGGAAGCGTTATGGCTATGGAAGCGTGCCGTAGAGATGTTGACACAATGAATACCTATACTGTCGTCGCAACCGCAGACGAAACAGTGCTATCTAAGACATTTCGTGTTCAATATAATCCCGGTGAGGATGTTGCATATGCGACCGATCCTTCATGGACCTTTGATTTTACCAATGAGTGCGATCGGCTGGAAGCAGATCTCAAAGAACAACTTGAAGCTGAAAAACAATCAAAGAAGAGGCCCGTCCGAGGGCTTGATTTTGCCACTGACATCCTACGTAATGGTCTCATTGACTTAGAATTCAGTATCCAAGAAATCCAGGATGTTCATCTACCCAGATTAGGCTGTAACGCGAGTCTGTCTGCCAGCAGGCTTGCAGCTTCAGGCCTTCAGACTCTCCAAAGCGCACTTATCATGGAACCCCTTACTGTTTCGATAGCCGTACTGAACACATGGGAGACCATCAGAGGCCTTGCAAACGTATTCTTTATCTTCATCCTGCTCATTATAGGTATAAATCAAATCCTAGGACTTGACCAAAAAACATGGACCGCTAACACCATGTTGCCACAATTAATTGTGGGTATTATTCTTGCAAATGTCAGTCTTCTGCTGGTTCAGTTCGTCCTAGATGTTAACAATATCCTCACTGCATGGATTTTTTCCGTTATCTTTGGCGTTCTACAGACGTCCGGTATATCTGCTAATGCTATTGCAGGAGTGGGATTGGTCGGAACATCAGCTGCAACGTTTTCGTTCTTAAGCTCTATTATCTCCGGCGGAATAGCTGGTGCAATCACATCTATAGCAGGTACAGGTGGAACTATCCTGATTCCTATACTAGGTGCCATCATCGCTGGTGCATTTGTAATTTTTGCATTGGTCATATCGATCTTAGCTACTCTCTACGGCAGATATTTGATTATCTGGATTCTTACTATGGTAGCGCCAATTATTTTCGCTATATCAGTATTACCTTGGGGAAGAAGTATGCGCAATATGTGGTGGAAAACCGTAATTCCGATTAGTTCCATCCAAACCATTGTGGCAGTACTGCTTTCTATCGGCATATTGCTCTTAAGCAAAGGGGTTGAAGCTGATGGGTTACTCAATCAAGCCGGTGTCTTCTTGATTGGTGGTGCAACACTATTTATGGCAACCAAGGCTCCCCAATTTGCCGTACAACTACTGGGTGCTGGTGGTATGGCTGGTGCAGCACTTGGAGCTCTCACTGCTGTTGGTTCCAAGCTCGGCGGCGTGACTCAAGCTGTTGGGCAAAAGGTATCCCACCCTCTTACTGCGGAAGGGATCGCTGAGAGGCAAGACAGAAAAGCAACACTTCAAGGGCTTGGCTCTTCTGTTACCAATACACGCGCGGGTAGGATTGCCAACTTCTTCACCGGTGGCACGCTAGAAAGGTCTGCATATGCCAAACATGAAGCACGGGCCAAAATCGAGAGAAGGCAAAAAGAAATACAGTCCAAAGAGAAAGCAGCATTCAGCACTTCTGTCGCCCGCAAGAAGACAGATGAATATAAAGGCAATATCCAACAAAGATTGCAACAGCAGTTCGCCACCGAGGTCCGGCCTGAGCTAGAAATTCAAAGAGATTTGGGGATTACTGACCCTCGCCTACAAAACATCAAAGCAGGTGTAAATAGTTTCTTTAATAACTCCGAAACAAAAATTACAGTACTCAACGACGCTGGCGATCCAGTTGCAATGACAGTCCCTGAGATGAAAGCTGAACTTGTACAAAAGTTAGACATTAGTGATGCAGCCAAACCTCAACTACTAGCTGCTCTGAACAAGGCAAGTGACTTGGATAATATCGCCAAGACTCTGGCAGATAACGGCTTCAGGGATCCCGAGCTAGCAAAAAACATTAAGAGGGAACTAATAAGACGAGCACACGTAAGTGACAAAGCAAACGTATATGCCTCAGGAGCACTAGGCAGCAGAGAGTTCTCCCTAAGGGGGAGCAGGAATCGTGCAGCAGAACGACAAGCGGAAAACACCCAAGCGGCTGCTCCGCAACAAGGTGGAGGCGGTGGTGGTGCCACCAGAGGTCAATCGTAAGTATTCCACAGTACACTATGCGTATGTTTGTTTCTCACTCCCCCAATAGAAAAAATCTCAACCTGCTGATCTTCATGCTTGTCATAGCGCTCATGGTGCCACGAGCAAGCTATGCCAGTATATTTGATGGACTTGGTAGCGGCGGGAGCGGCATTTTTGGCGGCCTTGGTGAGCGAGTACAAACTATATTTGAAGGCCGCCGAGTGGATATAGGCGGTAGCACTGTACCGTTTATCCCAGACCCCCCTTCTCCACCGCAACCGGGTGATCCTCCGGCTCCAGGTGCAGGAGAGTTTGTTAAGGTATGGTTGGAATATGAATCATACTACCGAGGAACACAAGCACATGATATTGTGCAGGAGGATCCGCTAGAAAGCCTGCATAGAGAATATATTCAAGGTTCTGCCGAAGAACCAATGCACGGTTGTTGCGCATCCTGTGGAGAAGAAGTGCAAAACATTCAGCACTCTTTATGGGGCTGGTGTGGCGGAGAAGCTCAAACCCAAGGTATTCCAACTCCAGACGGAGCAGTCAGTTCGGTTCAAATATCTTCTCCAGGACCTAACGATAACACATTACCAGGTGCCGTCCCGAACAAATTTATTCGTAGAGATGGATATACATATGAGTGTGTGAAGACTGCCTGCTGGAGTGAAGAAATTCCCGGACCGACTCCCACTAGTTCCATAGACCCAACCCCAACTCCTCAAGTTGTTTGGCACGAAGAACGCAGATACAACTATATGGAGTTTCAGACCATGATCTATCACAGTAACGACATCCTCCTCAGAGTTCATTATATGAATATCGGTGACGACGACATCCCGAAAGAACAAGTTAAAATTTATCGCTATGCGCGTGACGGCAAAGAATGGCCTCATAACCTTGATGCAATGGGCACTAACCCTCTTGCCGAATGTGCAGGTATTCCTTCATATGCAGGCTATGAAGTTGCGCCAATGACACATATGAATGCTCTTGATGCGCACGAAGAAAATATTTGTGGTCCACCCGGGGATGTTCTACCTCCTGGTGATTTGTCACAATCTACAGAACCACCAGCGGGTTCGTGCGATCAATTTTCTGATCGTTCTAGAAGAAACTCGATCCCTTCTGTTTCTCAAACATTCTCTCTGCTAGGTGGCAACACACCGCGAGACTTTAATTTTGTATGCGATCCCAACGATGGCGAGGAAGGAGAACGTTGTGGAAACAGGAGGCTCGTTCTTGAAGAGCGAGAACTAACCACCGAGGAATATTGTCGTCTGTTCTTTGAATTTAGAGATGTTACTAAAATCGGAGGGTGTGGGTATAACGCTTCATCCAACAACAGCATCCTGGGGCCCATAACCTACGAGGTTCGATATGGCGAAAATCAATCATCACGCTCTGTCGCAACGCTCTCAATTCCCATCGGCAACCCTGTTGATGACGAAGCTCGTCCTTTTGGGTGGCCTGCCACTGGACGTATCGCTGAAAACTGGGGCAACACCGGCCAAGCACAAGCTCTCGCAAGTTACCGTAGCCTCGCAGACGGAAGATCCGAGTATGACGAATACCTGTTTTGTCCCGGCCAGGGCCAAACATATCCTCTCGATGGCCGCGCTCGTGCCGGAGACCAACTCCATCCTGGTATTGATATTGTTCCTGCATTTTCCTCAGCCAAACCACCCTTCGTATATACGACTCATGCTGGATGGGTGACATTTGCTGGAATAGATCCAAACTTTCCTGATAAAGGTCTCACTGTGCAGGTAGAAACCGACGTGAACCGTGACTGGATTCCTGACGTGGTCACACGTTACACACACTTACAGCCCGGATCTTTGACATTTGACGGGCAATATGGCTTAGACTCATCTTACTTTGCCAATCCGTATGCACCGACAGATGGCCTGCCACATACGTTTGGTACTACTTTGTATGTTGCACGTAACACCCTCATTGGCTTAATGGGGGACACTGGATCTGATGGCGTCAGACAACTTCAATACGAGATACCATATACCAACCCTGAGCATGGTACGCCTCCCGCAAACGGAAACATCGGATCTGAGCGATGTTCAGATGATCCATACATGAGTAGCTGTGTGGTTGGAGATCAAAGTGAATCACAATTTTTCTATCGGTTACGATTTGAGCCGAATCTCGTTTTTGGCCCAACATACGTAAACCCGTAGCGACATTATGGACATTCACTCGCTCAAAGAGCGACTACGATACAATAAAAAACGCCTCGCTTTGTTGACACTAGGTATGGTATTGATAGTATCGATACTACTGGTAGTGAGCCGGCTGGATACACTATTGGTTACACCCATACCTCCGTCCCCTTCGCAGCGTGCTGACGTCACATCTGCACAACACCTAAAATTTGCAAATCCAGAGGATACCGCTTATCCTTCGTCGTATTCTTTTGAAGATCCTATTATTGTTCCTGATACTATACGGGTTTACCGAATTCTGCCTGGGCCGGATGAACTATTTTCGAATGCAAATCTTCCTGCAATGGCTAAAGCGTTTGGTTTTAATGTAGATGCACAGGTTACCTCTATTACACAAGGGTACATGTATTATCAGGAAGGAAATGAACTTGCTATTATACCTACAAAAGGTTCTATTCGTTTCTCGTCTGACCTTACAACCTTGCCTCCTTTTAATATCCAGGATGCGGGAGCACAACCACATGTTATAGACAGCGTGCGCTTGGTGCTTAGTAGAGCTAGACTTGATAATCCACTCATTAATTGGCAGGGCGCTGAGGTCAAAATGTATGAGCTGCGAAACAACAGCTTAGAGGAAGTATTTAGCCTTGGAGAGAAAACATTTTATCACGTTACTTTGCCACTTCGGCTAAACAATTTGCCCTTACTCAGTACGGAAAAACAATATGTCCGTGTAGCTCCAAACGGAAACGTCCTTGGTGCATTTATCTGGTATCCAAATTTGGATATTTCTGGCGTAGAAGAATGGAAAATCATTGACTACTTGAGTGCAGTAGGGCGAGTCAGGAGTAATCAAGGTTTGTTTTGGGAATCAGATACTCGAGCGCTACATGAGCAGATTACATTTACGCAAACGGGATTAACATATTTTTTGCCAAATGATTTTTTTAGCAACCCGACTGGTGAATTTCACATTTTGCCTGCGTATATGTTTACCAACAATGTAGACTCAGTAATCGTTTCTGCGTTGCCATAATAACTATGCAAGTTACAAAAAACGGACAATTCATCATCACAGTTGCCTGCATCATCGCTGTTATAATGTTGTCACGAAACGAGTTGGCCATAGCACCAACTCCCATTGCACATGCACAGCAAGTCCCCGACGTGGCATGTATCGGAAACTCTGTCTGTCAATATCTAGACGGTGTCATGGGGGATTCAAGAATAAGTTCTCTGCAACACCTCAAGTTTCTCTCGCCTGTATTCAATATGACTTCTCCATACTTTGTTGATATTGTTAATACAATCTCTCAATGCTCAAATTATTGGGAACAGCTCGATGGTATAGCAGGAAACGCATACAACTTTCTCAATGGACCATATATCCCAGACTGGGTTAACACTGCCCGAAATATACCTGCAATAGGTAGCAAACCAATAGTTCTTACAGAGATCGGTTGGTATGAGCTTCTTCAGGGGAGTGATCGAGCCACCGCCCTTAATAATCTTACAAACTCAATTAACTGGCTCAAAAATCCATCTAATGGTGTAATCGGGTCAATGTTGTTTAATGTGTTTAACAACAATCCAGGATGGAGCGACTACTCAATGAGTGATACGGAGATTAACACTATCTGCAGCGGGTCATGCGATAACATTGGCGCTAATTCCGCAGTGTATTATTCATCAAGCGACGCAAGTTTTTATGACCCTGCAGGATCCCACAACATGGGCTGGACCATAGAAATAGCTAACAACGATACCAACCCTCAATTACCTTCTGTAATGCCGGGTATCAACAGTGCTCATTCGCGAAACATAACTCCGGTGATCCGTATTGGAGTTATGGATAGCAGTGGCGGTTTTGACACTCCAGCCCAGTACGTTAATTTCTTAGTAACACTCAATGATCTCATCGCCCAAAATCATCAGAAAGACGTATATGTCATTGTGGGCCCCAACGAGCCGGAAACAGAGTGTTGGGCATCACAACAGTGTTTTAATGGCTGTAGCGCAGGAGGAGGAGAGCAACAAGCAAGTTGCGCTCTCGATGATTGGCCTGCCGTCGGACCAAACGTCAGTGCCCAAAACCTGGTATGTGCGTGCTCGGGTAGCACCTGCGCGCCATGGCAACCTCAAACATTTAATAGACCCACCAATCAAGATACGGGACAGGCAGACGGTACAGGACAAGGTTTCTATCAGTTGTTTGACTATGATGTCAGCCTTTTGTTGGAAATCCCGCCTGTCTTGCCCTATGTTTCCGTAGGGACACCCCCGGGAGGAGGGCCAGGTATTCCGCCTCCTGGTGGTGGCGGCGGTGGGACGTGTAATCCCTTTAACTGCTTTGCACCGTATGTCGTAGATTTTGCAACGTCTCTGGAGTGTGCAGCAAATTCGTTGCGGGTAGAAGAACCTACATGGTATTGGTTTGATCGATACGGTCCATATTGTGATAACGAAACACGCTCACTTCCTTTCGGATACAATTTCTGGGTAAACTTTTATGATAAATACGCACCTGTCGGAGCGGCCCAGCGCACCTGTTGTAATTCTTCACGAAACTGCAGTGAGAGTCCTCCGGGAAATCCTCCACGTCCTCAGGATGTTGGCATGGCTTGCCCGGCACAAAGTGATCCCTTGCGTCAACCAGGAGCTGAAGAATTTGACTACTACCGAGGGGCACTTGATACATGCGGACTCACACTTGCCCAGCAAAGGTGGACCACACAAAACACACTTGGATTGAGCATACCGGAGCTTGCCGATCACATGTACAGCCTGAACATGACGTACCTCGGTTTGTCATTTAATAACGTTCCACGTGCTGATGTAGAGGCGGTTCTTACCAAAGCACAAGAAAATAATATCAACCCATGGCTCTTGATGGGAATGTGGGCAACCGAAAGTGCATGGAGTCAAACACAGTCGTGCCAAGGCGGAGGCGGATCTGTAAATGGATGTCTCTCTTGCCCAGTCGGGTTCAACAATCCTGGCTGGGACCATTGCAAGGTAGTAACTGACCCTCTGTACAGTGGCGGTACTCACTTTGGTCAAGATTTCCTCGGACCACAAGGCTCGCCCGTATATGCAACAACTGGCGGAATAGTGGAAACTGCTGGATATATAGCCGGTCAAGGTGTAGGGTATATGATTAGAATTGCCGGAAACGATGGAAACGCTCATGTTTATTTCCACTTAAACCTGAATGTTAATGATTACGTTATCGCAGGCGATACTGTTACTGCAGGTCAACAGATTGCAGAAATTGGCCCTGTGTGTCTACCCTCAGCTGTTCCTGGTTGTGACCCAAAACCTACGTCTACGTGTGCCTCAGGGTGCGGTAACGGATTAACTAATGCTACCCACTTACACTACGAAATATATCCACCACCAAACCTCAGTAAACCCGCAAATTGTAGCCTGGAACCAGATCCCATAGACCTTCTCCCGCCTTCATGTGGAGGTACATGTACGGGTACTGGTGGTGGAACACCAGGCGGTCCAGGAGAAGGAGGAAGCCCACCACCTCCTGGAACATATGGAACGGGAGTGGGATGCAGCACCACCGGCTACCATCCAACTGGTGGAAGCGCAACGAACCGGTTCCACTGGGATGGGCATCGGCCGGTTGATTTGTTTGCCGTAGACGGGGCACCAGCATATGCTCCCTATGATGGCGTGTCGTATCCCGTGGATGATCTGACCGGAGGATATACCATAGAATTTGTTCCTTCCGACCGATGCCAACCAGCTATGTATTATGCGCATAATAGAAACTCGAACCGGGTTAGTGGCAACGTCACGAGAGGGCAACAAGTAGGTTTTGTCAGTAATTCTGGCTCGGCTTGTCAGCCATGTACCTCCCAAAACTGTACAACAGGTGAACCTGGCTGCAGTCAACCTGGCCGCTGTCGTCCCGGTGACACCAACTGCAACCTGTGCAATGGATCAAACGGTGGCAGATGTTACTGCAATGCCTCTGCAAATGGACAATGCTCTGGGCCTCCACATATTCATCTTGCTGCTAGTACCAATGGTAGCTTTACTACGCCGGGACCGAACATCTGCGCTGTGCAGCTCTTATCTGACTGGGGAGCTAACGTCACACAAGGACCAGAAATAATGTGTTGCAATCCGGATCTCCCTAATTTAAGTGGCTGCCAGCCAGCCCTGAATCAATCGACATGGACACCACCAATTCTTTAAAGATAACAAAAAACAATTTTCTACTCTTTCTGGGAGCACTTCTTATTCCAATAATCTTGGCGGTAGTATATATATCTTTCTCCTCGCTAAACGATCGTAGTTTCAAAAACATTGATACGAGTGATGGACCAGCTATAGTGCAAGCACAAAAGTTTACGACTGGTGCCGTAGAATATCCTCAAGTGTTTTTTAACCCTCAAAACAGTGCTTCATTACTCGTATACATCAATTCCCTGGAGCATCATATCGAGGTCAATGATGGTTTCAGAACAGGGAAAATTCGTCCTGAAGGGTTTTATTGGGTAAACGAAATATCATGGGGACCTCATAATCTGGCTATCATAAGTACTGGACAGGTAGAAGCAGACAAGTCTGACTATCTTGTCAATTCCGCAGCACTTGGAAGCAGCAGGCCATTCAATTACGAAAAACTTCCCTTTTTCGGAGAGAACTACACATGGTCCCACGACGGAAAACGAGTGGCGTTCTTTGGAAACATAGACTATGGCAAAGGAACAGCACACATTCTGATATATACGTTTGCAACGCAACAACAAGAACAAATCGAAGATATTATAATTCAAGGCCCTACCGAATTGTTATGGCTACAGGATAATAGCTTTATTGTGTATGAACTGCCTGATGGGCGTGACTTGGAGGATCCGACAATTATCACGTTATTCCGAGTTTCTCAAAACAGTGAAGGTGCTTGGGTGAAAGAGCCATATGCTGGAACATATGCCCCTCCCAAAATCAGTCATGACAGAACAACAATTGCATATCCAGCAGTTACTTCTTATGTTATTCACAACATGGTCAACGATATACGATACGAGGTGCTTGATCTCGATTTGGTTGCACCTCATTTTGTTTATGACTTTGTCGATAATAGCACCATTAGTTTTGTGTATCAGAGCGACAATTCCTTTTACCTGCTGCTGTATGATTTTACAAAACATCAAGGCACCAGTTTCAAACTGGACTTTCTATCTGCACCACAGCTGAAAATCCAAACGATTACTGTTCAGGATGATAAAAAGATATTGCTTCGTTTTAGTAATGACGAACTCTACGCCATCACGCCACCTCTTTAGACAGATACTGTGTTTCTATCGACAGATCTTCTTTCCTTAGCAGCATTCATAATCTATACTTATAGATAATCGAGTTCATATGCCTTTTACGCATAAGATTCCGCAAAATGTAACACAGTACGAAAGCCGTATCGTTGGCAACTTTACCTCTCGCCAATTTATTTATTTGGCAGCTGGAGGCATTATTATTATGCTCTTTTTCATGCTGCCGTTTCCGCCTCTCGTTGGAATCATCGTAGCATTGGTGGTCCTACCTGTAACGCTCCTGTTGGCACTCATTAGTTTTGATGGTCGAAGAAGTGATATTTGGATCATCAATTTTGTGAATGCTGTTGCCGAACCCACGCAACGGATATGGGAAAAGGACGAAGTGCCACCACAAGTGCTTTTACCATCGTATGTTGTCCCTCACCACACAACGGAAAAAAGGCAAAAAACTGGTACCGATTTGGAGGAGTTTTTGGGTTTTTGGCGTGCCAATGAAGCAAAAAGCGACTATTCTTCAGAGGAACAGGCATTTCTTAACCGCATAGCCATGATGAGTCGATATTATGAAAGTGCTACCCAGGAACAATCGTCTCTGACAACAGAGCACAGCGACCAAACCGAACCATGAGAGATTTAGCTACTAATAACAACAATCGAGCCATTTTTTCTCTTCCCGGAACCATTGTTTCGGCATCTCCGGTGCAAAAGATTGCCAATCAACGGGCAAATCGTCAATTGTCGCGTGCCGCGCTTTCACCTTCTGTTACGCCGATTTGGCGTCAACAAATATTTGCCCCATCTGCTGAACTGCAACGTCGCTTTACACCCCAAAACGACATACCCAATGCAGCAACTGCTACTCCCCAATTATCGACCGAAGCCGAAGGCACAGCCAAACCACCTGCGCCACTCGCCCCGCAGCCGGCGGCAGTGCCAGATCAGCAATCACTACCCGATGACAGAAAGCAACAACCTACCCCATCCACAGCGCCAGATACCAAACCCGCTGCTAATGCACCACAACCCGTGCCCTCTACCAAACCAAAGCCAGCTTCCCCTACTCTGCCGCAGGATAAACCGCAACAACCGCCACCATCGCAACCCTCCCCTCCTGCCTCTGATTCTCATGAAACAAACGCAGAGCTAAGCAAGTCTCTGGATGCTATCACGCATATACGGCAACAAATCCAATCACAAGAGCAAAAATTAAAACAGCTTGAGCAGCAAACACCCCAAGGACAACAAGAAGACATTGATACTGAGCAAAAAACAAAGGAAGCGCTTGTAAAAAACCTTGATCAAGCCATACAAAACACGCAAACGGAGCTACAAACATACGCGGCTATGCCTGGAGCCAATACGACCATATTGGACGGGCTCAAAAAACAATTCAGGCAGCAAAAAGAATTATTCAACCGGTTAGTGCACGAAAGAGATTTGCTTGCCAAAAAGAAAGAGGCACTCAAGGAAAAAGCGCTCGAAGAGCAAAAAGCAAAAAAACAACTCGACTCCCTGCAACAACAGCATGAGCAGCTTGCACAGCAGTATCCGGTAGCTTCCTCACAAGCTGCGGCATCACCATCATCACCTCCTCCAACAGCTGCCTCTGCTCCACGACCAGCTCCGACTCAAGCGCCGACAAAAGTTGTTATGCCTGCAATCACCAAACAACCCAATGCAATCAACGGTATAGTTCAAAATGCGCAGGGGAAAATGATAACCGAGGCCATTGTTATCATCAAAGCGGCTGACCAGCGCCCCCTTAGGGCACTTAAGACCAACGAGCTTGGACAGTTCTGGATTACGACCGCCTTAGAAAACGGCGACTATGAGATTCAGACAGAAAAAGACGATTTGAGCTTTGGTACAATAAAAATACATCTTGATGGATCGGTGGTCGAACCAATTCTTATCAAAGAACAGGCTGCATCGTGACTATGGCTGGATTTATAGGGAGCACTCAAAATCATCTCGACATCATTGATATAAAAGATGATGTACTCGTACTCAAAGGAGGACGCTATCGTATTGTTCTGGAAGCACAGGCAATCAACTTTGACCTTTTGTCAGAGGCCGAACAGGATGCCGCGATTTACTCCTATGCCAACCTTGTTAACTCGTTGGATTTTCCGATGCAAGTAGTGATCCGAACCAGGCAAGTTGATATTACCGAGTACATTGCGTATCTGCAGGGGTATAGCAAATTACAACCCACTGCAACGCTTAGGCAGCAACTCGAAAACTACATCAAATTTGTACGCGAATTGGTATCAGAAAATACCGTACTGTACAAGAGGTTTTACGTTGTCATCCCACACACCAGCAAAGTCGCAGAACAATCCCAGAGTTTCCTCGACCCTTTTTTCAAGATCTTTGGCAAACAAGAACGTGTCAATTTGGAGTACTCTGCGAAACAACTGGAGGAGGCCAAGAAAGTTTTTACACAACGCACCCAAGAGCTCGCATGGCAGTTTCGTCGGCTAGGTATCGGTATCAGACAGCTCAATACAGAGGAACTTATCCGCTTGTTTTATGATATTTATAACCCGGAAACAGGACAAAATGACGGCTTACAGACCGATCTTATGGGCTACACCAGCACCATTATCAAACCAAGTGTAGCTTAGAACGTATTATGGCAAATCCGTTGCAGGGTCTACAAAAATTAATTAACAAACTCCTGCCGCTCCCATCAACTGCGGCTCAACCGGCAAACACCGGAGGCGCAACAGTGTCAGAGGAAGAAAAAGCTAAGCAAGAAGCAGAGAATGCAGAGGCAACAAAAAAAGCCGAGCAGTTTGCGCAGGGTATGCTCACTATCCGCGACCTGATCGCTCCTTCTGGCATGGAGCATGATTTCGGCTTTCTGAGGATTGGCCAGACATACTACCGGACGTTTTTTATCGCTGGGTACAGACGAGAAGTAGGAGCCAACTGGTTATCACCGCTCATTAACTTTCCGCATGCCTTGGATATTGCCATGTTTTACTATCCCGTTGATGCACGGGAAGTACTAAACAACTTACGCCGGAAAGTTACCGAGATGGAGGCCGAACTCAACATTGAACAGCAACAGGGGCGCATTCTCGATCCAAGCGTTCAACTAGCCCTACAGGACGCACGCGCCTTGCAAGAAGATCTCGTAGCCGAACGGGAACGCTTTTTTCAATTTGGCCTTTATATAACCATTCCTGCAGAATCTCAAGAAGAGCTTAACCTCATTACCAAACAGCTCGAATCTGTCCTGGGATCAGCTACGCTCGTATCACGAAAAACTACTCTCCAGATGGAGGATGGTTTTCGATCGACATTGCCGTTTTTCCTGGACAAGATTCAAGTGTACCGAAACATGGATACCACCTCGATTGCGACGACATTTCCATTTACGTCATCTAGTTTGACGTCTGATCGGGGGATCTTGTATGGCATTAACGAACACAATGCCAGTTTGATTATCTTTGATCGATTCAGTCTTCCCAATGCCAACATGGTAGTATTTGCCAAATCAGGATCCGGTAAAAGCTATTTTGTAAAACTAGAAGCATTGCGGTCGTTAATGTTAGGTACGGAAGTCATTATTATTGACCCTGAAAATGAATACAAGACTATGGCAGAAGCCATCGGTGGCGAGTATATTGCGCTTGATTTTAATTCATCATCAAAACTTAACCCATTTGATCTATCGCAGGTATACGAAGAAGGTGAAGATGAATTGGGCTTAAAGATCCTGACCCTGCACTCCATGATGAAGGTCATGCTGGGGGACATGAATCCTTCTGAAGAAGCAATCTTAGATCGCGCCCTTTTAGAAACATACCGACTCAAAGGGATTACTCAGGATCCTGAAACCCAAAAACTCGACCCGCCGCTTTTGGAAGATCTGTACAAAGTTCTACTGGGAATGGAAGAAGCTGAGGCAAAAAATATTTCGGATCGGCTGCAAAAATTTGTCGTTGGGTCTGCCAAAGGACTTTTTGACCAGCAGACCAATGTCGATATTCACAATACGTTTACGGTTTTTGGGATCAGGGATCTGGAAGAAAGCGTGCGGCCAATTGGCATGTTCGCCGTGCTTGACTATATTTGGACGCGGGTACGCAGAGATCGCCGCAAGCGGATCCTGATTGTTGACGAGGCGTGGTTTATGATGAAGCACCCGGACAGTGCAAACTTTCTCCACAGTATTGCCAAGCGCGGACGTAAATATTACCTGGGTCTTACCACTATTACTCAAGACGTGGAAGATTTTTTGAATACAGACAAAGGCCGTGCTGTTGTAACCAACGCATCTATCCAAGTATTGTTTAAGCAATCTGTTTCCGCCATTAATCATTTGACTGAGGTATTCTTCCTTTCCGAAGGGGAGCGAAATCTACTCATGTCTGCCAATGTGGGCGAAGGGCTATTTTTTGCCGGAGAAGCACACGTCGCCATGCAGGTAATCGCCTCTCAGGACGAGCACGAAATCATTACCACCAATCCTGCGGAACTGGAAGCTATTGAACGGGCAAAGCAGTTGCAAGAAGTCGAGGTCGTTACAGAAGAGATTGGCGGGGAGCAAGAGGCAGCTGCATATGATTTTGGTACATCGGTTGACCAAGCACTACAAGAAGAAGCGCCTTCTGAGTCCGAGGCCAGCGGGGTGATAGAGTTTCAGCAACAGCCAGCAGAAGAACCACAACCACCCGCCCAGGAAACCGAGGAACCCTCTGCACAGGAGATCATCGCTCAGGCAATGAGCGAAGTGGAGGACTCTCAGTCGCAAGCAGAGATACCCGACACGTTGACCACTGAGATGCTTGATGAAAATCTCACGCAAACACCGCAAGAAACTAGTGGGCAAGTAGATACTGAAGAGCAACCAGAAGGGGTCGTCCCAGAGGATGGCGCTACCACGTCATCGAGCTAACGGTACGATCATCACATCCGACTCACTCATCAAATGTTGGATACCCGCATAGTTCTTATTCGTAGTAGTAATGAACATTTGATACGTATCCCCTAGCGACACTATCTTGTGCTGATGATCCTCATCTAATTCAGAAAACACATCATCCAATAACCACAGTGGCGTTTGTCCGGTTTCTCTACTTAGTAACTTCAAAGCAGCATGCTGCACATGAATCACTACCAGTCGTTGTTGCCCACGCGATGCGTACGTACCTACATTGATGTATTTCCCGCTACCATTAAACACCGCTTCCAAATACCAGTCGTCCCGCTGCGGCCCCATAAGCGAAAATCCTATGGCTATTTCTTTTTTCCGCAATGTTGCCCATTTGTCTTGCAAAAATTCCCGAATTTTTTCCGCTGATTCCCGCACTAATTGCCGCACATCGTCTGTTTCTGACAGTAATGGCAACACTTTGCGAGGGCTTGCTAGGTAGGTTATGTGAACAGGCAGTTCCATATTCGTTTGTAACTGTCCAAGGAGCCAGTGCCTGTACAGCATAATCACCGCAGCATGGCGCGCTAACTCTTCTTCCCATACTCCTAGTTGAGAGACATAGCCTTGTCGTAGGGCAGCATTACGCTGTTTGAGTACACGCATGTAGTGAGTATGCGCATCATAATAATCCGGAAACATAGCGATAAGGATGCGATCCAGAACCGCCCGACGATTTCCAGGATCTCCAACAAACAGCTGTACTGTTTCGGGCGCAAAAATGATACTTGGCAACAAACCCGCTACCTGAGCGGTTGTGACGACATTGGAATTTAACACATACTGTATCCGTCCCGACTGGATGACCATGCGGACTGATTCTTCGTTGTCGGTATGTATGCTTCCTTCGACTACTGCGAGCGGCTCTCCCCAGCGTATCATATCCGCAGGACGGCTCTTGCGGCGCAGCGGTATCCCACCAAGCAAAGCGACAGCCTCCAACACATTTGTCTTTCCTGTACCGTTTGGACCAATGAGCACAGTAACCTGAGGGATAGTAGGCAGAGAAAAGTTCTCAAAATTTCTGAAATCAGCCAATGATAATGCAGTGAGCATGGAGTAAGTATACGCTACAATCGCCGAATATAGTCGCCGTTGACCCAACCAACAGTACCGTCAAGTAAGGTAATTTGGTGCCACTCTCCCTGGCTTTGGAGGAGTACATATCGTTCTCCGGGGTAGACAGCACCAAGAAGCTCACTACCCAATGAGGCTTCGGCGCGGACGTTCAAAAATCCTGTAGGTGTGTCTACTATTTCTATACCAATGCCACTACCTTCAATGACAAATGGTATAGAAATAGTAGACTGTGCCAATTCGATACCTCGCTGAGTCAAGATAAATGTTTCTGTGGTCGTGATCGGGTAGGCAGAGGCTTTGAATGTTACAGGGATCGTTGTGTCAGCTCCCGGAATAACCATTGGATCTGCCAAACTCGCTACCGTGTCAGGGGCAAGCCACACATCAGGATGATAAAAGTTAGAACGCTGAGTCGTGTTTTGCGGCTGCACACGCAACTGCCCATCACCGCTATCTTCCCAAACCGTCCATCCAGTATTTTTTACTTGAAGAGAAACGGTGCGTATCTCTTCTGTTTGTAACGTCAGTGTGGTCGGCACATCAAGAATCTGAGATGATGGTACAGGCTCCTGTTGGATAAACGCCAAAAGATGCTCTAATGATCTTTTTTGTTCCTCAGTAATAGATGACCCCAACACCAACACTGGCGCTTCGCCAGACTGAAACGTAGTAACAGAAACATTCACCGTGGAATAGTCAAAATCCCACAACCCCAACCCTTCCCAGATATTTCCTTGTGTGTCTACTATAAACGCAAATGGTATCCGTACAAACACGGCACGTTCTCGAAACGTACGTTCGATCATTGGCAAAAGCGCCTCAGTTGAAGCATCTATAGCTGTATCCGCCTGATACACACCAAGGCTTTTCCATTCCGTAGTCTGCAATGAGTCTATAGGAACAGGGGTGCTTGGGGCTCCCCAATCCCACCGTCTATATATAGTAGACTCACGCAAGGCAGGTTCCAATACAAGCCCTTCCTGTTTTTGTATCGTAGTTACAATATCAAGGAATAATTTGATTCGTACTTCAAGTGCGGTACCCACAGGTACCTCTATATCAAACTCCATGTCTGGGTAGACAGAATGCTCAACTCGTACTGTGTGTGTACCTGCCATAACTTCTGGCAGAAGAATAGGATTGCCAGTATATGAGGCTTCGTCAAAAAATACTGTGCTATCTGATGGTTGGACGAAAATACGAGACACCGTTGCCGATGAATGCATCAACCGAACTAATGCCGCCCCTGTAAGTTGATTGTCTTGCGCTTGCAAAATAAGCTGTAAGGAATCCCCTCTCTCTACGGTTACTTCTTCCTGCCACCATACGTGCGATTCTGTTTCTCCAAGTACATTGCGCAGTGATAGCGTGTGTACGCCAACGCTCAGCGGCACCACATCAAGAGGTAACGTACCTATCAGACGATTGTCTATATACAGTACCATGGGCAAAAAATCTCCTGTTATCTGCAACTCGCCTCCGGTGTGTGGCAGGAGCTGTCTAAGGCTGGTCGAACGAAACAAAATGGCTGTTAAGGGGATAACCAAAACTGCTATCCACAGAAGTTTCTTCATGAATTTTGGCGGTCAAGGCGAACGGGCATGATGATTTGGCGCACACTTTCCTGGTCGGATGCTTCAGAAGAAACAAATAATGAGGGAGCATCAGCAGCACGCATCTGTAAGACAACCTGATCACCCTCTATACCTGTCAGCGCATCCAGCAAATAATTTGCGTTAAATGCTGTTTCTAATGATTGGCCCGACACCGTAACTGGTAGTGTGGTCTCTTGTCTACCTAGTTCATTACTTTCTCCTCGTACAAACGCTTTTTGCTGGTCTTGGTCAATCTGCACTCGGATCGTATGGCTTTGGGCATGGGCAAAAATTGCTGCAGTCTTGACTGCCTGTATCAACGCATCTTTATCAAACTGAACCGTTGTTGCAAAATCGGTCGGTATAATCGCTTCATACCGCGGATACTCTGCTTCCAAGAGCCGTGCGTACATGCGCATATCCGGTGTCGTGAACACCACCTGATTTTTGTCCTCAGTCAACCGCAGCTCCCACACATCTTCCGAGATACCAGAGAATTGCCCTATCTCTTTGAGCATTTTTGCGGGAATAATCATTTCTACCGGCTCAGTAGGCGGTTGCGCATCAATTGCCGACCACGCAACGGTCACTTCTGCCAAACGAAAACCATCAGTTGCTACAAGAATAAGCCCTTCGCTTGTGCCGCGGCACAAGACTCCGGTTAGTACAGGACGGCTCTCATTTGTAGCAGCAGCAAATAATATCTTTTTGAGGATTGCCTGCAATTTGTTAGGTGAGAGGGTTAATAATACGTCGGACGAAACACTCGGAAATGTCGGAAACTCGTCCGCTGCCATAGTTACAAAACGAGCTTCGCTTGCTGTCCCGCCTATAACCAATTGGTTGTCCTGCAAGGCCAACGTTAGCTTTTCTGGGGTGAGGTTTTGGATGTAATTATTGAGTACATTGGTGGAGGTTGTGGCTTTTCCTTCTTGTTCAACCTTTCCACCCACCCAATATTCCAGCGAAACCTCCAGGTTGGTACCCGAGAGTTTGAGTCTGCCATCAGCTGCTTCCAATAAGGTGTTGGCCAAAATAGGTAAGGTTGTTCGCGTTGATGCGATTCGGTTGGTTAATCCGATTCCAATGGCCAACTTTTCCTGTAAGACTTCGACTTTCATGTTCCTAAGTGTATCACACTCTCTTGACAGACAAAATATTTTGTCCCTCTGTCTTTACATATATTTAAAAAATAGCAGTTGTATTAGTAGTGGTGTGGAAGTGTTGAATAGCATTGTTGTTGTTTGTGTGACGCTAAAATAACATCAACGCAGGTGCGGATAACATTGTGAACAAAATAACTAAATCAACACAAACAATATAATTGTCCACATTCTATATTTATTATCAAAAATTTATCAACGTACTCAGTAAAGTTATCCACAAATATGTTTACATAGTCATGCTGGGCATAATTATTCGTTGACACTTATGCAGGTCAACGGTACATTGTGAACATTATGCTCGACCCAAAATCTCTCTGGAAGGCAGTAATTGATGAAGTAGATGTAACGATCGAATCTGCACCAGTGAAAGCGTGGCTCAAGCAAACGCAGGGATTGTCCTTTGAAGAAGATTCGTTTGTGGTGGGTTGTGAGCATACGTACACGCGTGATTTTTTGCAAACACACAGTCATGACCTTTTGCTAGACATTTTGCAGCGGATTACCAAACGAAAACTTTCACTACAGTGGGAAATTCTCCCCCCCAAAGAAACGCGGGAAACAGAAGCGCCCTTGTTTTCTGGTTTTGATCACGAACCAACCGATGCCAGTCGTCCTTCTTCCGGAGCGACATTGTATGAACGTGTGTCTCGAGAGTTTGACCTCGAACGAATTAATCACAATTACACATTGGATCGGTACATCGTAGGTCCCAGCAACAGGGTAGCACATGCCGCAGCTCAGGCAGTGATTGATAACCCTGGTATGGCATATAATCCTTTGTTTATGTATGGCGGTACTGGGGTTGGCAAAACACACCTCATGCATGCCATTGGCAACGGTATCAAAAAGAATGATCCATCACTACGCGTCATTTACTTCACGAGCGAACAGTTTCTTAATGATTTTGTGGAGTACCTTATGAAGAAAAAAGAAATGATGACGTTTCGTAAGCGGTATCGTAGTGCGGATTGTATCCTGGTTGATGATGTGCAGTTTCTTGGAGGCAAGGAAGCGATTCAGGAAGAGTTTTATCATACATTCAACGAACTGTATCAGAGTGGCCGGCAGATTGTGCTGGTGTCTGACCGGCTGCCGGACGATATTGCAAATCTCGCGGACAGACTGGTCTCACGGTTCAAGGGAGGATTGATGGTTGATATTAATGCACCTGATTATGAAACGCGTGTCGCCATAATCCAGACTAAGGCAGAGGAGCTAGGCGTACAATTAGGTGCTCCTGCGGTAGAATTGGTTGCTGATCTGATCAAAAGCAATATTCGGGAAATAGAGGGTGCATTGTTAAAAATAAAATCAGAGCTTATTGCTCGCGATGTAGCACATGTTGATTTGGCGCTGATTGAGGATATCCTAGGCAAAAGAGAAATGATACGTGAACCGCGGCGTAAGTTGACACCAGAGCTTATTCTTAGTCTGATTACCGAAACCTACGGCGTTTCGATGAAAGAGATCTGCGGCAAACGCAGAAAGAAAGAGATAGTAATTCCGCGACAGTTAGCGATGTTTATGCTGCGAGATGAAATAGGTATGAATTATGTCGATATTGGCGGAGTATTGGGCGGGCGCGATCACTCAACGGTAATCCATGGATATGAACAGGTAAAAAGATTGATAGCAGGCGGTGACAAAGCGTTACAGGCAACCTTGACCAGTTTGCGAAAGGAGTTATATGAGTAAAAAGCAAGAGAGAGCGACTGGTTGCTAATACAGACAAAATTTGCTATCCTTGCGAACAGTATATGCCAAAAAGAACCTATCAGCCCAAAAACCGAAGATCCAATAAAGTGCATGGTTTTCGCAAACGAATGGCTTCAAAAGACGGTCGTAATGTACTAAAAAGCCGCCGCCTTAAAGGAAGAAAACAGCTTACCGTTCAAAAACGAAAAGCTGCGTAACATACTACCAACTGCTTAGCTGTAGGCTGAACAGTGTATCTTCCTTGCTTCCTCGTCAGCATCGACTAAAAGAAGAGTATCGGTTTCGTGTCCTGCGCAAACATGGTACTGTGGCCCGGACTCCGTATTTTCTTATGAGTTTTTTGCCTAACAATCAGTCGATGAATAGGTTTGGTTTTATCGCAACCAAAAAACTTGGTACTGCCACCAGAAGAAATCGTGCGGTACGAGTGTTGCGCGAAGCAGTACGTACACTCCTTCCTGATATGACGCAAGGGTTTGATGTGGTCTTGGTAGCGCATGCACGTACACTGGAGGCAACTCCTGCCGAAGTAGCTCATGTAATGCGACAAACATTTCAACGGTATAACCTGCTATAATTACACGCGACTATGCAAAACATCTGGCAACTATTTTTTATTAACCCACTTTCGAGCGCTCTCTTTTTCCTCAGTGATCTGACTGGCAACTTGGGTATAGCAATTATTATCTTGACGATTGTTATTCAGCTGGTATTGTTGCCGTTGCGTCTCCCATCGCTTCGTTCGGCAGAAAAAATGAAGACGCTTAAACCGCATCTGGATGACATCAAAAAGAAACATAAGGATAATCCGCAGAAAATGATGCAGGAACAAATGGAACTGTACCGCGAACATGGGGTGAGCCCGTTTGGAGGTATCCTCTCTTTGCTATTATCGCTCCCTATTGTGTTTGCGTTATACCGGGTGTTGCAAACTGCAGTAAGTGCGCAAACAGAAGGCGTGATGTTTCTTTGGTTGAACTTGGCACAGCCTGATGGATACTATATCTTGCCGGCTGTCGTGGGGGCCACCCAGTGGCTGCTTACCCGTTTGTCCACGCCGTCACCAAGTAGCAATACCGGAACTGAGCCGGATATGGCTGTCGCGATGCAAAAGAACATGCAGATTGTGTTTCCATTGATGCTTGGCTTTATTACTATACAGCTGCCGAGCGGTGTAGGTATTTATTTTGTAGTAAGCGCAGTATTTGCTATAATCCAGCAAGTCATAATTGGGAAGAAGCTATGGATCCACAAACAATAACAGAAATAAAACAAGTTACCGAAGAATTGCTAACCAAACTCAGCCTGACACCCGAGGTTGTTGTTGAGGTTGATGAGTCTGCTGTGGTGCAAGTCAATATTGTCAGTGGTGAAGGTTCGCCCGAAACAGATGAGACTTCTGAGCCATCAGCTCGTGGTATCCTAATCGGTCGTCATGGCGAGACACTACACGCGCTGCAGTTGCTCCTAGGGTTGATGATAAACAGGAAGAGAGATTCCTGGGTGCAAATCACCGTAGATGTGGACGGCTATCGCAAACGACGAGAGGAACAGCTTGTTGCACTAGCCAACCGTATCGCAGAAAAAGTGCAGTACCTCAAAGAACCAATTGCCTTAAACCCCATGCCAGCAAGCGATCGACGAATTATTCATATGGCTTTGGTCGATACCGAAGGGGTAGTCAGTGAATCAACCGGTTCCGGCCGCCAACGAAAAATAGTAGTTTCACCCGCGTGAGATATCAACGCCTTATACAGTTTTTGTTTTGGTTACTACCGTTTGTATTTTTTTGGCAAACTCGTTTTCCATTATTTAATCAATATCAGATCAGTGATTACCTCATTGGGTTTGTGTATGTACGAGACGTGGTGGTGGGATTGTTTGTGTTGGCGGTTATCGCAGGAGGGAAAGGAGAGTTTTGGCGGTGGGTGGTGTCTAAGCGGTGGTTTGTAGTGTGGTGTGTAGGTTTGATACTTTTTTCTGCCCTATCTATCATTCCTGCACCGTTGGTGAGTGTTGCACTATTTAGAACAGTGTTTTTAGGGCTATATTGCCTGTTTGCACTTTGTTTTGGGTATGTGTTGGTTACATTGTACAAAGATAACCAGCGATGGTACGGCTGGTGGAATATCCCCTTTGTGGTCATTGCAGTATTGAGTTCGTATGAAGTCATTATGGGTAGATCTGCGGGATTTCAGTTTTTGGGTGAGTGGACTTTTTCACTGACAACACTGGATATTGCTACAGTTACAATCGGAACAACCACGTTTTTGCGTCCGTACGCGACATTCCCCCATCCGAATGTGCTGGGAGGAGTGAGTGTGGTGTTTTTGACGGTGTTGTTATACCAATGGCATCAACAACAAAACCCATCCAAATGGGCGTTAATGGGTTTGGCAGTACTCTGGTTTTTGGTCATTATTAGTTTTTCTCGTTCTGCTTGGCTGGGGTTGATCCTCGTGTTTGGGTTATATGTGTCTAAGAGTCTGCAAGATCGTACAAAAAGGCGCACGGCCTTGATGCTACTAATCGGCGTTTGTATCTTTGCCTTACCATACTTTTTGCGATTACTCGATAGTACCGATCCTTCGGTCATAGAGCGTGTGGAGCTTGTGAATCAGGCATTAACCCTTATCAAGACGTATCCGCTGCTTGGGGTGGGTAATGGAAATTTTGTCATAGCATTGGAAGAGACAGTATGGAAAGTATATCCTATAATCAAGCAACCGGTACACATAGTATGGCTATTGGTAGTGGCAGAAATAGGCGTGATAGGAGGATTATGGTTTCTGGGGGGTTGGATATATACATTACTCAGAATTATAAAAAATACCATACATAAAAATAAATACGTAATAGTTTCGATGTTTGGCATAGTATTTGTAACAGCGTTTTTTGATCATTACTGGTGGAGTATACCTATAGGTCAAGCGTTGTTTTGGTGGATTATGGGTTATAGCCTGTCAGTGCTACAATGGGAAACTGAAACCTAACTATATGCAACTTGATGTTTTTACTGATGGTGGTGCACGAGGAAATCCCGGACCGGCGGCTATTGGAATAGCCATATACGAACGGGGCACCAAAAACGTCCCGCTCAAAACCATAAGTCAATTTCTAGGCTCTTCTCAGACAAACAACGAAGCCGAATATCAGGCGGTTATTGCGGCGTTGACCGCCTTAAACGAATTTTCGCCACAAGAGGCCAACTTTTATCTTGATTCAGAATTGGTAGTCAAACAATTGAACGGAGAATACAAGGTTAAGCAGCCACATCTTAAGGAATTTTATAACCAGATCAAGTCTTTGAGTACAACCATTCCTATGTTAAAATTTGACTATATACCACGGGCAAAAAATAAGGTTGCTGACGCTTTGGTCAACCAAGCCCTTGATGCACATGCAGCACAAGCATAACTATATGGAATTACGAGCGTTTTTGTTGTTCTTAAAAAGAAATTTGACAGCTATTGTATTGGTAGGCGCGATCACCGGCATACTGGCGTTACTCATATCGTTGCGCCTCCAGCCGACCTATCATGCAGTATTGTCTGTGTATGTGCAGAAAATCCCCGAGCAGCCTGCTGGTGGTGACTTTACGTTCGACGGGTTTTATGCCCAACAGGCAGCAGAATCGTATACCGATACCGTAGTCGGGCTGTTCGAAAGCCCCGCTATTTATGTGCGTGCGTTGCAAATTGCGGATCGAGATTCGGAAGCATCAGCAGTTGAGCAGGTCAAACAACAAACCCGTATTCAAAAAGTAGCACCACGCCTCATTGACTTGGAGGTGCGTTCGTATGAGCGTGAAGAAGCACGGATACTGGCACAATCACTTTTTAAAGCAGTGAGTAATCGCCTGGATGAATTAACATTGGAAGATAGTGCTAATCTCAACATGAAGATCAATGCAGTCAATGACGAACCACTTATTTCTCTGGCACAACCACGTGTGATATTGAATACAGTCGTTGGTGTATTGGTAGGGATATTTATTGCTACCACTGCATTGTTGCTAAAAGAGTATTTATTGTCTGCACGACAGTAAATATAATAACTGCCCATGCAAACAGAAAAAGTTCTCATTGCAGGAGTCTCCGGATTCCTCGGTTCACACCTGGCAAATTCCTTAATTGCAAGTGGTTTGAAAGTTGTTGGTGTAGATGCTCTTGTGAGTGGCAATAAAAGCAATATAGAGCATTTACTCGGCTCCCCTCAGTTTGATTTTATTGAAACGAATATTAATCAGCGGCTACCAGAAGCGTTTTTTGGCGAAGAGTGGTTAGCTATTGTACATGTGGCTAACACAGAAATACTCCCGTCAGGCAGTCGTATTGAACTAAATGAATTACTTACTAATTCGTTCGGTGTGAAAAATCTGCTTGATTTGGCTCTTCGTACCAAGTCAAAGATGATTTTCACCTCTACCATTGATCTCTATCAAGGGTTGGCTTCCCATACCAGCCTTCATCATTACTATGAAAACTCTGAGCAGGCAGGGGTATTGAGTTATTCTGAAGCCAAACGATTCGCAGAAGCTTTGTGCCAGGAGTATGTAAATATCTATGGGGTGGACGTGAGGGTCGTTCGATTATCAGAAACATACGGTCCACGGATGAATTTGGAGTCGCCAACCTTAACTGCAAAATTGATCCGTAAGGGTCTGGAGGGCGGTGTTTTGGCTTTGGAAGATGTGGGGTCACGCATGTTGTATGTCACGTATTACTCGGACGTGATTTTTGGCCTCAACAAGCTCGTGGTGAAAGAGGATGACAAATTGAGCGGAGGGATTTTTTATTTGGTGAATGAAGAGCCGGTTTCGGTGCTGAGTTTGGTGTTGGCGATTAAAGAATACGCTCCTGAAGAAATGACTGTAGAGTTTTTACCTAGGGTAGAAGAATCGTTGTTTGATCTGCCACGTATCAATTTGACTCGGAGCAAAAACGAACTGTATTGGTCTCCCAAAATCGGCCTGCAAGAAGGTATCAAGCGTACGTTTGAGGATTTTGCTTCCAAGAAACCAACGCCCACCCCTCGGGCCTCTGTAGAAATACCTGCAGTGGCTAAAAAAAAAGACCCGCCTCCGGTAGCTGATGCTGGTACGGCAGAGGAGGTTGAAGGTGAGTACATTGCTGACATCATTGATCATGCAGAAAAACAGCTAGAACAGCCCGAAATAGAAACGGTTCCCTCTGCAGCGCAACTCAAGCCTGCAACCGGCTGGTTATCGCTCAAAGATAAAGCCAGCAATCTCCCCATAAAAGGCCTATCTCTCAAAACACACCGCAAGTCGCGTGCGAAAGATTTACTTGTCATTGCTGCAGGTGCTGCATTTGCATGGTTTGTTTTCGTTCCATTAGTGGGAATATTTGGCCATACAGCAGCGGCATACTACCACATGCAACAGTCACAGACCGCGTTACAACAAGTTGACTTGGTTCAGTCGCGCGAGCATCTCAGGAAAGCAGCCGGCAATATTACGGATTTGCAATACTATTTAAGCCGGACACAGGGAGCATGGTCTGTACTTGGGCAGAAAGAACTATTTACCACTATTGTACAGACGTCCGAAGCTGCCAAAATCGCTACGCTTGCAGCTTCCTGGGGAGTGCAGTTTGCAGATACCATACACCCATGGTGGCAACCGCTCGTGCAGGGAGAAGATGATCTCGCTCTTCAAGAGGCACGTACGCCGGAACGTTTGGAGCAGGCCAAATTAGATTGGCGACTGTATCGAGAAAACATTGAACTCAGTAAGAGTATTTTTACCAAAATACGCGAAAAAAATAGCTGGCCAGCCACATTGGTCGAGGGAGTAACAGAAGCTGTAGAAATGGTCGAGACGCACACGCGTATGCCTGATGAATCATGGGTAAACCTGCCCGAATGGTTAGGGTACACGACTCCTCAGACCATAGTCGTGCTGTTACAAAATAATCACGAGTTGCGTGCAGGTGGAGGATTCATAGGTAGTTATGCGCTAGTAACGCTTGATAGCGGAATTATAAAGTCTCTTTTGATAGATGATATCTACAACCCCGACGGGCAATTGGACATAAAACGTACTGATACTGAGCCTCAGGTGCCGGAGGCGATTGCCAAATACATGGCAGTGCCCGAACTAGGGTTACGGGATAGTAATTGGGATCCACATTTTCCGGAGTCTGGAGCAGCTTTTATTCAGCTATATGAAACCGCTACAGGTATAAGACCTAACTGGGTGTTTGGGGTAAATCTATTACTCATACAAGATTTGCTCAGAGTCGTGGAACCTCTGGACCTGCCAATTACCAATACCACGATAACAGCTGATAATCTCTTTGAAAAAGCCGAAGTGGCAAGTGAAGTAAATTTTGTCCCAGGATCTACCGGCAAAAAAGACTTTCTTACCGAGGCGGCGCAACAACTCTGGTTGGCATTGTTTCCACTTTCCGGAGAAACTCTTTCTCAGGTAATGCATGTGGTAGCGCAAAACATTGCACATGGTGAAATCATGGCCTATTCGTCTGTGCCTGCATGGCAAAAAACAGCAAGCGATCTTGGTGTTAGCGGCGAGGTGCTCCCTGCGGATCATGACTATCTGTATGTTGTGTCATCTAATGTTGGCGGAACCAAAGCCAATTATTGGGTAACCCGTTCGACAGACTATTCAGTTTTTGTTGATCGTAATGGCCGACTTCGAGCCAAACTCATTATATCGTTTGATCACTCTGGTACTTCGGAGACCTGGCCGGGAGGTACATACAAGGATTATCTGCGTGTTTTGGTGCCTGAAGGGAGTACCTTGGTAGAGTCGGAAGGGTTTGATGACACGGTTTCTGTTGATACCAAATGGGGAAAGAACGTTATTGGTGGGTTGGTTGAAGTACCGATTCAATCAAGCAAGCAGGTCGTACTTTCGTATGAATTGCCAGAGCGTCTTAATGTACAAGATACCTCGAAGTACTTATTATTGGTTCAACAACAACCTGGTATACGAGAAGAAGCTGTCAACGTTGCCCTAGGAGTACCCTTCTTTTTGTCTGTAGAACAAACAGCACCTCCTGCCGAGAAGATTGGTGAAACCCTGTCATGGGGGCTGGATCTGCAACAAGATACTTTGTTTGAGGTTATGTTTTCCGAGCCACAATAAAGATCGACGGCCCCAGAAGAAAACGAGTAAAAAGCGGCTGCAGGAGGCGATCTATCCACACCAAAAGCGCAACAGGTAGTACTCGGTACACCAAGGGAATACGGATATTAGAAACAGAAACCTGCCTGAGTAATTCAAAATCGTTTTCCTTTAATTTTTCCTGAATAAATTGCGGGTGAAATTGATAGAAAATACCATCCTCGCTCAAATTGACAGGTTTTGGGTCAATGAGGCCAGGCTGTTTTTTGAGCCACGCCTTGATGCGGGTTTTCACATGTGCTTTGTTGGCATATTGCATAACTAGCAAGCCGCCTGGCCGTAGAATACGATAAATTTCATGCAATGCCAAACTTGGCCGTTCTAGGTGGTGGATTACGCGTACCATTAGTGCTACATCAAACGTTTCGTCTCCGAACGGCAATTCATACACATTTCCCTGTTGAGTACTAATATGGTGATAATTTTGTGCCTCTATCTGAGACTGGGCTATTTGTAGTGCCTGTTTGGAGTAGTCAAGGATTGTAATATGCTTGAACTTGTTGTGATATTTCTCCAAAAATCTACCATAGCTACCACCGATATCAATAAGATGCTCCCCAAAGGCCGGGAGTAGTTTGTCAACGGTTTGTTTTTCGATTTTGTCGTCATATTGACGATTACGCCAATATTCTCTATAATCGTAACCCGATTGATCATAATCGGAAACATCAATATGTGTCGTTTGCATTGCGTAATGGTATCACAAATGCAACGCAAAGATTACGTTATCCAGGATATATGCCACAATATCAGCAGTTAGCTGTCCAAGAAAGAAATATAGTCGGCCGACAGGTCAAACAATTGCGCGACAGTGGTTTGACCCCAGCCAATATCTACGGCCTTCAGCTTGCCTCTCAGGCAGTTACGGTTCCATCGTCAGAACTGAAAAAGCTTATGAGTCAGGTGGGGGAATCAGAAATTATCGAAATCATGCTAGAGGGTGAGTCCAAAACGCGGCCGGTATTGGTCAGCGGTGTGCAACGCGATCCGGTTACAAGAGAGATCGTGCACGTTGATTTTCGCCAGGTTGATCTTACCAAAGAGGTAACCGTACCAGTTGAAATTGTCTTCGAAGGAGAGGCTCCTATTACAAAATCAGGCCTGGCTGTTTTGTTAGAGTTGATGACTGAGGTGGAGGTAACCGCATTGCCCGACAAACTTCCCAGTGAGATCGTTATTGATGTATCAAGGTTAGAAAATATCGGCGACCAGATAACGCTTGCTGATATCTCTTTGCCTGAAGGGGTTGTTATCGTAGCAGAAGATATGGAACAGCCTATTTGCAAAGTAGATGCAGTACAGATCAAAGAAGAGGAAGAAGAAATAGTTGAGGAAACTGAAGCCACAGGTGAAGAAACTGCCAGTGGCGAGACTCCCGCTGAGGAAGAAACTCCCCCCGCCGAAGAATAATACTTTTTAGGATTTACGTTCTATCGCTGCCAGCAGTTGTTTGCTGCCTTCATGGTCAGGATCAATGGTTAGTGCATGATTCACCGCCTCTGTTGCACGCTCAATTTGGTCTGTCTGAAAATAGCTCACTGCAAGCAGGTAGTGCGCATCAACATACTCAGGCTCTTGTTGGGCTACCGGCTCTATGACTTGTAGTGCAAGATACGGCTGTGTTATTTCTAATAACGCGTACGTAAGTAATGTGTCTTGGTACAATGGATTATTATCACTCGCTATTTCCTGCCATATTGCCCAAAAGTCTGTAATAGTGGTGGTTGCGTCAGGGGCGACTGCTGCTCGCCGAAGTAAGTCGACGCCGTCTTCTTCCTTTTCAGCCAAATAGATGAGCGCCAGGTAAAATTGCCCTTCTGTGTGATTGTTCTGCAGCTCCAACACTTTTTTGAAAGAATCTTCTGCGAGGCTGAGTTCATTGCGTTTCAACGCAATGTGCCCTTGTAATAGATTCCCTTCAAGAGAATTCGGTTGTTCCTGCAGGTATTTGGTGATCTTTTCCTGCGCTTGATCAAGATCAAAGACCAAATACTGCAATCTGGCGATAGCCAATGTGTTGGCAGTGTTGTCAGGATCAAGTTGCTGGATTGTGGTTCTTATAGCAAATGCCTCGGTATAGTTTTGCTGTTGTTCGGCTTGTGTAGCCCTGATCTCAAGTGTCTGGATACGGTGAGTGCTGAGTGATGTGTAGATTTGCAGGACACTGTACAACACACCTGCCACAGCAATGATTATTACCAAGGAGATACCTATAGACCGTATGTTAGGCCGCTTTGTCATACTGTATAGTCTATACAAAACACGGGCATGAGCACAAGCAGGCTGTTACAACACAGTATGGTGTGGCCATTGGGCGGTGATGAGCAAAGAGGGTGCAGTGTCTGACACGATGCCTTCTTCCCGAAAGCCCTGATAGATTTTCTCCGTAACAAACGGCATGAATGGATGCAGGAGCTTGAGTGATTCAATATACACATGAAGCAACACACTGAGTGCAACATCGCTATCTGCACGGTCTTTTGTTGATTCAATGTACGTGTCTGCAACATCGTGCCACATGAATTGGTAGATAGTATCAGCAGCATCAGCAAAGCGATATTTCTCCAATGCTGTGTTTACTGTGGTAATGGTCTGGTTCAGTTTGTCCAGCAGGAGAGTGTCTTCTTCCGTGAGTGTGAGTTTGTGGATGTCCTGCGGTTTCACCTCTGCATGTTGGATTCTTCCCACTATAAAGCGCCCCATATTCCATATTTTGGTAATAAACTTCTTGTACCCAACAATCTTGTCATGTGGGAAGTTGAAATCTTTGCCATTTGCCGTACCGCTGATTAAACCCATACGAAGGGCATCTACGCCGTATTCCTCCATGTAATCCTCAGGATTAATGACATTACCCAGGCTTTTGCTCATCTTTCGCCCGTCAATTGCTTTGACCAACCCATGTAGATACACATCAGAAAACGGCGGTTTGCCAGTCAAGTAGACCCCAAACATCACCATGCGAGATACCCATCGGGTAACAATCTCCCAACCAGTCTCGAGCACACTCGTCGGATAGAAATACGTAAAGTCTTCAGAATCAGGATACCCTAGGGTAATCAGTGGCCACTGCCCAGACGAAAACCACGTGTCAAATGTGTCTGTTTCTTGTAAAAACCGATCTCCGGGCTTTTCTTTACTAATCACGTAAGTAGCATTATTAGGAGCTATCAGCGATTGTAGTCCGGTTGCAATATCCTCAATTGAGTATGTGAGTAATGCTTCGGCTACGGCAGTAGTTACTGTTTGTTTGTCAGGTGTCAAAAACGTAACCACCAGTGTTGGGTTTTCGTCTACATCGTACCATGCAGGAATACGGATACCCCATACCACTTGTCTTGAGATGGCCCAGTCGTGCATATTCTCCATCCACCGTATATAAGTAATTTCTCGCCATTTTGGGTAAATTGTTACCTCGCCCGACTTGACCGCTTCAAGCGCCGGTTCTTTCAGCCCTTTGACGTTCACAAACCAGTTCGGGATTACTAACTGCTCAATATAATCACCACTTCTGTAATCTACTGGTACCAAGTGCTCGTACTCAGCATCGATTTTCTCTATCAAACCTTCCTCCTGGAGATAGGCGACTACTTTTTCCCGTGCTTCTTTGATTGCTAAGCCTGCAACAAAACCGCCATTTTCATTGAGAGTGCCATCAAGCGAGATGAGGTTGACAACATCCAAGTTGTGCTGTCGCGCCACTTCGTAGTCGTTTTTGTCATGTGCGGGAGTAATTTTGACGATACCAGAGCCAAAGACAGGATCTACAAACGAGTCTGCAATAATAGCCATTGGCCGTTTGGTTAGAGGATTTTCAATCTTTCGCCCCACCAAAAAACGCTTGCTCTCATCATCTGGATTAACAGCAGCGTGGGTGTCTACAAAGATTGTTTCCGGTCGAACCGTCGCAACGGCAACATATTCAGGCTCATCTGCTTTCCTGTCAAGCAAACGATAGCGGATGTAATAGAGTGGGTCGATTTGCTTCTTATACACCACCTCGGCATCGCTAAATGTGGTACCCCAGCGGAATGAGTAATTCACCAGATAATCCGCACGATACACTTTGCCATCCTCGACCATTGTGGTAAACGTGTTGATAACGGTATCAATAGATTTTTGATCAAGGGTAAATACGTACCGACTCCAGTCCACACTGGCGCCCATGATGCGCATTTGGTCTTCGATGAGGTGCTTGTTCTCCATAACAAACTCCATGATCTTGTCGTAAAGTGTTTGGCGGTCAAAGTCGAAGCGAGATTTGCCTTTCTCTTTGAGTTTTCGCTCAAATGTGGTTTGCGTTTCAAATCCTGCATGGTCTGTGCCCGGTATCCATAGTGCGGCATAACCCTGCATCCGTTTCCATCGGATCAAAAGGTCTTCGATCGCAATCATCAAAACATTGCCGGTGTGCATTTTGCCTGAGGCATTTGGCGGTGGGAGAATAATGGTATAGGGTTTTTTGGTAGGATCGCGCTCAGGGGTGAACGCACCGGACTCTTCCCAGAGCATATACATTTCTTTTTCGTATTGGTGAAAGTCAGGTCTTTTTTCCAATGAAACTCAGAAAATATGCACGCATATTTTCTGTTAGTTGAATTAATCCCAAATGTTTGATCATCTGGTCTGGCTCGAATTATAGGTAAAAACAACTGATAACTCAAGAAAAACAAATATAAGTGCTATTCTGTTGGAACTGCGGTGTATCCTGAGGGGTGCGTTTGCTTGAGAATCGTGTACTATCTATCATATCGCGACACATGCCAAAAAAGCGACTTGTCAAATACATCTTTGTTACAGGTGGTGTAATTTCCGGCCTCGGGAAAGGAATTAGCACCGCCTCCATTGCCTCTTTGCTCAAGCATTCCGGCTACACAGTTTCTATCCTCAAAGTAGACATGTATCTTAACCTTGATGCGGGAACCATCAACCCTCTCGAACATGGTGAGGTGTTTGTGACAGCAGACGGGTTGGAAACAGATCAAGATATTGGTAATTATGAGCGGTTTCTCAATCAAAATCTCCATCGACATAATTACATGACCATGGGGCAAGTGTATTACGACGTGATCTCCCGCGAACGCCGGCTTGAATATGAAGGCGAAGATGTGGAGGGGCATGTCCATGTCCCCAAAGAAATTATTCGTCGTATCAAAGAAACTGCAGTCAAAGATCGCGCGGATATTGTCCTTATCGAAGTCGGCGGAACTGTAGGTGAATATCAGAATGTGATGTTTTTTGAGGCGATTCGTCGGCTCAAACAATTACAACCAGAGGATGTGTTTTTGGTTCATCTGGTGTACTTACCTAAGCCACGACACTTAGGAGAGCTCAAAAGCAAGCCAGCCCAAACCTCCATCTACGAATTGTACAAACTGGGTTTGCAGCCACATTTTGTCATTTGCCGTAGCGAACAAATGATCGATGCCAAGAAGAAAAAACTCATCGCGTTTAATGCTGGTATACCCGAGGAGAGTATTATTGCAGCACCTGATGCAGATACGATTTATCAGATTCCTTCGGTGTTTCGTAAACAAAAATTACACACTAATCTGCTCAGACAAATGGACCTTAAGGTCAAAAAGGATACAACGCGACGTTGGGATGACTACTATACCAAGATCTCGAAGCACAAAGCAGAAGTAAAGATCGCCATTGTCGGCAAATATTTTCACATTGGCACGTCTGTGTTGGAGGATGCATATATTTGTGTGATCGAAGCGATAAAACACGCAGCGTGGCAGCAGGCGGCCAAGCCGGTGATTCAGTGGTTTGATGTCGAACGGTTTGAGCATTCTGGTGAAAAGGAAGGAATCGCAGAAGAACTCAAGCAATATGACGGCATTATCGTACCACAGGGGTGGGGATCACGCGGGGTAGAAGGAAAAATCGCTACAGTGCAGCTTGCCCGCACCGAGAAAATCCCCTACTTAGGGTTATGTTTTGGCATGCAAATGGCAGTGATCGAATATGCCCGCAATGTGGTGGGACTCAAAAACGCCAATTCCCAAGAGGTACAGCCCAAGACTCCCCACCCTGTGATACATCTCATGGAGCACCAGCAAAAGTATATGGCTGAGAAAAAATATGGCGGCACGATCCGGCTAGGGCAGTGGCCCTGTAAGATAAAGAAAGGTAGCCTCCTGCATGAGGCATATATGCAGTATGTTGACTATCCCTCCGAGGTTTTGAAAGCCAGAGGCCCCGGTTTGGTTCACGAACGTCATCGACATCGATATGAGGTAAACAACAAGTATCGGAGTCGGCTAGAAAAAGCAGGGTTGCTATTCAGCGGTGTATCGCCGGATGGCAAGTTGGTAGAGGCATTGGAATTGGACAAGAACGAACATCCATTTTTCGTCGGCACACAATTTCATCCCGAGTACCAAACCAGACCAACCGTGCCTCACCCGCTGTTTATGGCGTTTGTGCGGGCAGCGCAGGATAGAAATTAAAGTCTTTTGAGGATTTCTAGATATTCCTCGACCGTGATGCCGAGTGTCCTGAGGTTGCTACGTATGATATACGGTGAAACCTCTTTATCTTCGGGAAAGACTACTGGACGTTTGAGCCCTATTCTTGAGTAAATGATATGGCTTCCTTTCTTGCGTTTGAACTCGCAACCAACAAACTTGAGAAACTTTTCAAATAGGCTCCTTTTGATAGGTGTGACGCGTGGCATGAAATTATGTAGTTATAGCTATTTGTTTTAATTCATGCGCAATAATCGCCGGGGGTGTCCATTGTTTTTTGACTTTTTGCCAACCAAGTTCACTAAGTACCTCATCAAGTGTGCCCATTTCAATGAGCTCTTCAAAGAAAATTTCAACGATTTCGATAAATCGCTGCTCTGCCTCTTTGAACGATTTTCCTGAAGTTGCCAGGTCAAGTACTGGGGTATAAGCAACGATGTGATCGCCTTCGCTCAAAAAAGAAACTGGCACATTGTACGAGAATCTTATCTTTCGCATAGCAGCATTATAGCAGAAATAGTTTGTTGTTGACGTTTATTCTCGAACTTTACACCTTCTTTCTTCTGCTTGTACCGACAGTTCGTGAGTGGTAGTTGGGATCTGCGACAACTTCTTCGATAGGCATGGGTTGGTTATTGAAATACGCGCAGCATGCGATCATGGCCGCATTGTCTACCGATAGGCTGAGTGGTGAGATGTATACATCCAGGCTATCTGCAAATGTTTTGACAATTTTCTCGCGCAAATAGGTGTTGGCAGCTACACCGCCGGCAACGATGAGCGATGTTGGCGCATAGGTCTGTAACGCATATTCTATCTTGCGCAGCAATACGTCTGTTACTGCTTTTTGGAATGATGCAGCAATGTCAGCTTTATCCAGTGCAGCATCAGACGCAGCAAGACGTACTGCGTTTTTCAATCCCGAAAAAGACATTTCCAGCGAAACAGTGTCTGTCATCGGCCGAGGAAGCGGGATAGCATCAGGATTGCCGTCTTTGGCTAACTTCTCGATCTCCGGCCCACCAGGATAGGGTAACCCCAACAGGCGAGCAACCTTATCAAACGCCTCTCCTATGGCATCGTCCCGTGTGCCGCCGAGAAACTCGACGTCTCCATGATCGTGTAACAACAAAAACTCGCTATGCCCACCAGAAATAATCAGCCCCAACGCCGGAAATGTCGGTATATTCCCTTCAAGCCATGGGGCATACAGATGTGCAACCACGTGATCAATCGGAATCAGCGGCTTGTGCCATGCGGCTGCAAGCGCCTTGGCGGTCTCTACGCCAACGATTAGAGATCCAATAAGTCCAGGGCCAACCGTAACCGCAATTGCATCAATATCGTTGGGTGTATGTTCATGCATGGCTTTTTCCAATGTTGGAATCATGGCGATGATTTGCTGACGTGCGCCAACTTCGGGTACAATGCCGCCGGTCTTAACGTGATCCGGCGCGCTCGTGGCAAGCTCGTGCGCCATAATATGCGTACCGTTTTCTACGACGGCAACACTTGTTTCATCACAACTGGTTTCGATAGCAAGGATACGCATTTAGCCAAACAAGATGATCACTCTAAGCAGTGAAAATAGTGCGATGAGGTTAAGAAACATCAATGATGACAGTACTAATTGCGAATAAAACTTGTCTAGCCTCCACAACCACCACGCAAGCAGCAAAACGCCAATCAACGCAATACTGCTGTACAGCGGCAAGTGCCAGAGGTCGGACACGGCTACTAATTGGTCTAATCCCCATGGGCGAAGGTAATTGAACGGCACCATTGATGGCAAGCGGTCGCGGAACAGCCACCACAGCCACCACATCGCCTGAGTCGCGACAAAGCTGATGCTGAAGTAGGTATAAAAGTAACGAGAGCGAAACATAGGTGTATTGTAAAGGAGTGATAGGAGTAGGAAAAGTAGTAGGAAGGTTTGCCATCCCAGACCCTGTATCAAGTACAGGACAAGCTTGATCTGCCTGCCTGCGCAGGCAGATACGCAGGGATCCAGCCTGTCTACTGTCTGGATTCCAGGTCAAGTCTGGAATGACGATGCGCCTTACCGCTTACTATCGCCTGTCTCTAGTCGTGGGAATAATCCCTCCGCTGCCTTGACCTGTGTA
>CAZQWJ010000001.1:61036-63202 GCA_964597265.1 uncultured Candidatus Saccharibacteria bacterium
ACTATCGCCTGTCTCTAGTCGTGGGAATAATCCCTCCGCTGCCTTGACCTGTGTACCGGCGAACTGTGTTTGGATCTTTTGGGCAGTGGTGGGGATGAACGGCTCGATGAGTTTGGCTATTGCTCTAATTTCTGTCACTAGTTTTTCCCACACCAGGTTGTTTTCTTCTGACAACACGCTGTCGGATTTGAGCAATTCCCAAGGTTTGGTTTCATCGATATACTTATCCAAGACGCGGATTTTGTCCCAAATCAGTACCAATACCTGATCTACACGGTACTCGTCCCAACGCGGCTGCATCTCAGTAGTCTGCGGATAGGCGCTGTAATCGGCAGGGGTGCTGGTGTAGCCTGATTTTTCCAATACCTTGGCAGTGCGAGAAACCAAATTGCCCAACCCGTTTGCCAAGTCAGCAGTATAGACTTCTTCAAAATGTGGGATTGAAATATCCACATCCTCAACAATAGGTCCGTGTTTGAGCATGTAATAGCGAACCGCATCTACACCATATTGTTGTACTAACTCGTCGGGGCGGATAACGTTGCCACGGGACTTACTTATCTTTTGCCCGTCAAGGTGCATAAACCCGTGCGCGTATACCGTATCGGGCAAGCGGTATCCGACACTTTGTAACATGGCTGGCCACAGTAGTGCGTGAAATACAGCATTATCCTTACCAAGGATGTGTATGATATGCGTGTCATCGCCCCAAAAACCTTTCGGGTGAGCTGCGGTGTAGTAATTTACCAACGCGTCAAACCACACGTAGATAACGTGTTGATCGTCGCCCGGTACGGGTATTCCCCATGCGACTTTTGATTTTGGACGGCTGATAGGCTTATCCTGTAGCTCTTGTGCCAAGAAACCAAGCATATCTTTTTTACGTGCTTCGGGGATGAGCAAATGCTTAGTTTCCAATAGGTCATGTAAAAAGTCAGCGTACTTTGACCAGGCAAAAAAGTAGTTTTCTTCTTCCAATTTTTGGATCTGTCGGGTGGGGTGCAATGGGCACTGTTCGTTTTCGTCTAGCTCTGAGTGTGTCTTGTACGCTTCGCACCCTTCACAGTAAAAGCCGACGTAGGCATCCTTATATACGTCGCCGTTCTCTTGGGCTTTTCTAAAAAATTCCTGCGCGAATGGCGCGTGATCCGGATCAGTAGTGCGGATGAACCGATCGTATGAGATGTGTAGCGCGTCGTATTGTTGCCTGTCTTTTTGAGAAATCATATCAACGTGTTCCTGTGGTGTGCGGTTATGTGCTTCTGCGGCTTTCTGATTAGTAGTGCCGTATTCATCCGTACCAACGGTAAAAAGAACGTTATCTGCTCCAAGTGTGAGTCGGTAATATCGTGCCAGTGCGTCTGCCAGTATCTTTTGGTACGCATGGCCGATGTGGATGACATCGTTGCAATAATCAATCGCGGTAGTGATCAGTACTTTTTGTTTTTCCATGAGCGGATTGTACGTGAAAGCCCGAGAGAAGGCAAAATATTAGTTGACCGCCTGCGGGCTTTGGCGGGTACTCCATATCACGGCAAAGAGTGTCGCCCACAACAAAAAGCCTGTCACGATGTTGAGCGTATCCGAAATTTGTAATAGTAGCGTGCCGCATATACCGATTGCCAGTAGTATTCCCCATTTGGCGGCTTTTCTAGTCTGTATTCGTGGAGACTCTATCCGGCGTTGGACACGTAACGCACCATACCCCAACAGGGTTATCCAAGAGAATATCGCCAAAAATCCCGCGATCACCAAAAACGCCACTGACGACACATCGATCATGACAACACCATTGGCCGCGTCCGTTTCAAACGGTGCGCGCTGAGTCAGGACGACATATGTAACAAATGTAGATACAATTGCCAACGCAATAATGGGCAGATGATAGCGCTGCATACTAGTAAGAGTAACGATGAGAGATTCAAGATTAAAATAAGGCGTCCAATCCCTCACATATCCTTGGTACAATATACCGCATATGGATACACAAACAATAGTTATTGTGCTTACGGTCCTGGCTAGTGTTGCTGGCATGATCTATTTCTTCAATGCTCAACTCCGTCAGATGGCTCAAAAACAAACTACAGAAGAAGATCAGATGAAACTGATGAAAGAGTGGGTGCAGCAGATGATGGAAGAAACCAAAGCCACCCGCAAAGAAATGCA
>CAZQWJ010000001.1:63302-65005 GCA_964597265.1 uncultured Candidatus Saccharibacteria bacterium
ATGGAGAATTTTAGGAAGATGCTGGCTGCAGAATCAGACGCAGACAAAGACAGAGCGCGCAAAGAGTTTATCAACGATGTGCGAAAACACATCCGCGCGATTGCGTCCAAGTATATTTTGCCTGAAGAGGGCACATTGGATTTTGCCCTAATGTACGTTCCGTCTGAGTCTGTGGCATACGAAATCGTGGTGAATACGCCCGAACTTCTTGATTATGCTCACGAGAGCCGCATTGTCGTGGTGTCGCCCAACCAGTTTAACCACTATCTCAAGGTGGTCATGATCGGCCTCGAAGGCAAGAAGATCGAAGAACGAGCACAGATGATTATGCGTTCACTGCGTGCGATTGAGCAGGATACCAGTCGTTTTGGTGAAGATTTTCGGGTGATGATGACGCACCTGAACAATGCCAAGACCAAAGCTGATGCTGCACAAACCAGTTTTGGTCAACTGGCCAATAAGATTGAGAATATGCATGTGTTAAGTGAAGCAGTGGTCGAAGAAATAGTGTCTCCAGTAGATTTTGATACCAAACCAATACAAGATTCTGATGAACCGTTTTAGCCTGCATGACTAACCAACCTCTCTCTAAGGCCCAAATACAACAAAAAATAGCAGATTACAAGCAGGAGCTTGAGCAGCTAACACAGCAATACAACGAACTAGTTAAGAAGGGCGGTGGCGGAAGTGTAATCCATGAGGATGCAGCATCAGAATACAAGTTTTTTCGTCGCAAGGTGTTGGAGGGTAAGATAAAATTGACTGAAGAAATTATTGCAGAGTATGAGGGGATGATATAGTAACTCCATGGAACTCAATGCCCAACAACAGGAAGCAGTCGAATACTCCGACGGGCCATTGATGGTTATTGCTGGTGCCGGAACCGGTAAGACCACGGTGTTGACCGAGAAGATCAAGTACCTCATTGATCATGAGATCGCCAAACCATCAGAGATACTCGCCCTCACGTTTACGGAAAAAGCCGCCCGTGAGATGCAAGAACGTGTAGATATTGCCCTGCCCATGGGATATGTCCAGACGTGGATATCTACGTTTCACTCATTTGGTGAGCAGATCTTGAGGCAAGAGGCGTTGGCACTAGGCTTGGACCCGGGGTTTACCTTGATGACGCAGGCGGAGGCCTATCTGTTTATCAAAAAACACCTGTACCAGTTTGACCTTCGTTATTATCGTCCGTTGGGCAATCCCACCAAGTTTATTGCAGGTCTGGCAACCCACTTTAGCCGGATGAAGGACGAGGATGTATCACCCAGCGATTATGTGGAATGGATTAGTCAAGAATTTAGAAATCTGGATTTAGACAATGAGGACGAATATGATCGGAACCAAGAGCTTGTCAATGCATACGCAAAATACGAGCAGCTCAAAGCTGAAAACGGAGTGATGGATTTTAGTGATCTTATCAGCCACACATTGACACTGTTCAGAAAGAAACCTGACGTTCTCAAACAATATCAAGAGCAGTTCAAATACGTCCTGGTAGACGAGTACCAGGATACCAATTACGCCCAAATTGAACTGGCAGTACTACTGGCAGGTGGGCATCAGCGGATTGCAGTGTTTTTGGATGATGACCAGTCGATCTATCGGTTCCGCGGGGCTGCGGTATATAACGCAATGGATTTTCGGTATCATTTTCCCTCTGCGAAGGTCGTTGTTCTAACGCATAATTACCGCAGTAC
>CAZQWJ010000001.1:65105-93117 GCA_964597265.1 uncultured Candidatus Saccharibacteria bacterium
ATGACAGAAGGAGGGTATTCATGGAAGGACGTTGCTATCTTGGTCAGGGCGAACAATCATGCAGACATGTTCACGCAGGCCTTGGCTCGACATGGCGTGCCGTATCAGTTTTTGGGACCTGGGCAGTTATATAACCAGCCTGAGGTACGGGATTTGCTGGCATATTTTCGGGTGTTGGTTGATTTGACCGACGACCAGGCAATGTATCGGTTGCTGGTCAAACCACATTTTGCTATTGACCGGCGCGATGTGGCAGCGCTGTTGGTCTGGGCCAAACAGCATAATTGGAGCGTGTTTGAGGCATTGGAGCAGTTGGCGGACCACACAGAAACAACGTCAATACCACTGCACATTTCCGCTGAAAGCGCGGAACAAATGTCTCAGCTCATTGCCCTTCTTAAGCGTCATTTGGATTTGGTGCCGGACACTTCTCCAGGGCGGCTGTTGTATTACTTTCTCGAAGACACCACGTTACTCTCGTTATACAAACACGTAACAACTGAGCATCAACAGCGAGAGGTGCTAAACGTATCAAAGTTTTTTGATGAGATCCAGGCGTTTGAGTTGCGGCAACGAGATGCAACCGTTGCAGACTGGATGGAGTATGTCACGTTTGTGCTCAATGCAGGTGAAAGCCCGCTTGCGGCTGAAACCGATTGGACGACCGTAGATGCAGTCAATATTCTCACCATACATTCTGCAAAGGGGTTGGAGTTTCCGGTTGTTTTCTTAGTTAACCTGGTCAATGATCGTTTTCCTACGCGTAATCGCCGCGATCAAATCCCCATCCCCGAGCAGTTGGCAAAAGAGGCCGCACCCGAAGGTAATGTCCATGAACAAGAGGAGCGACGACTTTTTTATGTTGGTATGACACGAGCCAAAGATCTGTTATATCTGACAGGCGCCAAGTTTTATGGCGACGCCAAACGCGCCAAAAAATTATCCGGGTTTGTCCATGAGGCGTTGGGGGAAGACTTGACACCTTACCTGTTAGAGCACACAGCAGAACAAGGCGTGTTGCCGCTTTTTCAGCAGGAGGATGATAGGGAACAAAGAGTAGAGATGAAAGATAATAAAGTAGAGATAGGGAAGGTTGATTATTTGGATTATTCGCGGATAGAAGCGTTTGAAATATGTCCACTTCACTACAAGCTCAAATATATTCTCAACGTGCCCACTCCTCCAAGTGGTGCACTAAGCCGCGGGAGCAGTGTGCACAATGCCATGAAGCATTTTTATCAATGGGTATTGTTAGAGCAAAGAGAAAAGAGCAAAGGGCAAACATTAGGAAAATCCATGTTGAAAAAACAGTTGGTGTCCTTGCTAAATCAACACTGGATACCGATTGGGTTTGATTCAAAAAAACAAGAGCAGTTGATGAAGGAGGAGTCCGAGCACTGGCTACGGGAGTATGTAGACAACATATTTGACCCTGCGATTGTGCCCAGCCAAATGGAGATGCCGTTTCATTTCAATATCAGAGACCTAAAGATCGGAGGTCGCATAGATCGTATTGATCGACACGAGGATGGCACGCTTGAGATCATTGACTACAAAACAGGTCAACCTTGGGACGACAAGAAATTGGAAGAGAATCTGCAATTAGCTATCTATGGCATGGCCGCGACAGATCCTGGCGTATTGAACCAACCAGTAGGTAAGCTCAAGTTGTCTTTGTACTTTTTTGAATCAGCAGAGAAAAAATCTATTGAGGTATCGCCCGAACGCCTAGAACAAGCTAAGGAGCGGATCCTGGATATACGTCAGCAAATAGAACAGAGCGATTTTGAGTGTTCAAGAGGGTATATCTGCCAGCAAGGGTGTGAATATGGGTTGTTTTGTAGTGCTTAGTTGACGTGATGGAGCAAGAGCCGTCTTATTTTTTCCAGTGCCAGTAACGGTCTGTATAGCAGACGATTGGTTGGGAGATCGTAACTGCCGATGAACTCGACAAGTTCTCCACCAAAGCCGTTTTTGAAAAACGTGTATCCCCAATACGGGTGATTCTTATCTTCTTTCGCTAATACCCCCCACAAGTCATAGGTGATACAGCCAGCAGATTTTGCTTCCAGTATAGAGTGCCACAGGAGTGCCTCCGGCGCGTTGGAGCTACGGGCATTGTCTGCTGAACCACCATATGGGTAATATGCCACTCCGCCGGAATAGACGTTGAGGGCTGTTGCTAATGTGACGCCATTTTGCTCTACAAAGTAGAGTCGTAGGTGTTTATTTGGATCAGCATGGTTGCTGCGAAACTGTTCCCAAAAATGTTCGAAATACGAGAGTGGTCTGGCTCCCAATTGAAAACCCTGGCGGTTAGCGGTTTGGGTCAACAGGTCATAAAAAAGCGTTAGGTCATTTTTGTCCTGTGCTTCGCGAATGGTGATGCCGTCGCGTTGGGCGCGTCGGATTGCGTAGCGGGTATTCTTGCGGCAGGAATTGAGAAGGGTTTCTTCGTCAGGAGATAGATCGATAATGGACGTGGCATTCATAAAGCGTGGATTAGGAGAACGAACACATCCGGCTTGTCTGAGTGCTTCCTGCCAGGCATTGTTTTGCAAAGACCGATCGTGTATGTTCGGCTCTATTTTGATAAATGCCAGACGGTGCTTGCGAGCGTATTTTTTAAGAAATTCTAGAAGTATAGGCAGTTGTGTGGCTGGATCAGTACATACCGGACCGCGTGGGATGTAGCCGACAGAAAATGGCAGGCGTGGGATACGATGCAGGGTCATTTGGGCAACAGCGACGAGGTTGTTGCCGTCCTGGACGCCAATTCGCACCATGGGTGTGTGCATCTGTTCCCGCAGCGCCCCAAACTCCCACGTCTGCACAAGATGTGGTGTGGTGACTGTTGTTAGAAAACGATTCCATATAGGCTGCTCATTTTTTGTAATATGGCGTGCGTACATAGTGATTGAATTATAGTGCTATATCGGCGTCTCGGCTACTCTTGGTATATATATCCAAAATTTCATACCTTCAATATTGCCAGATGACTGACGTCGGCATGTCAAAGAAGTCTCCCATCACCACCGCCAATATCTATAAATAATTGATCTGGTGTGGGCGAAACATAATTTGGGAGTGTTGTGAGTACGTGCGGTGGTGTAGGTACATAAAACGCGTTACCTCGGATTGTCTGTAACATGGAGAAGGCGTTTATCAATAGCCATACAGACGCGCCAGCCATGATAACGAGAAACAGGAGTGCTATGAATATATACATACAAGATGCTCTTTAGAGCGATTCGGACTGGAATAATGCAAACCATGATGCGAGTGGGACTTCCTGCGGTCGGCTGGTCGGGTTGATTCCTTTTTCAATCAAGTGGCTTTCATCAAAGATCTGTTTGAGCATTTTGCGCGGAAACGTGAAGCCTTTATGTAGGAATTGAGAAAACGCCTCTGGGTCAACTCCTGGATATTTCGGATTAAGATCAATTCGGAGTATGGCTGACTGGATTCGTGGCGGCGGGTAAAATGCACTAGGCGGGATATTGTTTTTTGCAATAGTTGCAGTACCCATGAATTCGATAAAGTTGGAAAGATACGTCGCATTGGGAGGCTGAGCAGCAGCTTTTTCTGCGACTTCTTTTTGGATAAGCAACGTGATGGATTGTGGCAGTGGAGGTTGTGTCAATAATTTATGAATAAGCGGGGAGGTAATATTATATGGAATAGCACCAACGACCTTGTAATCCGTAGCCTGAAACTGCGCAGTTTGAAATAGCTGTGCAATAGTAAGTTTGAGAATATCATCCTGGATCACGGTTAGTTTTTGTTGATACTGAGGATATTCTCGCCGAAGCCCTTGTGCAAGAGAGGGCATCACCTCTACAGCAAAGACATGCTTGGCTCGTTTTGCCAGAGGAATGGTGACTGTACCAAATCCAGCACCTACTTCCAGGACAATATCGTCGTCTTCGATACCTGCAGCCTGTACAAAATCATCGACAAGTATGTTGTTTACAAGGAAGTTTTGACCGAGAGATTGCTGGGGGGAGATGTGATAGCGTGCTAAAATGGTCTTTATGTCCTTGGTGCTTCTGTTTAACATACCTCCATTAAACTACGTCTATCAGTTCTTTTTCAACTTACTTGTCCTGTTTTATGGGGTATTGGGTTCGGTTATCGCCAATCCAGATATGGGTATAGCAGTTATTTGTCTTAGTTTGTTTGTGCGGTTGCTGCTGCTGCCGCTTGCATTATCATCTCGGTCCTCGGAAGAGGATAAAGAGCGTATCGGGCGACAGTACGAATATATCAAGCGCAAGCACAAAACCTCAGACCCTTTACGCTTCAAGAAGGAAAAAGCCCTGCTGATACGATCAGAAAAACGAATGATCCGTTCAGAGATGGTCAACCTGGGCATCCAAATTCTCATCGCGTTGATATTATTTCGTGTGTTTGCGACAGGATTGCAGGGTGAAGATATGTATATGCTGTATAGCTGGATACCAGAACCACAGTTACCACTTAATGTAATGTTTTTGGAAAGTATTGATTTGACTGTACCAAACCTGCAGCTCAATATAATCGCTGCCGCCTTGCTGTTTATGTTAGAAATCCTTCAGGTGTTGTTCTCGCCGTGGGAACCATCACGAACTGATCGCCTAATGCAAATTATCGTGCCAGGGGGAGTGTTTTTGTACCTATTTAACATGCCCGCAGGGAAGACACTGTTTATTATTACCTCGCTTGCATGCAGTGTGGTGTTGATGCTGCTACTTGAGGCACTGGACTTGCTCAAATTATCTCGCAAAGACAAGGACTGATTACGGCAGGTAAATGGTAGCCCAACGTGCAGACCACCAGCCAAACTTGACATCTTCAAAACCAAGATCGACCTTATTGCCTTTGATAGCACCGCCAGTGTCTGCTGCAGTACACACACCATATCCAGGAACATAAAACTGGGTACCAAGCGGAATTACCCTTGGATCAACCGCGCACGTCCCATGTGACACAGGGGTACCGGTGGCAGTTCTTCCGGAGCAACCTGCACAATTACCATCATAGCTAGTGGTCCAGACATGGAGTGCATTTCGGTAGGCAAAAGTGCCTTGCGGGGTTTCCATATATTTGGGCTTAGTACCGCGCATGACGATTTGGGGCTGCGGTTGGATTATTGTTTCGTCCGTTAGATGGCGTGCTACCTCTTCTCCAAAATAGGTTTCTACGGTGTAGGTTCGGGTCATGGTGCCGTTGGCGCCGGTCTGCTGGGTTTCTTCGTGATCAAAATCCCAGTCTGGATTATCAACAATAGTGGTAGTAAATGGAATAGTTTCTGTTTCTATCACGGTTTTGGTTTCGGTCGATATCTTTGTAATGGGAGTACGGTCTGCAACAAGTACAGGTTCGTGTGTGTGGTGCTCAGTGTTGGATATAGTAGTAGCACCCAACGCACTCATACCCCACACGCCAGCAACTGACATAAATAAAGAAGCAACGGTAAATATGGTTTTGGATTGGCGACTCGGAGGATCGTCTGTGGTTTGCATATAAGCAGGTTAGATTGTAGAAGAAGATGTCGCCATTTGCAAATCGGACGGCTTGACGTATGTTTTGTCCTATAGTATAATATTGCGCAGTTAACAACTAGGAAGTACCAAGGACGAAGAGTCCGCGGTACTTCAACATCAAGGAGAAAAAATGGAAAAAAACATTTTCCCCACATTAAGATGGAAACGGGTCTTAATGTGGGCGTTGGTATTCGGGACGGGCTGGTTGTTGCTGCAGGTGCTTTCCGGCCCTGCTGTCACTCCACAGCCCATGGTGGAGGGTGCGGTGACCGTGATCACCGTCGCTGACAACAATACCTATGTTGTCAGTGCCCGCCACGCTGTCTTCGAGGTCCATGTCGAAGACGGCGTTGTCTCGACTGGATGGAGTGAAGTTTGCGATGCAAACGACACTTCTCTCCAGATCGTGATTGGGGAAAGACCGGTGACCTGCCAGTACATCGGCAGGTACAAGGTCTTGGGGCCTCAGCTTATTCAGGTTGAGGTTCCGGTTGAAGAAGGTTGGTTCTGGATCTGGCGGGTCCACTAGCCTTCGCAGGAATCTACAAGGCGGCAGGCGCGTTCTGCCGCCTTTTTATTTCATCGTTGTAGCAGGCTGTATGGGGTATCTAAATTGATAAAGGCCTAGAAAATAATTTCTTCGTCGTCCAAATTCTCACCATAGGCGTGGGGTGTTTTGAAGTTGGTGTCGAATTGCCCGAGCATGACGGATTTTTCCAGCGTATAGGTTTCTTTGGGCAGATCCTGCAAAAACCGTGAGGGAGGATTGGGTACGCGTTCGCCAAAATACAACCGACCGCGCGTGAAACACATATAGAGCTTCTCCCGTGCGCGGGTGATGCCAACATAACAAAGTCGGCGTTCTTCCTCAAGCTCTTGTGGATCAAGCATGCTTCGACTGTGCGGAAAAATCCCCTCTTCCATGCCAATGATAAATACCACCAGGAATTCTAACCCTTTTGCCGCATGTAAGGTCATGAGGGTGACTGCATTATGTTTCTCGTTTTTCATGTCCAGTTTGTCATTTTGCTGGACCACATCGGTTTGCTCCACCAATGCCACATTTTCCAAAAATGCCCGTAGCGATTCCATGGGCTCCAGATGATCATATTCTGCGGCAACAGACCGTAGTTCTTTGACGTTCTCCCATCGGGCGATGCCTTCTGGGGTGTCGTCATTGAGATATTCTTCGTATCCTATGGCTCGTATGATGTAGTCCATCAAATCATACACGCTCAGTTCCTGCGCTTTCTGACGGAATGTTTCCATAACCTCCAAAAAGGCGTCCAGCTTGGGTCCGCCTCTTTCTAATGTTGCCGGACCAATGCCTCGAGGAGGTGTATTAACGACACGTTCAAAACTCACCTGATCCTGCGGATTGAGCACCAATCTGAGATACGCCAACATGTCTTTGACCTCGCGTCGGTCATAAAATTTGACATTGCCAATGAGTTGATACGGTATCCCCTCGCGCATAAATATCTCTTCAAGCGCTCGCGACTGGGCATTCGTGCGATACAGGATGCTTATATCTTTGTAGTCATATCCTTGATCCAGCCATTGCTCAATCTCGTTTGTTACAAAAATAGCCTCTTCGATCTCGTCCTGCCCTTCAAAAAGCGTGATCTGTTCACCGTTGTCGTTCTCTGTCCATAGATGCAGGATGGGGTGTGATGACTGGTTGGGTTTGATAACCGCAGTGGCAGCGTTAAGGATGGTTTGTGTTGAGCGGTAATTTTGTTCCAGGTTATAAATAGTGGCGTTGGGGAAATCGTGTTTGAACTGCAAAATATTACGGATGTTTGCTCCGCGCCAGCTATAAATAGCCTGTGACATATCTCCAACCACGAAGATATTTTCGTGCTGCTGACTGAGTAATCTTGCCAGTAGGTATTGGGCATGGTTAGTGTCTTGATATTCGTCAATCATTATCTGCTCAAACTGCTGTTGATAGGCACGGAGGATGGTGTCGTTATCTTGAAAAAGTTTTACAGTCAACATCAGCAAGTCGTCAAAATCAACCGCATTATTTTGCTTGAGCTGCCGCTGATAGCGCGGATATACCTGGGATACTGCCTCCTGGAATTGGCCGCGCACAAATTTAATATATTCCTCCGGCCAAATAACCTCGTTTTTGGCAGAACCGATAGCTGCATGCAGCGCATTAGGAGCAAATCGTTTTTCATTCAGATCCAACTCTTTGCTGATTTTTTTAATGACTGCTTTTTGGTCAGTAGTGTCGTAGATGACAAAATCGTTGGAGTATCCAAGGTGATGGATGTGTTTTCTTAATATGCGGGCGCAGATTGAGTGAAAGGTGCCCAACATGGGCATACCTTTCCTGATGCGATTGTCTGTGCTGTTGAGTAGGGTGAGGACGCGCTCCTGCATTTCTTTGCTGGCTTTGTTGGTAAAGGTAACGGCAAGGATTGCTTCGGCTGGTGTGCCGTTTTGGATCAGATACGCAATCCGATGGGTGAGTACACGGGTTTTTCCGCTACCAGCACCAGCCAAGACTAATGCAGGGCCACTCGCATGTACGACGGCTTCTTGTTGTTGGGGATTGAGGCTGGTGAGCAAAAAAGTATCTTGCGACATAACACCTGCCGTACATCATAGCACAAGGTTACTTCTGCCGGCGGCGATATGCCCGATATGCGATTATGGCGAGGATTACAAAGAGTCCATACCGGATGCTCAGGTACAACGTTGCATCAACAAGGTTTTGGCCAAATGTAACAAAGTCTCGCGCTGCATTGCGGATAGCGGTCATTGGTGTCCAGTCGGCATCGGCAATGATGGGATCATCTTTTTTCTCAGTGAGGGTAACGGTGATCGATGATAGCTGGGCGCTTTGTTCGAGATACTGTACCCTACCTTTTTTAACTTCGATCTGACCTCGGATACGGGTGATTTCCTGTTGCACTTTGAGAATTTCTTCCACCGAACCGGCACGGTTGAATAGTTCAACAAGCTGTGCTTCTGCAGCTTCGAGGTTTGTAATCTCAGCCTGCAGATCGGTATATTCTTCAGTAACATCCTGCCCGGTGACGGTTTCGTTTTCAACTTTTCGCGCCAGCTGTTTGATCTCAGTAAGTGCGTCTTCAAATTGCTCCGCGGGTACCCGGATAGTCACCACTGACTGCAAATATTCGGCAGTCGTGCCAGTACCCAGGGTGTTCGTGCGCGAACTGATGACAAACCCACCTAGCTGATCAGCTAATAGCTGAATATGGTTACTGCTATCAGTAACACTGTCAACACGCATGACAAGGGATGCAGTCTTGATGACTAGTCTGGAAGAAGGGCTGGATGTATCTTCGTCAAACTCCGGAGCGGTTGCTGATTCGCCACCGCCTCGACCAGAACTGCTTTCAAGCGCAGTATCACGAACCTGCGTAGTAACGCCGATGAGGTTGTTAGTCTTTGGGACGTATTGCTTGAACCACAGTATTACGATAAGGCCAAGCAGTGCGATGATCGCTAGGAGCTGCTTATGTTTACGGAGAAAAAGACCAATGTCTTTGTTCATATGCCTTGTAGTTACTATAGTATGGATTCCTTCTTTTGGCTAGTGAGCAAACGTGTACAGGCTCAGAATATCCCGCGATGTATAGGCAAACGCCCGCTAGTCTCTCAAAACAAACTATGGTATGGTATCTCTATGTTGAAGCTTGTTGATTTTTATGCAGACTGGTGCGGACCATGCCACCAGATGGAGCCAATACTTACCGAACTCAAAACAGAGTTAGAAGGAAAGATTGAGTTTGAGATGTTAGACGTAGACGATCCACAACACCAGTCAAAGGTGCAGGATCTCGGCGTGATGAGCATCCCGACCTATGTAATAGAAAAAGACGGTGAAGAAGTAGCCCGCAAAATTGGCGCCATGCCCAAAGAGACAATGCTCCACTGGATAGAGTCAGTACTACAAGAAACACAATGATTAACGTTGCTATTAACGGATTTGGCCGAATAGGTAGACAAGCGTTCAAGATCATTTCTGAACACCCCAAATTACGAGTCGTTGCTATTAACGATCTATCTAATCCTCGCGCATTGGCATATTTGCTCAAGTACGACTCGCCGTATGGAGTAGCAGAATTTTCCATCAAAGCCAAAGAAGGCGATCGCGTTACTTCGTTTGATGAAGAGTTGGCAGAGATTAACTATGAAGAACATATCGAAACTGACGAGGTATTTTTGATCGTTAACGACGAGCCGGTGCGCGTATTTGCAGAAAAAGATCCCGCGCAATTGCCCTGGGGTGACCTGGATATTGATGTGGTGCTTGAATGTACCGGATTCTTTACCAAAGACGGAGCGGCTCGTGCGCATATTGAAGCTGGAGCCAAGCGCGTGGTGGTATCCGCTCCTACCAAAGGCGGGGATGTGCAGACCTTTTTGAAGGGTGTTAACAATGATCAATATGATGGGGAAGACATTATCTCGAATGCATCCTGTACTACCAACTGTATTACGCCGGTGGCTGCAATTATTGAAGCAGCGTTTGGTATAGAAAAAGCCATGCTTACCACCGTACACGCGGTAACTGCCACCCAAAGCCTGGTCGATGGACTTCCGCCCGGAGGCAAACCTGATGATATGCGACGAGGGCGTTCTGCAATGGTGAATATTGTGCCGTCAAGTACTGGCGCTGCCAAGGCAAGCAAAGAAGTCATCCCATCACTTGACGGTAAGTTTGACGGGATTGCCATTCGGGTGCCGGTGATTACCGGGTCGTTGTCCGATTTTACGTTCTTACTCAAAAAAGATGTAACTGTCGAAGAGATCAACGAGGCATTTATCAAAGCCACCAAAAATCCTTTTTACGACGGAGTGCTTCGTGTAACCTATGACCCGATTGTGTCGTCTGATATCATTGGCGATCCGCATTCTGCTATCGTAGACCTGTCCTCTACTATGGTGGTAGATGGCAATCTGGTCAAAGTCCTCGCTTGGTATGACAACGAATGGGGCTACAGCAACCGCCTCGTCGAAATGGCCTACGAAATCAGCCAGTCGTTATAGTATGTCGGATACTCCCGTTACAACTAAACTAACTTCAGCAGACCCCAGCCTCAATGGGGTGTACGTAGTGAGGGTGCACGGCCGGGGATTGAAGATGACCTAAGGTCGGCCAAATGGCCACCTGGAAAATCACCTGAAGCACGGACAGGGGATTTTAAATACCTTCAAGGCAAACAAGGCAAAAGACGTATAACCATAAGATCTGATCATGCTACTGGACAGAGATACACAACAGCAAAACAACTGGAAGGTGAGAGTGCTGGTAGTAATAGGAAGGGCATACCTGTCAGACGTAAGGCTGAGAATGAGGCTACTGCGCAACAAGTCCAAGAAGCGTTAGCAGACTTTGAGCACTTACCAGACGTAGCTGAAGAGAACTACCAAAATGGGATTGACTCTTCTGTTGAAATGCAAGGCCCTCTTGGCCCACTGAGTGGTGAGGAATACACGGAAGCTCGGGCTGAATTAGCTGAAATGAATCGCAACGAACATTTGTCCGATCTTGAGCAGGTACTTGAGGAAGGGTTTGACGAGAAGGCATTACAGGAGGAAGCAAGGCGAGCAAGAGCGGAAAGGGAGTTTGGCCGTACCGGATTTAACCGTAGTCGGAGAGGCAATTGACCTATTACCATCTCAGCCACGTAGCATGGTATGATGGTTTCGATGTATCCAATTTCAGAAATAGATGTTGCAAACAAGACAGTACTCGTGCGAGGCGATCTTGATGTTGCCATTGAAGGTGGGGTTATCCAGGAAGATTACCGCCTCAAGGCACTACTCCCTACCTTTACCTACTTACGTACCAATGGTGCCAAAGTCGTCATGGTAGGACATTTAGGTCGACCAGAGGGTAAACATGTTACGGAGTTGAGTTTGCGCCCGATAGGCGAACGTTTGCACGCATTACTTGGTGAGGAGATTGTGTTGGTGGAAGATTGGTTTGACAACCCCGAAACCATCACGCAAGCACTGGCCTCATCGGATGTGCTGTTACTTGAGAACATCCGCTTTGATCCTCGGGAAGAGGCCAACGATCCTACGCTGGCTCAGATTTTGGCTAGTTGTGCGGATATATTTGTAAACGAATCATTTGCTACAGCTCATCGGGCGCACGCGTCCACGGTAGGTGTGGCTGGGTATCTGCCGAGCTACCTGGGTATTCGGTTTGCAGAAGAAATAGCCGAACTCACGCACGCGAGAGAAAATCCCGCCCCTCCGCTCGTGCTTATCATGGGTGGTGGTAAAGCAGAAACCAAAGTGCCGTTAGTGAAAAAAATGGCCTCGTTTGCGGATACGATTTTACTCGGGGGTACGTTGATGTTCGCCGCAGAATTAGAAGGAGTCAAAGGGGTACGATTTCCGCGCGATGCAGTGCGAGTGGATGACATTGGTCCCGAGTCAGTTGCTGACTTCACCACACAACTTGCCAAGGCAAATACGATTGTGTGGAACGGGCCCGTAGGTCGTTTTGAGCAAGAGGAGTTTCGTGCTGGTACGCAGGCGATAGCGGAGGCAGTTGTACACTCATCCGCACGAACTATCATTGGCGGTGGGGATACGATTGCGGCGTTGAATTTGTTTGGTGTTCTGGATAAGATAGACTTTGTATCCATTGGCGGAGGCGCCATGCTTGATTTTTTGGCTGAGGGAGATTTGCCCGGGCTAAAGGCAGTACGCGAAAGCCACTAACTACTATGCGATATATCGTTGCGAACTGGAAGCAATACAAAACAATAGATGAAGCACGCGGATGGTTGTCCGCATTCAAACAGGCACACCCGCAGATACCATCAGATGTAACCGTGGTGGTAGCTGCACCGTTTGTATTATTGCCGGACATGAAACGGTACATTGAAGAACAGAGTATTCCGGTCGAATTGGGTGCGCAAAACGTTAGCCCCAAAGACGAAGGCGCGTTTACCGGTGAGGTTGGGGCAAAACAGCTCAAAGACCTCGTGCAGCATATCATCATCGGGCATTCGGAACGGCGCATGTACTTTGGCGAAACGAATCAGTTTATCAATCTCAAGGTTCAGCAGGCACTGGAGTACGGGATGCATCCGTTCGTGTGTATCGCGGATCAGGTGCTAGAAGATGGTCGGGTGCCACGACAAAAGACAACCATCTCTCAGGAATGGTTCGTTCAGCAGATACGCAGTGTTTTTGAGGGGGTAGAGGTGTCGCAGATTCCGAACATCACTCTGGTATATGAACCTATTTCTGCGATTTCGACGTTTGGCGGCCAGCCATTGACCGGGCAGCAGGCAGTGGAGGCAATCAACGATGTGGCAACACACGCTTCCGACAACGCTTCAATCATGTATGGGGGCAGTGTTAACTCGCAAAACATTCGTGAATACTGGCAATACTCAGAGATTGCTGGTGTAATGCCAGGAAGCGCTAGCCTGGCGGTACAGGAGTTTCTGGAATTAGTAAACAGTAGTACGTAGTAATCCTAGTAGACAAGGCCAACGCCAGAATCACTTTGTTGCTACATTTTCTATGCGGTATCAATCTAACTCTACACGAAAATCCCGGCGGTTAGCGAGTCGTAAGGCGCCTACCTATACAAGCGTTGCTCCTCGTCAAAAAAGACCGTTGGTCAAATATATCGGAATCGTTGTTGGACTGGCGGTGTTGTTTTTCGGTCTCAAACTCTTGCTCACGCCGGTAATGAAGACACTTGCCAACGTGTGGGAAGAATCAGCGACCGCGATCTCATTCATGCTTCCGGGGGGAGCGGACATAGCCAGAGACTCGTATGGACATACCAATGTTCTGCTTGTCGGGATTGACCGTCGTAGCTATCAACCATACCAATATGCAGGACCTGATGGGACACTGGCTCGTAATGGCTTTTTGGCAGATACGATTATTGTGGCCTCGGTTGATTCTGAGGGAGAGGTAGTCAATATGGTCTCGTTGCCTCGCGACTTGTGGGTGCAAGTACCTGCGTTTGATGGATTTGCCCAGCAACATACCAAGATCAATGCGGTACACGCGTTTGGTGATCGGTTTGGATATCCTGACGGTGGAGGTATGGGATTATTGGCGCAGGTGACAGAACAGATTGTTGGTGTGCCGATTCACTACTGGATGCGGGTGGATTTTGACGCATTTGTAAAAGGAGTGGACGCAATTGGAGGCTTGGACATCTATGTAGAACAGGCCTTTACTGACTATATGTATCCTCGTAGTGGGTACGAAGACGCGGCTTGGGATTTGCGCTATCAGGTAGTCAGTTTTTCTGAAGGTTGGCAATATATGGATGGTGAAACAGCATTGCAATACGCTCGTAGTCGTCATGCCTTGGGTCCAGAAGGCAGTGATTTTGCCCGTGCCAAACGCCAGCAGAACGTCATAAATGCATTTGTGACCAAAGTTATGTCGTCAGAAACGCTGTTTAGTCTTGATAAGATTCGAGGGTTGTATTCGGCAGTGTCAGATAATGTTGCAACGACAATAGGTATCGGGGATTTGCCGTTGTTTTTTCAATTAGCCAAAAAAGCTAATCAGGTGTCACTACAGGGTCATGTGTTGGGTGGACCGGACACTGAGTCGTCGCTTATCTATGCCCCAGATCCAGGGTTGTTTGGCGGCGCATATGTACTCATCCCAACTGCCGGGCAAAACAATTATGTAGACATACAGCGTTGGATACATGACACTTTTTATCAGTCTGCCCAGCTAGAACCTGCTTCTTCATGATCTACTTTCTGTACGGACCAGATGATTATTCGGTTCATCAACGTATCAAACAGTTGAGCGAATCGTATGCGGGTGTACGGAATTTGACGGATGAAACGCAACTGAGTGAGTTATCGCATATACAGGCAGCTACACTGTTTGGTGAGGAATATATGATTGTGGTGCGGGATCTCGTGAAGAAGTTGACGGTCGAGCAGTTGCAAGGAATTGCGGCATCGCTGGTGGTATGGGAGGGAGAAAAGATTGACCGCCGCCAGGCAGTGATCAAATGGTTGCTCAAACACGCGACTGTTGAGGAGTATGCGCCTAAGTCGCGTCAGCAGATCTATGCATGGGTAAAAGAACAAGGGTATACGGTCGCGCATGACGTGCTCCAACTGTTATGGAATCGGCATCAGGCCAACCGCTGGGCATGGTCAAATGAGTTGAACAAATTGTCTTTGTTTCAAGGAGACACTGCTATAACTACGGACGCTGCCAGAGCAATAGCTGCAGCGACAATTGAAGAGAATATCTTTGAGTTTGTGGATGTATTTGGGGAAAGGAAAACGCTTCTGTCGTTTGTTCTACTGGAAAATCTCCTCGCTAGTGATACGGATCCTTTTTATCTACACAGTATGCTTGCTCGCCAGGTACGGCTTCTGATGCTGGCGCAGGAGCCCAATGGTTTGTCTGGCCAACCACCATTTGTGATTGGTAAATTGCAAACGCAACAGAAATATTGGACTTCTGAGGAATTGGCATATCGTCATCAGGAGTTGGTAGAAATGGATTATGCTGCCAAAACTGGACAGGCGGATATAGTAGACGAGCTGATTAGGTTTGTTCTGACAGAAAAAGCGTGATTATTTGAGGAGTGCGCTCAAACGGGATTTCAAGCGGTCGGCTTTGCCTTGGGTAATAACATGACGCTTGGCAGCTTTGTCCAATTGGGAGAAAGACGTTTGCAGGTGTTCAGCAGAAGGGTTGGTACGCATATCTTTTATAGCCTCACGGTAGGCTTTCTTTGTGCGGTTATTGATGATGGCCCTTTTCTTTGATTGTCTAAGCGCCTTTTCGGCGGATGCAGTGTTTGGCATATGAGATATACTTGTTCCAGCCTGGAACTATATCATACGTTGGGTGTTTTTGGCAAGGAAGAGGCATTTTGCAGGCTTTCTCACCAACGAAGTTTTGAATGCCTGGTGTAACGGCCTCTTGTATCACCACGGACAAGGCTTTACACTGTATATACTTTTATGGTTGCGACATTATTAAAAAACGGTAAGAAATTACTGTATCAGGAACAAAAGACAATTCTTTCCGGGGCAATGGTAGTAGGGGCCCTGCTTTTTTTGAGTGCTATTTTGGGACTTGTAAAGATGCGCCTGTATGCGGGTATTCTTGGTGCTGGCGAAACATTTGACATCTTTGTGGCAGCATTCAAATTGCCAGAGTTAATCTTCCAACTTGTTGTGGTGGGTTCACTCAATGCTGCATTCATCCCTCTTTTTTCGGAATATGTTTCGCAACGTGGAGGTGAGAAAGCGTGGTCTTTTACCAGTAGCGTGATTAACTGGTCATTGTTGCTTTTTGTGGGTTTGAGCGTGGGCATGTATGTGGCTGCTCGGCCATTGAGTTTTTTGGTAGCCGCAGGGTTTACCGAACCACAGCGAGAAATCCTTGTTGAATTAATGCGAATTTTGCTCCTTTCTCCGATCCTGCTGGGCTTATCCAGTTATATCGCCGGCACGTTGCAAGCGTTTAAACGTTTCTTTTTGCCGTATCTCTCGCCGTTACTGTATAACTTAGGTGCTATTTTTGGGGTGGTTGTACTCTATCCTATTATGGGGGTTAACGGATTGGCGTGGGGCGTTGTTCTAGGGAGTTTGTTGCATCTGCTGGTGCAGCTGCCGTTACTCTTTCACCTGGGATTCAAATACCGCCCGGTTTTGTCCACCGGTCCGGAGATGAAGCAACTCGTCACCTTATCCTTGCCACGGACAATTGGGCTGGTTGCAGATCATATCAAAACCGTGGTTATGGTAAGTTTTGCCTCGTTGCTTGCGGTGGGATCGATCTCATTCATGCGATTTGCCGAGAGTATTTATTTTGTGCCGGTAGGGGTTATTGGAGCTGCCATTGCCCAAGCGAGCCTGCCCGCACTTTCTGAGCAGGCGGCCAAGAATTCCAAGGGGCACTTTCACGACACGTTCTTGTCTTCGCTCCACCAAATCGTTTTCATGATCGTGCCTATTTCAGTGGTGTTGATCGTACTAAAAATTCCTGTTGTCCGTTTGGTGTTGGGTATTGGACGGTTTGACTGGGAGGCTACGGTATTGACATCGTGGGTACTGGCAATACTTTCACTTGGACTGCTGGCTCAAGCGTGCAACTTGTTGATCATGCGAGCGTTTTTTGCTCTCAAAGAAACCAAACTCCCCGTACTTATCAGCGTATTGGGAGCGATTTCAAGCGTGCTTTTTGCTGCTTCGTTAATGATGGTGTGGGGAGTGCAGGGACTTGCAGCTGGTATGACTATTGGTACGGTTATTGAATTTGTCATTTTGTTGTGGTTGTTAAATATACGAATACGTTTTGACAAACGTAAGCTGTTTGTGCCGATCCTTAACATTGCAGTGTCAGGGTTGGTTATGGCTGCAATGATTTTCATTCCGGTACGAGTACTTGACCAAGTGTTTATTGATACTACGCGGGTGGTGAATTTGGTTATTCTCGTGTGGTTGGTGCTATCGTTGGGTGGAACCACCTATATCTTTTTGACATGGATACTGGGTGTTGAGCAGGTGAAGATTTTCTTTAAGATCTTATGGAAATTGCGTGACTTCAAAGAGGCACTGAGTACAGCTCGAACCGTTGTCCCTCCACACCAGCCTTCCCTTCTTGAAGACTAATAGTCTACACTCAAGACCAATAGTCTGCACTGAAGACTCGTTGTCTAGACTTTATTTTTTCCTTCCTTGTGGTAAGCTTGCGCTATGCATTCTCAGCCATCATACCGAAATTTTTGCATCATCGCGCATGTGGATCACGGCAAATCTACGCTTGCGGACCGGATGCTTGAAACAACAGGCACGGTAACCGCTCAAAAGATGAAAGCACAGTTTCTTGATAAACTCGCGCTGGAACGGGAACGCGGAATCACTATCAAACTCCAGGCGGTGCGCATGGAATATCGGGCAGAAGCACTAAATTCTAATATCGAAACACGAAACAAATTAGAAGATCGAAATTCGAATGTAGCATTTGCAGATTCAAAACAACTGTTTATTTTGAATCTCATCGATACTCCCGGACATGTTGATTTTACCTATGAAGTAACCCGATCGTTGGCTGCGTGTGAAGGAGCTATTTTGTTAGTAGACGCCACGCAAGGTATTCAGGCGCAGACTCTGGCACATACCTATAAGGCTATAGAGCAAGGGCTTACGATTATTCCGGTTATTAACAAGATAGATTTGGTCCAGGCTCGTGTCGAGGAAGTGCAGCATGAACTGCAGGAGATGTTTGGGTTTGACGAAGCGGATATTTTGCCCGCCTCGGGCAAGACCGGCCAAGGGGTGCAGGAACTTTTGGCAGCAGTGATCGAACGTGTACCTGAGCCAAAAGGGCGAGTGGATGATCTGGTGCAAGCGCTTGTGTTTGATAGCTTTTATGATGCGCACAAAGGAGTGGTCGCATTGGTGCGAGTGTTTGGTGGTGAGATTGCCAAAGAAAGTAACGCATGGCTTATGCACGGACAGACAGAGTTTGTTGTTCAGGAGTTAGGGTTTTTGAAAGAGAATATGGTGCCACAACAACGATTAGTCGCAGGAGAGGTTGGGTATATTGCAACAGGCATCAAAGACATTTCGCATGTGCAGGTTGGTGATACGATTACGTTGGCAAAAGATCACAATCAGGTGACACCATTACCGGGGTATCAGCCAATGAAACCGCTCGTGTTTGCATCGCTTTTCCCTATCGACACGGATGACTATCGACACCTGCGTGATGCGATCGAAAAACTTTCGCTTAATGATTCCGCCTTGACCTATGAGCCAGCAAGTTCACAGGTGTTGGGATTTGGGTTTAAGTGTGGTTTCTTGGGATTATTGCATGTGGATATTGTCAAAGAACGTCTCGAAAGTGAGTTAGGAGTGGAAGTATTGGTGACAACGCCGACAGTTGAATTTGAAAACGGCCAGGAGCAATGGGTTTCAGCGCGAATTATTACCCCAGCAGAGCACATGGGTGCGATTATACAAGTGTGTACCAAGTATCGTGGTTTTTTGGTGCACACCGAAAATCTGCCCGGCTTATCAACCCATCGTGTGCTGTTGACGTTTGAACTACCGCTCCTGTCTATCATGACTGATTTTTATGACCAACTCAAATCTGTATCTTCCGGCTACGCGTCCCTTGAGTATGAGGTGATTGGCTACCGACCAGCGGATGTGGTCAAACTATCTATCTTGATCAACAGTCAAGAAGTCGATGCTTTATCATTCCAGACCGTGCGCGAATTGGCCACAGAACAAGGCAGACGCATGGTTGAACGATTAAAAGAGCTTATTCCTCGTCAACAGTTCAAACTTCCTATCCAGGCGACTATTGACGGTAAGATCATCGCCCGTGCGGATGTGTCTGCATTTCGAAAAGATGTTACCGGCAAGCTGTATGGCGGAGATAGGACTCGCAAAGACAAGCTGTTAGAGAAACAAAAGAAAGGTAAAAAGAAACTAAAGCAAATCGGTCAGGTGAGTATCCCCGCAGAGGTGTTCCGGGAGTTCGTGAAAGGGGGCATTAGTACATAATATATCAGACTCATTTTGACTTGTTGTATCCTACCCTCTTGACCCTGTTCATCAAGCCGCTATATAGTGTAAGCATAAGACTGCCTAATTTTTGCTAATTCTTAACCAGGCAAAGATAGCACGATGATTGATGGTCTCTAAGATCTTATTGCGCCTTATTGATGAAACGATTATTCCAGCGGTATTAGTGGTTGTTACCAAAGTAATAAGTATGTGGTTGGTAACGGTGGTGTTCGGTATTGATTGGCAGCTGTCTTTGTCAGTAACCTCACGAGGAATTGAGTTTGCCAGCCGTGAGGGATTGCTGATGGTTAATTCGTACTCTAATCTCATTGTAGTCTTGGTGCTGGGGATCGGGTTGGTTTGGCTACTGGCTCAAGCGTATCATTTTCACGAAACACACATCTCTCCTTCTTTTACCCTGAGACTTCTTTCTCTTAATCTGACACGGCTCATCACGTCTTCAGTAGAAATTTATCACAAGGCATTGGTCTGGTTATCGTACCTGTGGTTGGTGGTTGTAGTGAGTCTTGTCCACACACTGCTGGATATTTCCTACGGGTGGGTGACTGGGGTTAGTTTTGCCATTGCGGCATTTCTGACGTGGTTGTTTGTAAATGACTTGGAAAGGGAACTGCCCATATGATCAAAAAACCGATTTCATTAATTGTAAATGCTTTTTTGATGGTCGTGTTAATGGGTATGGTCCTGTTGCCGCCCGCTTTAACTCATCTTGTTGCTACGACCATACACACATCACCTACAGTGGCAGGCGCTGAAGCGGCGGCAGGAGATTTTATCGTTCTACCGAATTTTTTTGACTTTGGCAGTCATGTTACGTTCAATCCGGTTTCTTCCAGTGCTGGTTACCAGGACACGTTACAGTTGACAGCATTCCGAAATCAAGTAGCTACATATCACAAACTGTACACAGTGATCAATCGTGCAAACCACTCCATCAAGGTGCGAGGTATGGTAGCGTCCGAACCTGAACCCAGCCATGCCTACGAACGTGTTCTCATTACAATGGTTCGACCTGATGATGTACACGAGTCGCAGTTTGCAGCTGCAGCTTCAGAAGGCGATGTCCACATTGTGGTAAAAGACGGTGCAGTAGCAAATGATACAGATCACCTGTTGGTCGGTTTGACCAGATTACCGATTTTGGCTGTTTTGGACGATACAATTATGACCGACCCGTTAGGGTCTGCATATGCAGTTGACACAGTGGTGCATCGTGGCGGAATTGCTATAACACCGGAGGGGATCATACGTTCCCGGACAACGGATATTGTGCTTAATCCAGGAGAGTCAGTACATATCAATGTCGTTGTGACAGGAAGAAACGATGTTGAGTCGCAGACATTCACCGTGCCACTCGTTATTGTACCTGTTGCCGAAGAATAACAGAGGACGAAATTACTTTGAGAGGCGTTTTTTGAGCGCATGATGTGTCCACACAAAAAGTCCTAACGTACCAACCACTACTGTAGCAAAAACAAATAGTTTCTGTTGACTGCTGTCTAGGCTGATCGCCACAACACCCAACAATGCCGTAACAACCCAATAAAGCAGAATAACTATACGTTTATCCAGTCCCAAAGCCATAAGTTTGTGATACAGGTGATCTTGTCCGGCTGCGGTAAAAGGGTTCTTTTTTTGTAAAAGCCGAGCGGTGATTGTTGCAAGCATATCAGTTGCCGGAATCCCCAAAACAATAATCGCAGCAGCCAGTTTGCCTCCTGAGAGCATTGAGAGAACGCCCAGCGTATACCCAATGAATGCAGCAGCGCTATCCCCAGGGAGCATACGCTCTGGTGGAAAGTTAAACGGTACAAACGCCAAAACACTTCCTGCCATAATCACTGCCAAAGCTGCGGTTTCAAATTGTCCAGGGTTACCGCTGGCGTATTTGAGCGATACTGCAGCAATGGTACAAAAGGCAAAAAATGCCATTCCTGGGAGCTGGCTGGCTCCTTTGGACAGTTTGACCATATTAATAACCCAGACTATCCACAAGACAATGACTACGTGTGCCGGAAGCAAAAGTACGAACTGGCCAAGTGTGTTAGGAAGAGATATCTGCAATTGATCCAGATACCATATGCCCTCGCCAAACGGATTGGTCATATAAAACGTCAGTCCTGCTGCGATAGCGACAAACGCGGCTAATGGCCAAATAACAAACAATCGGATGTATGGTGAGAGGTCATATTTGTCATCCAAGACCCCGGCAACAACAACAACGCCAGAACCTATGAGTAGTGCTATCAGAATGGGCGAGTGTGGCAAACCAATGAGACTCACCAAGAAAAACGCTATATACATCGCCACACCTCCAGCGCGAGGGATGGGGGCATCGTGGATGATACCGGGGTGTCCTCGGTGAGGATCATCAACCAAATGGAACCTTTTACTCAGATACATGACGACTGGAGTCGCAAGAAATGAAATGACAAAACTACCGATAAATAAAGGGATCAATTGACTGGTCATAAATAGCAATGTTAGTATTTTAACATGCGAGTACGTATAAAACGTGGTCTTTTGGGGCTTTACTTTATCTTGATCTCTTTTACATTGACAGGCTGCACCATCCCTCTATTGGGGATTGAGGTAACATTTCCAGCTTGGGTGCCAATTTTGGGAAGTGAATCACGCACGCCACTCACGTTGGAGTATTGGGGGTTATGGGAGCCCGCCTCAGTCGTGCAGCCGGTTTTTGACAGCTACCGGTCTCAACGTGAGTTTGTTTCGGTTGACTATCAGGTACGGGATCCTCGACAGCATTTCGAGACCGTACGCGCCCGCCTTACCACAGCAGATCCGCCGGACATCGTTCGGGTGCATGCAACATGGGTACCCTATCTAGCTGCCAATCTTGAACCATTACCCAGTGACGTCATGGACGTGAATACGTTCACAAACTCATTCTATCCAGTTATCGCAAAAGATCTGGTTATCGATGGCAAGGTGTATGGGGTGCCCTTGGGAATAGAAGGGTTAGCGTTGGTATATAACGAGAACCTGTTTCGGCAAGCAGGTTTGACCCAACCGCCTAGTGATTGGGATACGTTTCGGGAGTATGCTGCCCGTTTGACTCGAAAGAATGATGCAGGGCAGGTCATTCAGGGAGGCGCCGGGATGGGGTTTAGTAATCAAATAGAGTATTTTACTGACATTCTCGGACTCATGTTTGCCCAAAACGGGGTGACATTTAGTGATGAAACAGGTGCCGTACGGTTTCATAATTCGTTGTCTCCGCGAGGGGACAATTTGGGTGCAGATGCGTTGCGGTTTTATGCTAAATTTGGTTCTAGCGAACAATCCTACAACCCATCTTGGGAAAACTCTACGCAGGCATTTATAGAAGGACGAGTGGCTATGATTTTTGTCCCATCGTATAGGCTCAATGATATTCTTGCACGGCGTCCCAACTTTACCGTCAAAGTAGCACCAGTGCCGCAATTTGCGATAAGAGAATCTGAAGGGAAAAATTGGGCATCATACTGGGTTGAGGTGGTACCCAAAAATGGCCAACGTCCCAAAGAGGCGTGGCGATTGTTGACCTATATGATGGGGAAAGACCAGTTAGTACAGTTATACAGAAACGCGTCAGAGGTACGAGGATTTGGCGTGCCGTACCCACGGCCTGATTTGGCCGACACACTGAGTCTCGACCAACGAGTGTCCCCGTACATGCAGCAGTTGCCGACTGCCACGTCGTGGTCGCTTGCTGACAAAACACATGACGTTATTCTGAACGATAAAATCAAGCAATCTCTCGCCAGGGCAGTCGAGAGTACCAGTGCAAACGAAGGCGCTGCTCCAGGCGCGTTAAACGGAGCTGCCGAAGAAATCCAGGCTGTATTGGACAGCTTAAAGACTTGACAATCCCCAAAAAGTTTATACAATACAAAACTGTCAAGGATAACACTATATGGCTAAGAAGATACAACCACTCGGAGACAAATTATTAGTCCGTCCGTATACACAAGAAGAAACTACAGCGAGTGGCATTATTTTGCCAGAAACCGCGTCCAAGGAGCGCCCAGAAGAAGGGGAAGTGTTGGCAATTGGTCCTGGAGGTAAGGCTGATGATGGTACACGCATAGCCATTGATGAGATTGCTGTTGGTGATACAATCGTGTTTACCAAATATGGTCCGCAAGAGATCAAGGTTGATGGTGAAGAATTGCTGTTGGTGTCGATTAAGGATGTGCTTGCAAAAATAGAAAAGTAACAGGTTTCGAATCTAGGATCTAGGATTTCGAATTTAGAAATTCTAAACATTATGGCAAAGAAAATAGTATACGCAGAAGATGCTCGAAAAAAACTCAAGACAGGTGTAGACATGTTGTCTCGTGCGGTTGCGACAACGCTCGGTCCCAAAGGGCGCAATGTTGCGCTTTCTCAAAGTTTTGGTGGTCCCACCGTCACCCATGATGGTATTACTGTTGCAAAAGCTATAGAGCTCAAAGATCCGTTTGAACAGATGGGTGTAGAGATTCTCCGCGAGGCAGCGAGCAAAACTGATGATGTCGCTGGTGACGGTACTACAACTTCAGTCGTATTGGCTCAGGCGATTGTCGAAGAAGGCCTTAAGAACATCGCTGCTGGGGTGAATCCTATGCTCCTTCGTGCGGGGATTGCGTCTGCCGCTTCCAAAGTGGTTGATGAGTTGAAGTCTATCAAGCGTGACGTTACAACATTCGAAGAGAAAAAGCAGGTTGCGTCTCTTTCTGCCGCAGATACCGAAATTGGAGAAAAGATTGCCGAGGCATTTGAAAAAGTCGGTGACGAGGGAGTAATCACGGTCGAAGAATCACGTGGTTTAGAGTTCGAAATTGATTACCGTGAAGGGATGCAGTTTGATCGCGGGTATGTATCCGCATATTTTGTTACAGACACACAGCGCATGGAATCGGTCGTAGAAGACGCACACATCCTGATCACTGATCGTAAGATCTCCGCTATAAACGATCTTCTCCCCATGCTCGAAAACCTTATCAAAATCACCAAAAATTTCGTTATCATCGCCGAAGATATCGAAGCTGAAGCATTGGCCACGTTAGTAGTAAATCGTCTGCGTGGTACGTTCAATGTGTTGGCAGTCAAAGCTCCAGGGTTTGGAGATCGTCGCAAGGCAATGCTTGAGGATATCGCTGTTTTGACCGGCGCACAGGTCATTTCCGAAGAACTCGGACGCAAGTTAGACAGTGTCACTGTCGAAGATCTTGGTCGTGCGGATCGAGTTGTTAGCACCAAAGACGACACTATTGTTGTTGGTGGAAAAGGCGATAAAGACGCCATACTCGCTCGGGTAGACCAGATCAAAGCACAAATGGATCAAACCGACTCCGATTATGACAAAGAAAAACTACAGGAGCGTTTGGCAAAACTGTCTGGTGGTGTTGCAGTATTAGGTGTTGGCGCTGCAACAGAAACCGAAATGAAAGAGAAGAAATATCGTGTAGAAGATGCTCAAAAGGCGACCCGTGCTGCAATCGAGGAGGGTATTGTTGCGGGTGGCGGTGTTGCGCTGTTGCGCGCGCGTAAGGTACTCGAGAAGGACATGCAAGGAACAAACGAAACAGAAGTAGCACACCGCATTGTGTACAAAGCGCTTGAGGCACCTGTTCGTCAGCTTGCACGCAATGCAGGGTTTGACGAAGGTTGGGTTGTGCGCGAGATAGATGGCAAAGATGGTGATACCGGGTTTAATGTGATGACTGGTGAATTTGGCTCTATGGTAGAACAGGGGATCATAGATCCGGTAAAAGTAACTCGCTCAGCAGTAGAAAACGCTGCATCAGTTGCTATTAGTATCCTCACCACTGAGGCATTGGTAGCAGAGGTCAAAGAAGAAAAAGAAACTACTCCAGCCGCACCAGGAATGGATCCTGACATGGGTGGTATGGGCGGCATGATGTAAGGTTTCTCCTCGTATCAAAGATACTTACTTGGGTATTCGTCCAATTACTAATTTAGGGTGATTTAGATTAACGTACGGTCATCTTTTCTACCGTCTTTGTGGTGGTGTCGAAGATGATGAAGGTGGATTGGCCGGTACTGAAGCCTTGAATTTCCCCTGGGTTAATGAGCAAGGTCTGCCCTATCTGTTCCTCGTGGTACTCATGCGTATGTCCAAAAATACACAGATCAAACGCTCCTGATTGTGCAGCTAATTCGGACTGCCGTGGGTAGTGGTTCATAAACACCCGTATCCCATCAATTGTGTCTTCATACACGTCGCCGCATAGCTTGATTTTCGCGGACGCATCCATCTTGCGTGTCAGCGCGACCCGTTCGCCTTCGTTATTACCCCAGACAAATTTGACTGGCCCGTTGAATTGTTCTAGCACAGGCAATCCTGGCGGGGAGATGAAGTCGCCGGCGAATAAGAGTAATTCGCATCCGGCATCATTGGCCAAGGCAATCGCTTTTTCCAAATTGTCCCACCTATCGTGGCTATCACTCATTATTGCGATTTTCATACGTGGTTTGATTATATACTAGTTCATCTTTCGCGGATTTTGGAATTTCTTGCCGTGCCCGGGGATGATCCAATCAGCTTTTTCTAAGATTAACTCGCGGGATGTGCGTAAGGCTTGGGTGTCGGTGACAAATGGATCTTGCAGGCTCAGGAGAGCCTCCTCGGTGTCAGAGTCCTGCTTGCCGTCTTCCCACCAAAACAGGTCCTGTGCAATACACACAATGCCCTCCTCGGTGTGTACTAACAATGAGGTGTGTTCTGGGCTATGTCCTGGAGTAGGCACAATCTCTATGGAGGTGCCAGGGATAACGCCTTCATGTGCATATTCTTCATCATTTCTCCAAAGCGTGGTGCCATCGTAGACATCTTTATTTGGAAACAAACTCAGGCATAAGAAATGATCAGGATGATAGTGGCTCAGGTATACAAAATCTATATCCGAAGGTTGAAGGTTGTGTTGCGCCAGTGCCTCCAGCAATTTTGTAGCATTGGCACCAGGGTCTACGACAAACCGTTTGTCATTTGTTTCAATTAATACAGTGGTTGGACTGGCTACGTAAGAGCCATCTTCTTTGGGGTACGCATAGCCTTCGATGAGGATGTGAATGGTGTCCATAGGCTGGTTTTGATTATACAGGATACGCTATACAATCTCCTATTCCTGATATACTCACCTTATGACAATTCATCCTGATGTTCACATTGGTCATGTGCATTTGACGGTTTCAGACTTGGAGCGGTCTTTGAGCTTTTATCGCGATATATTGGGGTTTGAGGTCAGTGCGCGCTACGACACGTCGGCAGTTTTTCTTTCTGCTGGCGGATACCACCACCATATTGGTCTTAACACATGGCAAGGAGAAGGCATCCCTCCGCAACCACCTCACACGGCGGGCTTGTATCATTTTGCTATTTTATATCCGAGCCGTAAAGAGCTGGCACGGGCGGTGCAGCGTCTTATAAAAGCTGACTATCCTATTGACGGCATGGCAGACCATCTTGTTTCGGAAGCAATTTATTTGCGAGATCCTGATAACATTGGCATTGAGTTGTATGCGGATAGACCGCGGCACGAATGGAAAACAGACCAATCTGGCCAGATCGAGATGGCCACAAAGCCGTTGGATATCAATAATTTGCTATCCGAACTAGCTTAGGTAGCGTTGGGAGTGACCTTCTTTCTTTAGTGTCAGGTAATATTCTCGCAAAATCCAACCTCTGTTATCGCGAATGTGGTGGTCAAGTTCTCTCGTAGAATCTTTGCGTTGCTGTGTGCGGTATGTCAACCGCTCTAGACCATCAAGCGCCCATGTGACCATGACAAGCGGTGTGCGCAACGGCGCGGTAAGCACAAACCATACATGTGTGATGCCTGCAGGGATTCTAATTCTTGCTGGCCGTGATGGCTGGTCTAGCTTGAGGTCGGCCACCTTTTGGCTCCACCAATTAGCAAGGTGTTGTTTGATCCACTGGTTCGCCTGCAAAAAAGAACGATACGCGTTCGCTTTGTTCCAAAGCACCTTCATCCGTGCAATATCATTGGCGATGTACAGATCTTGAGTGCGTACCGCAAGCTGATCAATGGTCATGATGTGGTTAAGGCAAAAGGTTTGTCTGGTGTTTTTGTGGCCTAGGCGATATCTTCGTTTGAGGATGGTAAGTGCAGTTAGGATGATGGCGCGGGTGAGCCATTGACGTTTTGGGGAGGTAATAATAAACAGGTCAATGTCATCATCCTGCGTGGCGTTTTTTGCTGCAACTGCGCCGGTTACGCCAATAAGTCTGACCCATGGCAACAGGTAGAATAACAGGGTGAGGCGTTTTGCCTTTTTAAGCTTTTTTTTAGAAGCCTGATTGCGTCCTTGGCGGGCAGTAACAAGTGATTGCCTGCCTTGCTGCATCCAATATGTTTCGTGTTTTTCAAAATCATCCTGAAGCCGATAACGATTTTTCTCAAGCCACTTAGTGAAAGTGTCATGAGCGATTGCATGTGAGGTGATCAAGTAACGGTGAATCTCGTCCTCATCGAGTGGATAATCAAAGATATTGCTATACGTAAGCGTCTTGTGCCACAAGGAGAAGAGTGTTTCATAGGATCCCATAGCAGGATTGTAGCGTAGTAGACGCTAAGACACAACGTTGGTTACAGCGGTGATGGTGAGGTGCTTTTGGTCGTAGTGGCAACTGACATCAGGTAATCTTGTGTTTCATGGTGTTGCTGCATGTATCGATAGATGACCCATTGAATCTCCGGTGATTCAAGTATCATTTCGAGTAGTAGATCAGGATCGACATCACAGAACGTATGTTCGTCAGAATGTATCCGAATCATGCCCAGATCATAGATAATCCCCGTACTATCGGTCAATATGCGACAGCATATGATTTTGTGATAGTCGGAATATTGAATTTTTGTCTGCACAATGGAATAATCCAGTAATTAAGTAAATGTCGGA
>CAZQWJ010000002.1:0-12149 GCA_964597265.1 uncultured Candidatus Saccharibacteria bacterium
CGCCATACAAACTGCAGAGCAAGACTCAGCGGAAAGAATCAATGCGGCAGGCAATCAACCGACGGCTCGCAGCACTCACCACTGACTAACAACGTATGCATATTAAGATATCCGAAGCGCAAGCAAAACGTGCACTGTATACGACACTCAAAATACCTCAACAAGTCCTGCCCCTGACGGACGTCGCCCAACTTGCCGCATTGCCTGAAACCGAGCCGTGGCTTACACAGACTTCTTTGGTTGCCAAACCCGACATGTTCATTGGCAAGCGTGGCAAGAGCCATCTTATTTTGCTCAACCAGCCTTGGCGAGAAACTCAGCAGTGGGTCACCGACCACTGGGGCCAAACGGTCGTGTTGCAGGATACGCCAGTAGTATTAGATCAATTTCTGATCGAACCATATATCGAACATACACTAGATCAGGAGTATTTCCTTGCCATACAGACAGTGCATGATCATGATGTACTTTTGTTTAGCGAAAACGGCGGCGTTGATGTAGAGGATAATTGGGATAGGATCCATTCTCTGAACATTGACTTGTTAGATGGACTCTCTCTCACGACATGTACGGAATTTGTCCATTCGGTCGTACCTGCCACATATCCGGTTGAAGCAATCAGCGACGTTATCGTACGTCTGTACGATTTTTTTGTAACCTGGGGATTTGTTTCTCTTGAAATAAACCCGCTGATTATTACCAACGACACGGTGTATATCGCAGATCTTAAATGCCGAATCGACAGTGACGCACAGTGGCAGGCAGGGGAATCGTGGAAAGAATTTTTTGATATGGAACCACGCACAGCAGACGATCTCATCCAAATCGTAGAAAAGACGATCAAACAACTTGATGCCAACTCAAGCTCATCGTTGAAATTGCGAGTACTCAATCCAAACGGCTCCATATGGCCATTAGTTGCCGGAGGCGGGGCAAGCATCATTGTGGCAGATGCACTAACCCAAAAAGGCCTGGGAGGAGAAATAGGCTTTTACGGCGAGTATAGCGGTAACCCTGACCATCAGTTAATGCATGAATACACCGATGGGGTAATCCGTTTGTTGTTAGAGGCAAAAACATCCAAACCAAAGTACTTACTCATCCTGGGAGCTGTAGCTAATTTTACTGATGTAGCAGAAACGTTTGCAGGAATTAGCTCAGTGCTGCGTGAGTATACCAACCAACTTCGACAACAGCACGTAACCGTGATAGTCAGACGAGGAGGTCCTAATTACCAAAAAGGTCTTGCATGTATCCAAGAACAACTTCGGCAATTACAATTGCCTCATGCAGTTCATGGCCCTGAAACAGGGATAACTGATGTTATATGGAACATATAAACCGCGATTCGCGTATTTTTTATTACGCCGGCAGTGATAACGCCATCCAGACAACTCTCGACTTTGATTTTGCATGTGGCAAACCCAAACCATCACTTGTTGGCCTGATCAAACCAGGCAAGCGCGGTACGCAGATCCACTTTTGGGGCAGTCAACCTATCTTACTGCCCACCTACCCATCATTAACAAGCGCAATGGCACACCATCCAGATGTAGTTGCAGTGGTCAATTTTGCTTCCAAACGAAACGCCCGCCAGGTTGCCGAAGAGATCATCGCCTTTCCCACAGTACGATATCAGGTGATTATCGCCGAAGGTATCGCGGAGCGAGATATGCGTATAGTCAGGCAAAAGGCAAAAAAGGCCAAACATACTATCTTTGGACCATCTATCTTTGGCATTATCATTGCAGGGACCATTCAGTTGGGGCCAGCTGGGGGCGGGGTTGAGTTACAAGCTCGTGCTGGTTTGCACCAAACCGGACACGTAGCTGTGGTTACCAAATCAGGCGGACTTGTGAACGAATTTGCCCATATTGTAGCCCAGGCAACCGGGAGTGTGCACAGTATTATCGCCATAGGTGGTGATCGCTTTCCTGGTACAACTTTGTGTGAAGTGTTTAACCTGTTAGAACCAGATCCACAGGTCAAACTGGTGGTCATGCAGGGAGAGGTGGGCGGCCGACAGGAAATTGCCGTTGCCGATGCAATCAAAGATGGCACGCTCACCAAACCCATCGTCGCCTATACAACAGGCATCGCAGCAGACTCATTTCCCAGAGAGTTTCAATTTGGGCATGCAGGCGCACAGGCAGTACAGGACGATGAATCCGCAGTACGCAAAAACCAGATCCTGCGTGAAGCAGGTGCTCGTGTGCCGGATAGTTTTGAACAACTGGGCGAGGTCGTCAAAAAACAGGCTACGCGCCTTAAGATATCTGCCAACGACCCATACGAATTAGACACAGCGTTATTTCAAAACAGACACAAACCTGGCATTGTTTCCACAATTACAGATGATAGTAGCGGCATACCCCTATACAATGGCAACTCCGCCCTCGACCTTGCCACAAACCCTGATATCTCCATTGCCGAAGTAATTGGCCACCTATGGCTGAAAAAAAACATACCACCGGTATTGGCTGACTTTATCAATGTCTTTCTCAAACTCACTGCAGATCATGGTCCGAATGTTGCTGGTGCTCACAACACGATTGTTACCGCACGAGCGGGCAAAGACCTTATGTCGTCGTTGGCTGCGGGACTACTCACCATTGGGCCACGATTTGGCGGAGCCTCAGGCAGCGCTGCAAATGTATGGTATCAAGGGGTACATACCAATACATCAGCACGTGCATTAGTGGATACTATGAACAAAAAACATGAACCAATTCCTGGCATTGGGCACCGTATAAAGAACAGATTCAATCCCGATCAACGAGTCGAATTGCTGCAACAATTCGCCACAGAGCGTTTGGTGCAGACGAGGTATCTTGACTTTGCCCGGGCGGTTGAGGCAATCACACTTGCCAAGAACCACTCGCTTATTTTGAATATAGATGGCATGCTTGGCGCAGTGGCGCTTGACGTGTTTGTTGAAGCGGGTAGCACAAACGAAGAGCTTGAGGAATATCTTTCGTATGACATACTGGACGGGCTTTTTGTCCTAAGCAGAAGCATCGGATTGATCGGCCATTACATTGACCAAAAACGGCTCGGAGCGCCCCTATATCGCCACGATCCTAACGATACGTTTATTGCAACATAGGCAGGCAGGATATGCAATATTCTCAAGAAGTTTGGGTAGTGACAGTGTTATGTGCGAGTTTCTCTTTGACTTTCTGTACCAACGCTCCCAAGGGCATCTCTGCCTTGATGAAATAGTCCTCAACATTGTACTGCTTGGCAGTTTCCCAAAAATCAGTGTTGTTTAGGTTAGACAGAATGATGATACGCGCGGTACGACCCCAATCATCTTCACGCAGTTTTTTGATCATGGTTAATCCATCCATGCGAGGAGTCATAATATCCACCAGCAATAAATCCGGTTCCACGCGACGGGCATGCACATACCCCTCTTCGCCATCTCGTACGGAAATGACACGAAAACCTTCTTTCTCTAGTGAGGCAGTAATGGCATTACGTAAGTCATCGGTATCCTCTATCACCATGATTGTGGATGGTACTGGACCTTGATTCGTTTCTGTCATAGCAAGTTCATACCAAAGGTTCGGCTGTCTGCTGTAGTTTCCGCTGAATATTAGCAACTACTTTTTCAAGTTCCCAGTTTGATTTGACCATATAATCAACCACACCATATTTTTGGACTGCCGCAATCTGATCTGCATCACCTACATTGGTCAGCATCATGATGGACGCATTCTTACCCCAATCGTCCTCTCGTACGGCTCGTACCAGCTCTTCTCCGTTCATCTCCGGCATAATAATATCAATTAATAACAAATCAGGGTGTTCTGCCAATGCAAGTGCAAGGCCTCTTTTGCCATCAGTTGCTTGCAGTATGGTATGGCCTTCCTTTTCCAATGCTACCGCAATAGCTTCTCGAATTGGTTGCATATCCTCCACTACTAGTATTTTTGCCATATGCTATGTCAGAGACTTGCTGCCAGACCGGGACTTCATCCCCTCCAGTGGAATCGTAACATAAAATGTCGTACCCTTGTTTTCCTCTGATTCAAACCAGACCCTTCCGCCTGCATGATCAAGGATTGATTTGACAATATACAGCCCCAATCCCGTTCCTTCGGTGTTTCGTGCCGTTACATTCTCTGCGCGGAACAACTTGGAAAAAATACGATCCTGCTGGTCCACTGGGATCCCAAAGCCACTGTCACTTACCCGTATCATAACATCAGGATACCGTTTTACAATGTCCAGTGAAACAAATCCTTCTTCTGGCGTATATTTGATCGCATTGGTCAACAAATTCTGTACGATCATCGTCATAAGGCGAGGGTCGACCTTAATCGATTCGATCGACTCGTCAAAATTAAACTGCACACGATGTTTCTTCTCGCGGATTAGTGGCTCCACATCGCGTAACACGTTATTACAGAGCTGTTTGAGGTCGGTTGGTTCAGGTTCAATAAGTAACGTGCCCAGCTCCAATCGAGAAACGTTCAGCAGTGCATTGACCAGATCAATCATACGACGATTCCCTTGGTAGATAACTTCAAGATAATTACGTTGCTCATCCGTGAGATTATCAGCATCCGTCCCCAGAATCAGTTCAGTGTACCAACTGATCGTAGTAAGTGGTGTTCGTAACTGGTGGGAGGCCAAGGAAACAAACTCGGTCTTGGCACGGTCTATGTCTCTCTCGTGTGTTATGTCGCGAAAAACTCCTACACCTCCAATCACATCACCATCTACCAGCACAGGAGACGCAGTGATTGCTAACGAAACCTTTACCATATCACTTCTCACAATCCGAAACGATCTCTCCATCACCCTCCGCTTGTCACGTAACGACTGTATCAACGGATGTACTGAAGGGATAACCATCGCGCTATGTTCATCTTCAAGAAGCATGGCATCCGTAATGGAGCTGCCTATTGCTGCCTCATCGATCTGGAGGAGCTCTTTTGCGGCTTTGTTCAGTGTTACTATCTTACCTTCTGCATCGGTCACGATGACACCCTCACCGATGCTTTCGATAATAGCCTCGGATTTGGCGTTGGCATGCACCAGCGCAGAGGTCGTGCCTCCCTGTTTGACTTCGCCTGCATCATCCTGATCAGCATTTTTTAGAACAAAACCCACCAGGGCATCATTGACAAGGATAGGCTGAAGCATTGCCGGGTGCTCAAATTTGGTACCGTTTCGCAATTCACCACGCACCTGCAAAGGATACGGTTCCTCCTGATTACGGAGGCGATGCCACATGTCGGGCAAAGAAACACCTGGTATATCCTGTACCAGTAGGTCCAATGAACGGTTGATGAGCTCTTTTGTTTCTATACCGTTGACACTTCGCACACTCGGCGCAACATCAAGAATATCTCCATTCACATCTATCAACACCATATAGTGTTGGCCCGGACCGAGCAAGCCACGTAGCAACACCATGTGGCGCATAGACATGTCCAACTGTTTGCGTGACGACTTGGTAACAAGGTGATTGCTAACGAGCAGAGAGATGATAATAATCAGGGCGGAAAAAATGACAAGGGTGATAGGAATTATGTACGGCATACTTTAGTGTGGTTGGCCTGTTTGTGACGACCGAACTTTGTTAACCAAATCGACTAGCGTATGTAACGAAGTCTCTGATTTAATAAAATACTCAACCGCACCAAGCCGCTTTGCTTCGGTGATTTCATCCTCCCTGCTTAGGTTAGACGCAATGATAACCGGCGTTGTTACCCCATTTCGCACTAATTCTTCCAATACCTGTAACCCGTTTTTTTGAGGCATGAGAATATCCAAGATGATCAAATCAAATGCATTGGGTTGTTGCATTTTTGCCAATACATCATTGCCATTAGAAACCACCGTGACATCAAATCTAGCCTGTTCCAAAACCATTTCCATTGCGCGAGCCAAAGGCACCTCATCCTCAGCTATCAAAATGGAAAATCGTCCACCACCCATACAACAGTTATACGCGAATGCCCCTAACTAATCAAGAAAAATCTGCCGCCATAATCAATGCTACAAAATGGCGTTTGTAATACGTATCAAACATCTTGCTGTACCGGACAACTTCTTCCCGCTGTCTAATCGTGAAACCTGCAAAGAGGGTTTGCAATTCTCCGGGGGTATACAAAATTCGCTCTATGCCGTCATCAGTACATACAATCTTAGTACCGATATCTAACTGCTGGCCGGTGGCAAGAAACTGCGCATAGTACTGATCGTGTATCGTGTACGTATACAAAAACAAGAACGCGCCAGGAGCAAGTACACGGGCAATCTCAGAAAGATACACTGCGCGTTCGTCTTCGGTCAAAGATGCAAACGTATTGCTATCAATCGCGAATTGAAAAAAGTTGTCTTCATACGGCCAATCGCCTCCTGCATCAGCACGAGTAAAATGCGTATTCTGATCCAAACCCGTCTCCTGGGCTTTATACTGTGCATCAGTTATGGCCTCAGCAATACCATCAAATCCATATACGTCAAAACCTAGCGCCGCCAAGGCCAGGGCATTTCTACCATTACCGCAACCAATATCTAACAGATTGCCACGAAACAAAACCTGATGATCGGTCAAATAATCAAGAAAACGCGTACCTGCCCCAGCTGGGGCAGCAGGAAATAGCATCTTTTTATGCGTGGGGTTTGTATATACACGTTGCCATTGATTCTGCATAGTGTCTTGATCATACCAAACCACCTATCCGGTATATAATACCTTCATGCCGTTCATCGCCGACTTACACCTCCACTCACGTTACGCCTACGCCTGCAGCAAAAGTCTGTCTATTTCCGAATTAACCAAATGGGGGATGCTCAAAGGGATCACGGTCTTAGCGACTGGAGATTTTACCCACCCTGCATGGTTACAGGAGTTGAAGCGCGATCTTGAGCCCACTGATAACGGCCTGTTTCGACCACGAGAAGACATTGTACAAAACGTCAAAGCGCAGGTCCCTCCCTCGTGCCACCGCGACATATATTTTATGTTGGAATCTGAAGTGAGCACTATTTATAGTAAATATGACAAAGTCCGCAAGGTGCACCATTTGCTGTATGTTCCCAGTTTTGAGATTGCAGAAACCATCAACACCCAACTAGCTCAGATTGGTAATTTGGCATCAGATGGTCGACCCATACTGGGTATTGACAGTGAAGCACTGCTGAAGATCATCGTTGACGCAGGACCACAAAGTTACCTCGTACCAGCTCATGCATGGACACCACACTTTGCGGTATTTGGCTCCAATTCCGGATTTGACTCACTTGAGGCGTGTTATGGCGAACTGACACCGAATATTTTTGCCATTGAAACAGGCCTTTCCTCCGACCCTGAGATGAATCGTTGTTGGTCCGATCTTGATAATTTGGCCTTGATCTCAGGGTCGGACAGCCATTCCGCGCCACGCATCGGTCGAGAGGCCAACATATTCGATACTGATATATCGTATGACAGCATATGGGACAGCGTTAAGACAAGAGACCATTCACGTTTTGTCGGTACCATAGAGTTTTTTCCACACGAAGGACGCTATCATTATGACGGGCATCGCAACTGTAATATGGTGTTGCATCCGAGAGAGAGTACTGAGCATAATGACCTTTGTCCTGTCTGCGGTAAGAAACTCACGCTGGGCGTTCTGCATCGGGTATTGGAATTAGCTGATAGGGAAGAATCGGTTAATCCCGAATACTGCATGAATAGTATTCCTTTGGCCGAAATCATTGCTGAGATCGAACATACCAAAAGTGTGCATTCAAAAAAAGTCCAGGCAAAATACTTTTCTCTGCTTGCCGCCCTGGGACCAGAAACTGATATTTTGTTACATCAACCGCTGGATACAATAGCACAACAAGGTGGCATGTTACTGAGCAAGGCCATAGAAAAAGTCCGTGCAGGTACGGTGGCTATACAGCCCGGCTATGATGGATTGTACGGGGTGATTCAGGTATTTGGTGAGGAGGAACGCGCGTTGTTGGAGAAACAAGGTACTGACGAACAGCTTTCGCTTATTTGACCATGCCGGTACTCACGCTCAACACAGCCCAACAGCAAGCTATTAGCAACATCCGTGGAGTAACTTCTGTCATTGCCGGTCCGGGAACCGGCAAGACCCATACGCTTATTGCCCGCATCCTCACGCTCATTACACAAGACCGTATCCCTGCAGCATCCATTCTGGCACTCACCTTTACTATCAAAGCAGCACACGAAATGCGCATCCGCCTGCATCAACACCTGCCGGTTGGACAGCCTATACCGACTATTGCAACTCTGCACTCATTTTGTTTTGCGATGCTTACCCAGCATCATGGCACGTCCCCTACAATCATTGACGAAACACATCAACTGATGATGCTCCAAGCCTTGTTGCAACAGACAACGTTCAAAAATAGCCCTACCAAGTTGCTCAAAAAGATCCGCTATGCCAAGTCGCTACCCGATCCGTTACTCTATCTACATGAAACAGAACAACAGATCTTTACTTCGTACCAACAACATCTGGCAACGGAGGGCCAGTATGACTATGAAGATCTTATTATTGAGGCAAACCGCCTCCTTATCCAAAACGCACCAGCAGCGCAAGAGTATCGAGATCAGTACCAATTCATTCATGTGGATGAATTCCAAGACCTCAACCAACCACAGCAAGCCCTGATTGTACAGCTTGCCCAAACACATACTAACCTGTTTATCATTGGCGATCCTAATCAATCTATCTATAGCTTCCGTGGGGCATTCCCGGATGGCATTGAACAGATCACAAAACACTTTCCAAAAACACAGACCTACCAATTGGAAGATAACTATCGATCGAGCCAGGCTATTTTGGATACCGCATACTCACTTATAACGCACGATCCGCAATCTACCGCTGTGCGACCACTGCACGCCAACACATCAATCCCAGGTACGATTACGCTGCTACGTGGACAAAATAAGTTCCAAGAAGCACAGTATATTGTGGAGATGATCCAAAAGCTTTTGGGAGGGATCACACGACAAAACTTTGATACCAACCTCATAGAAAGCCACTCCACTGCTGAGTATAATTTTGGCGATATTGCCGTATTACTCAGAAGCAGAAGTCAGGGACGTTTTTTCAAACGGTATCTGTTAAAAAGCGGGGTTCCGTTTGAGTTTGTGTCGGAAAAATCGCTCTTTGAATATCCTGAATTACAAAGCCTAATCACTGCCTTACAGGAAAAATCACGACAATCATCACAGACATTTGCCTCACTTTCGCAGTATCTAAGAGAAACCATCGAATCTATCCAACTCGACCCTACGCACGAAACACTACAGTACCTCATCGCGGAGGCCGAGGATACCGAAACTGGCGATTTAACAAGAGATATTCCTTTCTTTTTGCAATACCTGACGATTCTGCAATACGACAATCAGATAGCAGTGCCTGCAGACAAAGTGATCTTTATGACGATTCACGCAGCCAAAGGTCTGGAGTTTCCGGTAGTGTTTGTTCCTGGTCTTGATGAAGGTAGTTTGCCTGCTGGTATCAATCAGGCAGATGACAAGAAAATTGCAGAAGAGCGCAGATTACTGTATGTGGCAATGACACGGGCCAAACAGGAACTGTATTTGTCTTCTACCAGCCGACAAAGCCCATCCCGATTTTTGTCAGAACTTGACATGGCTGCCATCACCGAAACCCATCTTGTACCCAAAAAGAAAAAGCCCAAACAGCCCCGCCTATTCTGACACATCTTCCAATGTATACGGTCCAACAGCAGTACGCGTGATATGCCAGGTCGTTGCCCCTACCCCGAGCTGTTGACCGATCGCATGTACAACACTTCGCACATACGTACCTGACGCGCCTTGTAGGGTTGCTGATACAAGCGGCAGCGCAAGCCCACTATGTTTATGCAATGCCTGATGGGCCTGCGCCCACCGTGCGGCTATTGCCTCCTGTCGAAAATCGCCCTTTACCAAAGTGATCTTTCTCACAACATGAGAATACCACTCATGCCAGGTTAGATACTGTAATTGGTGTATTGTAAAAGAGGAGATCTCGCGTTGGCGTTGTAATTCCGGCACCAGATGTGCCTTGCCTTCTCGCGCCCACTGGTACATACGCTTGTTTTTGTATCGCATGTTGGAAAAAACTGGCACCGTCTGCATAACCTCTCCGACAAAATTACTCTCCAACGTCTGCACCTGTTCGTACGTAATTTTTGCCACACGATCAGGTAAGGCGACAGAGCACACGAGCCCTAACACGTCCCACGTATCAGTTGCCACACCAAGTACAAACTCAAACTCATACGTCTTGTCAAAATCAGTATACTGTTGTATTTCCTGCGGGCTAGTCGTCCCCTTGACCAAAAGCAATAGACCCTCAGCCAATGGATCAAGCGCACCCGTGTGCATCAGTTCGGTTGTACCCAGACGCTGTTTGTATTGGTTGACAACATCCGTGCTCGTTACGCCTACAGGCTTATATACCGGGATAAGAGTAAGATCAGGCATATTGCACACATTATACTTGTATTGTGTCACGGTTTCTCTTACGATCCTCTGACTATTTTTTTACGATACCTTTAACCTCTGATCATACAGTAAACATATGTTACACCAGAAAAAGCCACAATCATTCCCACCGCAATCCCAGGATGACCAGCCCGGCCATGAACATCTCATGCGGCCGACACCAGATTCATCTCTGCACAACGTTAATTTTTCCAAATTGATGGAAAACAAAGTTGTGCTGATTACTGGAGGGGATAGTGGAATAGGTAAAGCAACTGCTCGACTATTGGCACAACACGGAGCAAATATCAGCATTGTATATCTAGACGAAGAAAAAGATGCGCACGACACTCGCAAATTGATAGAAGAAACAGGCCAAGCATGTATATTAATCAAGGCAGACATCAAAAAGCCGGACCAATGTCAAAAAGCAGTTGAACAAACAATCCATGCTTTGGGAAAGATTAATTGTCTTATCAATAACGCGGCTGTCCAATTCCCCCAAGAGTCTATTGAAGACATTCCATTTGAGCAGATTGATACAACGTTTCGAACTAATATATATTCGTACTTTTACTTTGTTCGTTACTGTCTTCCTCATTTGAATAAAAACGATACGATTATTAACACAACATCTGTTACTGCTTATCGGGGGAGTGAACATTTGCTTGATTATTCCAGTACCAAAGGTGCAATTGTTTCGTTCACGCGGTCATTGGCACGTATGCTGGCGGAAAAGAATATTCGCGTTAATGCAGTTGCACCAGGACCGATATGGACGCCGCTTATCCCTGCGACTTTTCCCCCAGATCAAGTAGCCACGTTCGGTCAAGATGTACTGCTAGGACGTGCGGGACAACCTGATGAGGTTGCACCGTGTTTTTTGTTTTTAGCTTCTGAACTGTCGTCATATATGACCGGCCAAGTGCTCCACCCAAACGGTGGAGAGATTGTAAATACCTAAAGGAGGTGGACAAATTATTGTGGAATCCAAAATCAACACAATCAGTGTCCTACAGTGGTTTATCTTACTCTTTACACTTGCGACATTGCTGCTCACATATGGAATTTATAACCAGACCGGTACTGATCTAGGACAAGAAATCAAACAAGAGACTGCTGAAGTTTCCGAAAACACCCAGATCGCCGCCGCAAAAGCTGAAGCCTACGCACGTTTAGTTGCCATTCATGCCGAAGTAGCTACAGATCAAACGTACGCTGAGGCCACAGATGAAGTACAAGAAATTCGCCAAGACCTACAAGTTGCATATCAAGATGCTTCTGCAGAAACTCGGGAAGAGCTAAACGAACTGGACCGCAATCTTGCAGCTGCGGAAGCAGAACTTCGTGATGCATCTACTAATGCGCTCAATACCTTGGAAGTTATCATTGTGTGGCTAAAACAAGACATACGCAATTAATATATTTCATTCTAATCTGATCTAAGGAGGTGAGAAACATGCCTTATAGACAAATACAAGAATTACCAGAATCTATCAAAAACAACCTGCCCAAACACGCACAAAAAATTTACAAAGAAGCATATAACAGTGCATGGGAACAATACAAAGATCCGGAGAAAAGACAAGCAGATGCAGATCGAGAGGAGACCGCCCACAAGGTTGCATGGAGTGCAGTCAAAGACTCATATGAAAAAAAC
>CAZQWJ010000002.1:12249-74882 GCA_964597265.1 uncultured Candidatus Saccharibacteria bacterium
GAAAAAAACTAATTACCTTTATTAAGCGATTCCGCATACCTCACGCAAGGGAGAGGAGACACCATGGAGTAGCGTGAGGTATGCGGAATCGCTAGAGCATAACGACCAGTTGATAGTGATCGTTACGCATTGTTTGAGTAGTCGGTTCTGGGGCAGCAGAGGGTACCTCCGTCGGGATCACCTCTTCTGTATTTTCCTCAAAGAACAACTGGGTCTCCTCATCTTGAGTTTGTTCTGTACCTTCTTCGTCAGTATCTTGAGGAGTTGGAGTCTGCTGCTGTTGAGTTGGTGTCACTGTTGTATCGGTATCAGACTCATCATCGTAGTAAATAAGAAATAAGATAATTGCGAAGGCTAGGATAGCACCCAAAACCAGTCCCACCGAAATCCCTGAGTTTTCGTTGTCCTGTCCACGCACTACTTGTTCTCGTATGTGTGTATCAGCCATAATTATTCACCTCCCCAAGTAACTACTATAGTATTCAAATTAACCCTATAAATTAATAACCACATCACAGCTAGGTAAGAAAACGGTAAAGTATAATGTGGTTTTCTTACTATCCTCTCACCTTGTTTTTACTCTGCTTTTAATCGGAGCGCATAGACTGAACGAATGGATAATCTATCAATAGATACGTTAGTCAAAAACTATAGCCTTACTATTATTCTAACGTCGTTGTTTTTGATCAGCTGGATGGGTCAAGCATATTTTCAATGGCACGAGTTTGAACAGGATGCTCAAGACCACAATACATCACCAGAAGACAGTGATGAAAAACTACAACAGTCATTGAACCGAATCGAAAAGAAAGTCGACCAGGCACGTTAGTAGAATGGCTTTGATCTAACCGTGCTAATGGAAGAGCAGTAATAAACACGTAAAGGGAGGTGAATAACTATGTATCACAAAATCTACGAACAGCCACAGATCCATATCCTATATTATGACGCTTCAGTGTTCTTCGATGATGTTGATGATGAATCACTCATCGAAGAGATGGAGATTCAGCGTGATCTCTATCGTGAAACAAAACGCGGAGTCGAAAGGAAAATTGATGACGCAGGAAAAACCATCAAAAAGATTACTGACCCGTTAACTGATGGATCAGATGAGGATGATCGGTAATAAACAAGATTCTGACAAACAACCAGCCTTCTACTAGTATACAATAGCGGTAGAACCTCATATGACACGAAGAAAAACAGAAAAAGAATTAATACTGCAATCAATACTCCCCACTATCCTAAACACAATAAGCGAAGGAGTTACCGTGCAAGACCATACAGGAGAAATAGTATACGCCAACGACAGCGCTGCTACCAGACTAGGCTTGGCCTCCGGGGAAGAGCTCATGCGTATACCTATACAAGAACTTCATCAAAAACACCTAGATAGATTCAGAATGTTTGACGAGGAAGGCAATCCTGTGGTGTATGACCAGCTTCCAGCCCGACAGGTGTTCCGAGGTGAAGAGAGCCCTTCACTGCGGATTAAGTATGAGAACTCGGAAACTCAGGAAATCTCCTGGTCTAGCCTAACCGCGTATCCAATGTATGACTCAAAAGGCTCCATTCAGTATGTGATCAATGTCTTTACCGATATTACCGAACGCAAGCATACAGAGCAGTTACTTAAGTTCAAAGCCGAAGTTGCTAAAATCTTTATCTCATCTGCCGATTTTTCCAAAACACTCAAAATGATTGCGCAGTTAGCTATCGAATATGTAGCGGATTGGTCAGCTATAGATCTTTTGCAAGAGGATGCAACCATTACACCTCTCATTGTCTTACATAAAGATCCCTCAAAAATACCCCTGGCGCACCAGTTACACAAGATCACCCCCTCTACTCTTGACGATGATTATGGGGTTGGAAAAGTCATACGTACGGGCAAACCCGAATTTATCCCAGAAATTACCCAAGAGATGTTACAAGCAAGTGCAACAAACGCTGAACACTATCAATTACTAACCGCAATCGGTTTTAGTTCTGCCATGATTATCCCTCTGAATGTACGCGGTAAAACGATTGGCGCTTTGACATTTGCCTATGCCGAATCAGGCGAGCATTACTCACATACAGATCTCGAAATAGCAATCATTCTAGGTCTGCGTGCATCGCTAGCAATAGAAAATTCATTTTTGTACGACGAGATCGAACAAGAGCGGCAGCGTTTTAAAGATATCATCCAAAACATCCCTGGAGTTGTTTGGGAATGGTGGGCTCAAGAAAACCAAGGAGAGAATCAAGTAAACTACGTAAGTAGCTATCTTACAGATCTGCTCGGTTACGACTCTTTGCAATTCGAAAGTCCTACCGATTTGTGGTTAACTATAGTCCACCCGCAGGATCATGAAAAAGCCACCAAAGACCTGGAAGACATATTCCTTTCAAAAGGAGCTGGAACAGTTTCGTTTCGCTGTATCAAGAAAAACGGGGGTATTATTTGGACTGAGACACACTGTTTAGCCATCCTCGACGAACAAGGTAATGCAATTGGAATGAGAGGAGTCATACTAGACATTACCGAACGCAAGGAACTTGAAAATAGAAAAACTGAATTTATCAGTCTTGCTAGCCACGAATTAAAAACGCCGTTGACCAGCTTGAGAGTCTATGTCGAGTTACTCACTCACCAATTTAAGAAAAACAACGTCAAAAAATATGACAAATACCTCCAAAGAATTACAAAACAAGCTCACAAATTAACATCCTTGGTTAATGACCTGCTTGATGTTTCCCGCATAGAAACAGGCAAATTGCAACTCAACCAAGAAGAAGTTCCGGATATTACCGAACTCATCCAAGAAGTAGTTGATACGTTTCAAGAAACGACTCAAACGCATACTATTCAAACCGATGGTCAATCTCGTCATAAGCTTCTGATTGATCCGGATCGCATCAATCAGGTACTCGTCAATTTGTTGTCCAATGCGATTAAATATTCACCACAGGCAGACACAATTGTCGTGGGTATCCGAGATACAGAAAACGAGGTAGAGGTGTGGGTTAAAGACTTTGGTATTGGCATAGACAAACAAGATCAACCTTTTATCTTCAATCGATTCTACCGTGCTCGACAAGCCGATCAAGAAACCTTTCCCGGCCTAGGGATTGGCCTATATGTTTCTCAACAAATCATACAAAAACACGGTGGCTATTTTCAGCTTGCCAGCGAATTGGGTAAGGGTACGACATTTACATTTGCCTTGCCTGCGCTCAAAACATGACTTCTTGCCATTTCCTTACACGATGCCCATATTTCTTTCGCAGATATTTGGTACTTCTGAGTAGATACTAGGAGATATTTTTCTATAATATGTTTCCTTTTTGTGCATGATTAGCGTATTAGTTGTTGACGACAATCCAGACATCCTCGAAGCTATAGCGATGGCACTGGAAGCTGAAAACTTTTCAGTTATTAAGACTACGCAGTGGGATCAAGTCCTTCCACTAGCTATTGAGTACGTGCCTGACGTTATTGTCATGGATGTATTCTTATCTGGTATTGATGGCAGAGTATTGCTCGAATCCTTAAAGATAGAACCTCAAACAAAAAATGTACGTGTAATTATGATCTCAGCGTATCCCCATATCAAAGAGTCTGCGCTTAAGGGAAGGGCGGATTTTTTCTTAGAGAAACCTTTTAGTATCAATGCGTTGGTACAGGCAATCAGGAAAGTAGCTTAAGCACTAGTATCGATTTTATAGCCGAATCCTCGAACTGTCTGAATAAGCTTATTCTTGGCACCCTTGTCGATTTTTTTACGCAAATACCCGATATAAACATCTACCACTCGAGACTCAATATCTGGGGAATAACTCCAAATACGGTTGAGAATCATATCTCTTTGTAAGACTTTTCCCTGATTTATCGCCAAATACTCAAGTAAGCGAAATTCTTGTGGTGTCAGTGACACATTTTTGCCGTTACGAGTAACCATGAGTTTTTCAGTATCAATCTCTAGGTCATCGATCTTGATAACTATATCCTGCTGATGATTTCTCAAACGAGCAGCAATACGTGCGATAAGTTCATCAGTATCAAAGGGCTTGGCAATGTAATCATCCGCTCCTAGGTTTAATCCGTCAACCATATCTTGGGTGGTGCCCTTGGCCGTGAGAATGATAACTGGTATATGCGGCCAGTTCTTTTTGCATTCTTTGCACACTGTCTCACCAGACATGGTGGGTAATCCTAAATCAAGTAGAATCAGATCTGGAGGGAGTGCTGCTATTTTGTTAAGAGCTTGTGGTCCATCCTCTGCCTCTACAACAAGATAGTAGTTTGTCTGCAGGATCTCGCTCAGGCCCTGCCGAAGGTCTTTGTCGTCTTCGATAACTATAATCGTCTTAGCCATAATTTAGTCCAATTACAAACGGCTCAATGCCTAATGTACACCCCTGTTACTCTATTCTACTACGTATATTAGTATGATTCACAACGAAAAACCGCGGCTCTTACACCGCGGTTTTTCGCAGACGTTTTTAGTAATTACGTAGAAATCCTGTTTCAACAAAATTATCGAGAACGTAACAGAGCTCTTCCTATGGCGATAACGACGATAGCACCTATCACGGAAACAACAAAACTATACACAGTTATGCCATTGACTTGTTGAAACCCAAGAAGATCGGCCAACAGCCCTCCGATAATGGCACCTGAAATGCCTAACAAAATATCATCCATGGTACCTTGTGTACTATCGGTTCCCATTATCCTCGACCCGACCCAACCCACAAAGGCCCCGAACAATAACCATAAAGCAATTGAAAGTAATAATGACATATTCGATTCACCTCTTTTCTACAACTTTAGAATAACTGCATGGCGTAAACATTCAATTAGTAACGAGTAAGAGAAATGTAATGATGTTTGCAGGTATAGACAGACGATAGCGTACATCCATACAATGGTACATATCATGTCATTTATCTTGGGGTTTGCAAGTTCGCTTATTTTAATAATATTGTGGGGATGGTTTTATTACAACCGTGACCCGCATCCTGAAAAAGTCAAACATATCATAACTGCAGCAGGGTTTGGGATAATTGCATTTTTTCTATCATTTATCTTGCTTGTACCCATCTCGTGGTTATTTGATACATCGTTTGAGAGCATTGACGTATTTTTTCACAATGCCCATATCCTAACCGTTATTCTCTTAGCTGCGGCAGAAGAATTCAGTAAGTTGTTTGTCCTTCGGTATATTATCTTCAAAATCCGCGCTGTTGACGAACATATTGATGGAGTATTGTACGGCGGACTTTTGGGGTTGGGGTTTGCAACAATAGAAAATTTCTTTTATGCACTCGAATTGGACGTAACGTCAGCCATTGTGAGGGCTTTACTCATACCACTGTTACATAGCGCTACTGGGGCGATTCTGGGCTTTTTTATAATTGAAAAAAAGCTCAGGGACACTCCTGCACATCAACACAGCATTTGGTTAGCATTAGGCATCACAACGTTGTTCCATGGACTATATAACTATTTCCTTATCGTAACCGAAGTATTTCCATTGGCGATCTTATTGGTATTGTTGATGTGGGTAGGACTTCTGATAGCTGTCGGCTATGTGACTAATGTTTCCCGCAAACGCGACTACCGCCAACATGCTCATACTCTTGTCGAAGATACGAGAGAAGCGCGCGAGGAAGGAAAAACATATTGCTTGTTGGGACTATTCTGCTCATTCCTTGCACTTCTATTGATTTTTCCTATCTTTTTGGGTCCACTTGGTTATATTCTGGGAATGGTCGGTGCCCAACAGGGCGCGGTAGTCTGGGGAATGCGTACCAGACGTTTTGCTGTAGCAGCCACGTTAGTTGGCTTTTTGGCCAATACCGTTTTTCAAACTATCTGAACATTCTTATCGTTTGGAGAATTGATGCGCGCGACGGGCTTTGTGTAAATTGATCTTTTTGCGCTCAGTCATACGGGGATCTCTGGTCAGAAAATCTTTCTTGCGTAACAGTTTCCGGAGATCTTCATCATATTTGACAAGTGCACGGGCAATTGCCAAAACAACTGCTTCTGCCTGCGCACTCTTACCGCCACCATGAGTCTTAATAGATACATCAAAACCATCTGCGCTCACTCCTGCCTCTACAAATGGTTCTAGTATACGCTTGCGATCGTATTCACTGGGAAAGTATTCTTCAAAAGCCAAATCGTTGATTACAACACTGCCCTTGCCTTTCTCGATACGAGCACGGGCAATTGCTGTTTTTCTCCTACCTGACGCCCACAATATGTCATTTTTGGTCGAATTTTTTGCCATAGTTATAATTCTAGTTTTTGCGGCTGTTGTCCGGCATGCGGATGTTCCTCACCCGTATAGATATACAGCTTCTGCATGATGACATCCTGTAAGCGGTTCTTGGGGAGCATACCACGAACCGCTCGCTCCAGCAAGCGCTCAGGGTACTTTTCTCGTGCCTCTGCGACATTTTGAGTCCTGATACCGCCAGGATAACCAGTGTGACGATAATATTGCTTATTTTGCTCTTTTTTGCCAGTAACCATAATCCGGTCAACATTGACCACTACCACATAATCACCCATGTCCCATTGTGGTGAATAATACGCCCGGTTTTTGCCGGATAGAATCTGAGCAATGGTGGATGCTGCACGGCCCAATACAACATCTTTGGCATCTACAAGATACCATTTCCTGGTTATTTCTTTTGGTTTTACTGATGACATTTTCATGATTTTGGTTCGGTTACTAATTCTAGGACCGCCATCTCGGTACTATCTCCTTGTCTTTTGCCTAGTTTAACGATACGCGTATATCCACCATTCCTATCCTGAAATACCGGCCCGATCTCATCAAACAATTTATCCACTACTGTTTGGTCAAACAGTTTTCCACTAACTACCTGACGATGCGCTGGTGTATCGTCCTTAGCTTTGGTGATCAATTTTTCTGCGAACGGACGAATGTACTTCGCCTTAGGCAATGTCGTGGTAATTTTTCCATGCACAAACAGCCCTTGCAGGAGATTCTTTCTCAGGGCTTTCTTATGACCATGCGAACGACCAAATTTTTTAGTAACTACTCGTTTGCGCATATAGCTTTGGTAGAACTATGTTGCTCTGACAATAAACCGGAAATAATTAGGCAGCTGATTCTTCCTCTTTTTGTTCAACTGCACGGCGGGCTTTCTCGAGGACGGTAACGGCAATCTTTGGACCAACATTTTTGATTTCCAGCAGTCCTTCTTCACCGCGTTCTACCACATCTTCTGCCTTTTCTAACCCTGATTTGCGAAGCGTATTCAGCACTCGGGTAGGCAAGTCAAGTTCTTCCAAGTAGACTGATTTTTCCTGACGTAATGGTTCTTTCTTAACAGTTTTCTTTTCATTTTCAAGATGTTCAACCTGCGTACCCTGGGATACTAAGCCGAATTGTTCGACCAAAAGCGCGGCTGCTTGTTTGACAGCATCCTCTGGATCTATCGAACCGTCTGTATAGACTTCCAGAATCAACTTATCCAAGTCAGTGAGTTTACCAACACGGGTGTTTTCGACAATGTAATTGACCCTTTCTACCGGAGAATAATTGGCATCAAGGAAAATAACCCCTACCTCAGCCTTTTTGTTATCTACCAAATGGTATCCACGACCATATTCGACCAATAATTCGAATGTCAGTCGAGCATTTTTGTCTGCAAGATTTGCGATCTCAAGATCAGTATTGACTACACTTATACCTGCAGGGCAATGGATATCTCCTGCGGTTACTACCCCTGGCCCCTTGATATCCAGAGTTACCAGTGTAGGTTGCTTCTTTTCCATCTTAAAAATAATCTGTTTGAGGTTGAGGATGAGCTGTACGACATCTTCCTTAACGCCAGGAATGGTGGTAAATTCATGCGTAGCACCGGCAAACTTGACCTGTGTAACTGCTGCACCATTTAAAGAACTCAATAACACACGACGTAGACTATTGCCGATAGTATGGCCATATCCCTTATCCAACGGTTCAATAATAATCCGTCCGAAGTATTGGTTTTTGTCTTCTACTGTAAACTGTGTTTCTAGTAATGCCATATCCTTGATAATATGTGTAGGCTAGCGCGAATAATACTCAATAATCAGCGAAACGTCAACCTCTAAGTTCACATCTCCCAATGTCGGAAGTGCTTCTATCTTCCCAACAGGACCTTTTCTGGTCATCCAACTGGGCACTTCGCCCGAATAACCTTCTTTGAGATTGCTTTGAATATCCGGTAATTCGAGCGTTTTGGGAATAAGAGTAACCGTTTGCCCGGCTTTTACTTGATACGAAGGGATGTTGACCTTTTTACCATCTACCAAAACGTGTCCGTGCGAAACCAACTGCCGCGCTTGAGAGCGAGTTCTCACGAAACCCAAACGGTACACGACATTATCTAGCCGTGTTTCCAAAGTCTGCATGATGTATTCTTCAGTATTTCCTTCTCGACGCAATGCTTGCTCATAATAGCGACGAAACTGCTTTTCTAGCACACCATAAATGAATCGCAGCTTTTGCTTCTCTTCTAGTCGTTTACCAAACTCTGACTGCTTTTTGCGCCTCCCTCTGGTTTGTTGTCCACCTCGAACGGGAGCTGGATCTTCCGATAACAGGCGGAACCGACGAAGATATTTTTTTTGTGGACCAGTATATCGTGCCATAATAATGAGCTGTTAGTCATTAGTCGTTGACTATTAGCTTGATAGCTAACAACTAACAGCGATTCTAAACCTTTCTCCTCTTTCTAGGGCGGCAGCCATTATGAGGGATCGGTGTAATATCTGATATCGAACGTATTTGTAATCCAGCAGCCTTGAGGGCTCTTACTGCAGCATCTCGCCCCATACCAGGGCCTTTGATAAACACATCCAGTGATTTCATACCTCGGGCGATAATATCCTCTGCCATCACCTTTACACTGGTGGTAGCGGCAAATGGGGTGGACTTGCGAGTGCCCTTAAAACCAGCAGTACCCGCACTTCCCCACGTAACAACATCACCTTCCGGGCCAGTGATGGTAATGACGGTATTGTTAAACGTTGCCTGGATATATGCCCTGCCGTGTGGCGGTACAACTGACTTTTTTACTTTTTTTACGTCTTGTCGTTTGGTCGCTTTTGCCATAGATCAAATAAATTTTAGGTCTTAGAAACCGCCTTTCTTACGCTGACGCCCGAAACGGTCTTCTTACGACCTTTTCTAGTGCGCGCATTATGACGTGTCCGCTGACCTCTTACTGGGAGGCTTTTTTTGTGTCGGAGCCCTCGATAACTGCCTATCTCTATCAACCGTTTGATATTATCACGTACTTCGCGTCGTAGTTCACCTTCTACCTTGATACTCTTTTCGATCACCTTACTGATTCTGCTCAAATCATCCTCTGACAGTTCGCTTGTTCTTAAGTTAGGATCGATCTGTGCTCGCATTACAATCTGCTCTGCAGATTTCAAACCAATACCTTCAATGTACCGGAGTGCATATACTATTTTTTTGTTGTCTGGTATGTCAATACCTATAATACGTGCCATATATTATCCTTGACGTTGCTTGTGTCGAGGGTCACTGCATATGACCCGCACTATGCCGCGTCTCTTTATAATTTTACATTTTGAGCATCTTTTTTTTACACTTGCAGTAACTTTCATAGTTTTGCCCTCTTCAGACAGCGTATTTCCCCGAGGTTTATTCGGAGCAAGAGTACCTTCCGCCTTCTAAAAAGGAAATCGTATCGAGGTTAGTCTACTTAAAACGGTAGACAATCCGACCTTTATCAGGATACTTAGGATCAAGTTCTACTCTCACTCGGTCTCCTGGCAAAATTCGGATCGAATATCGTCGCATCTTACCTCGCAAATAGGTCAATATAACCTGCCCTGGCTTCTCAGAACCCTCCTCTCGGTCTAGCTGCACCCTAAACTCCAGGTTTGGCAGCGTTTCAATTACTTCTCCCTCTACAGTAACAAACTCTTGCTTAGCCATATTCACTGCGCATTCTAGCAGACTACTTAGTCAAAATCAATGGTTCTGACTCAGTAATTGCCACAGTGTGTTCAAACATTGCCGACAGTTTTCCGTCTTTGGTAACCGCAGTCCAGCCATCTGGCTGTATGTGCAAGGCATATGATCCTTCTGCGTACATCACTTCTACAGCCAGCGTCATGCCTGGTTGCAAAACCGGCCCGGTCTCTGGATCACCATAACAGGGGATCTGTAAATCCTCATGCAGATTACGTCCGATACCATGACCGACAAATGCACGAATTACATTATACCCATACTGTTCGATCGTTTCTTGTATGGCGTGGGAAATATCACCAATCCGATTGCCTGCTACACATTGTGTAAGAGCCAAATCCAGTGCCTCCCGACCTGCAGCCAAAAAACGGGCATTGTTAGTCGTGGCAACTTCTACAGTGGTCGCCGTATCTGTATGAAAGCCTTGATACAACACGCCCAAATCTACCGTTACCAAATCTCCTTCCTGGAGTACTCGTTCGGATGGAAGGCCATGCACCACCTCTTCGTTCACACATACCACAATAGAGAACGGATATCCCTGGTACCCTAAAAAAGACGCTGTAAGCTGATGAGCTGCAAAAAAGTTACTTGCCTGATTATCTAGCTCAACGGTTGTGACTCCTGGTCGAATAGCTTGAACCAACTCTCTGCGTAACTGTGAGGCATATGCTCCACCTGATTGCATCTTCTCTATTTTTGACGCACTCTTGTTTTCCATCGTTTACTCCAGAAATTGCTCATATCCACGAGTAACCAGCATTGCCTCTAGCCGCTTGAGCATATCCATGACCACCGAAACCACAATGAGCAGGCTGGTTCCTCCGAGTGAAACAGCCGCACCAATCGCAGGAAAAAGAAATTGCATCGCAATGGGTAGAATAGCAATAACCCCCAAAAATACCGCTCCTGCCAGTGTAATTTTGGTGAGCACTTGATTGAGATACTCTGCAGTATGTGCCCCAGGCCGAATCCCTGGTATAAACGCAGCTTGCTTTTGTAAATTCTCCGCGATATCGTCAGGATTAAACTGTACCGCAGTATAAAAATAAGTAAAACCTATAACTAAAAGGAAATACACGCCTGCGTACACAAACGGATTATTATATGCCCGCAAGAACCATTCCAAAGCCGATACTATGCCTGGATTCGTCACCGCAGACACAGCAAAATTCCCTATCACTCCGGGAAGTGCCAACAGAGAGATAGCAAAAATGATCGGGATAACCCCAACTTGGTTGAGGCGAAGTGGCAAGTGTGTTGTTTGGCCACTAATGCCCCCACGTCCGCTTACCCTACGGGCATATTGGATCGGTATCTCTCGTTGAGTTTCACTCACAAAAACAATACCCCAAATGATAATTACGCTAACTGCCAGAAAAAACAACAAGCTCAGTGTATCCCCTTGCGAAACCTGACTTGCCTGTACCTGCATTATTGATACTGGGAGTCCACTCAAAATACCGCCAAAAATCAGGATCGAAATACCGTTTCCGATACCGTATTGATCAATCAGCTCCCCAAGCCAGGTTAATAACACTGCACCTGTAGTCAACGTCAAAACCATAAGTCCTAACGTCGCTGGTGAAAGATATGAAATGATCCCTTGATTACGTAAGATGAAATAGATACTCACTGACTGAACAACTGCCAATGGTAATGTTAGGAGCCTAGTGTATTGATTTATCTTACGACGGCCGGCTTCACCCTCCTTAGATAGCTCTTTTAACGCCGGAAATGCCATGGTAAGTAACGATAGGATAATCGATGCGTTAATATACGGGTTTAAACCCAATGCGATGATCGAAAAGTTTGATAACGCGCCTCCCGAAAATAGATTGAGGAGACCCAAGAACTGGTTACTATCGAAAAGATTCTGCAACGCAGCCAGATCTACCCCCGGCAATGGTACATGGGCCAAAACGCGATAAATAGTAATGATCCCCAAGGTAAACAGTAATTTATTACGCACATCGTGCGCGTTCCAAACTTTGCGAAGAAGGGAAAAAATATTCATGGTTATTGTGCAATTACTTTACCACCGGCCTTTTCGAGCTTTTCACGGGCATTGGCAGAAAATTGCACCTCTGAGGAAAATTGTAACGCTTTTTCCAATATGCCACTAGCTACTATTTTCACTGGCATATCTTGGTCTAAGATCAGACCCTGGTTCTTGAGTACCTCGGGAGTAATGACTACCTCCTCTGACAATATATGACACGATGCCAACTTGACGAGTTGCGGCTTGATTGATCGTTCTACACGTCTACTGCCCTTACCACGCAAAAATGGGTACCGCTTGAATCGCTGCAATCGGTTTCTACCAAGCTGGGTCCGGACCTTCTGGCCTTTGATACCAACCCCAGCGGTTTTTCCTTTGGTACTGCCTAATCCACGACCTTTTCGGCGATTGGGTTTGTTTGCCCCTTTTAGTTTTGGTAGTTCATGTAATTTCATATAGGTTATGCTTTTGTACTTGTTTTCTTTTTGGTTCCAGCGGAAGCTGTCATCTGTCTCTTCTTAGATATCAGATTCACTTTTCGCTCTCCAGGGGCTTTTAATCCTTTTAGTGCCTGTAAGGTGGCCTGGATATTACTTTTGGGGTTGTCTGTACCTATGATTTTGCCGACTACGTTTCGGATACCTGCTGCTTCAGCAACGGTTCTAATTGCACCACCAGCCAATACGCCAGTCCCAGTGGGAGCTGGTTTGAGTAGGACCTCTGCGCCTTTGTACTTCACGCGAATATCGTGGCTTATGGTCTTTGCGTCGCCAAGTAAGGGCACATCAAACATTTGCTTTTTTGCACGGCGAACTCCCTTGCGGATGGCTGATGCCACATCTCGCGCCTTGCCTACACCCACACCCAGTCTGCCATTTTGATCACCGACCACCATCAGTGCAGTAAATCGGAATCTGTTACCACCCTGAGTTTTTTTGGAAGTCCTCTTGAGTTCTACGAGTTTTTCGACTAACTCAACGGTCTCTTCGTTATGTAATTGTTCTGTGTCAATTCGTTTTGCCATATGTTAACTATTAAAATAGTATTCCACTACTCCGTAAACCATCAGCCAAAGCTTTAACCCGACCGTGATACCGATATCCGGCACGATCAAAGACAACTTGCGTAATATTTTTCTCTTGCAACTGCTTGCCTAGATACTCACCAGCACGTAGGGCAATCTCTGATTTTGTTCCTGTACTGTCAACCACGTTATCAGCTACAGAAGCGATTGTGTGTCCTCGCGTGTCATCAATTGCCTGTGCATAAATATGTGTCAACGATCGAAATACACATATCCGCGGTCTGTCTGCTGTGCCACTGAGAGAACTTCTGATACCTTTCTGGCGACGTTTCCTTTTTTGTTCTTTTGGCGACCCTTTGTATGTTCTTATCATATGTTTGTGAAGGATTAACCAGCCTTACCGGTTTTTCCTGCCTTTCTTCGAATTACTTCGTCAACATACTTGATACCTTTTCCTTTGTAGGGCTCTGGGCGGCGATAGCCACGAATTTCCGCTGCTACCTGGCCTACTTGCTGTTTGTCCCAACCGGAAACCGTAATCACCGCTCCGTCTACACTCAACGAAATACCTTGCGGGGGAGTATACACAATAGGATGCGAAAACCCAAGTTGCATCTCTACGGCATTTCCTTTCATAGCAGCTCGATATCCCACACCCACCAATTCAAGTTGCTTAGAAAACCCTTCATTGACTCCGGTGACGGCATTTGCCAACACACTTCTCCACAAGCCCCACAACGCCTGTGCGTGGCGTACGGGAGATTCTTTATGAACAAGAAGCGTATCATCTTTTTTGTCCACTGACAGCTCGCGTGGCAAAAGATAGCTTACCTCCCCCTTGGACCCTTTGATATCAATCTTTCGCTTATCCAAGGTTATTTCTACTGTAGGTGGTATGTGTATTGGTTTCTGGCCTATCTTTGACATAGTGTTTGAGTGTTACCAAATTTCTGCTAACACCTCTCCTCCTATTTTTTTCTTACGAGCTTCTTCTCCAACCATGACACCCTCTGGGGTACTTACCAGGAGTACTCCATACCCGCCACGTACCTGCTTCAACGCCTTGTACGGACGGTATACTCTGCGACCCGGGCTAGAAACCTGCTTTACACCACTCATCGCTGGTTGATCTTCCACACCATACCGAAGGTAGATTGTAAGTACCTTCTTGTTGTCCACCTCTTTGACTTTCACATCATCCACAAACTCGAATTGGTGCAACACTTTGGCCACAGACTCCTTGAATGCAGAGTACGGCATAGTCACTTCCAATTTGGAAGCCAAGTAGCCATTTTTTATTCGTATGAGCATATCTCCGATTGGATCTCCTATCATTACCATGATGCTTTTTGGACTCCAGGAATTTCGCCTTTTAAGGCAAATTCTCTGAAGCATTTACGACACATACCGAATTTCCGTAAGAAACTCCTTCCATGACCACACACTCGGCAACGGTTTACTTGCTGAACGTCATGTTTTTTATATTGGTTTCGTTGTTTAGTCGATTTCTTTGGCATATAGTTATTCTTCCTTTTTTTCTAATGGCAGACCCATTGCCACAAGCAAGGCTTTCCCTTCTTCGTCCGAACGAGCACTTGTTACCATAACAATCTGCAACCCTCGTCGACGATCCACCGTGTTTGGGTCAATTTCCGGAAAAACCAACTGATCATCCAATCCAATCGAATAATTCCCCGCTCCATCAAAACTCGACGTTGGGAGACCTTGAAAATCCCGCGTGCGTGGCAGAATGACTGTGAACAGTTTGTCCACAAATTCATACATTCGATCACCGCGCAGGGTTACTTTGGTCCCGATAGGATAATTTCTTGACAAACCAAATCCGGCAATAGCCTTACGCGAATGTGTAATTACTGCCTTCTGGCCGGCAATGTTGGTCAAATCATCCTGAGCACGCTCGATGTCCGCCTTGTTTTTGGTCGCCGTACCTACTCCCATGTTCAGGACGACTTTTTCCAGACGGGGCACTGCGTGCTGGTTATTATACCCTAACTCTTTTATGAGTTGTGGAACGACTTCTTTGGTAAATTTTTCTTGTAATCTCTTTTTTGCCATACGGTTAATCAAGTGTTTTGTAGCACTTTTTACACACTCGTTTTTTGTCTTTTCCTGTGCCGTTGTACCCAATACGGGTGGGTAACTTGCATTTGGAACAGACTACCTTGACGTTGCTTACATGAAGGGGAGCAGGTTTTTCTACAATGCCGCTTTCCTGCCCAGAACGAATGGCTTTTTTGTGTCGTTTGACAATGTTTGCCCCTTCGACGACTACTCGCTCATCATGTGGAAACACATGCAAGATACGACCGGTCACGCCTGCTTGCTTACCAGAAATAATTTGTACAGTATCTCCTGTCTTTACTTTCATAGTTACAAAACCTCCTTGGCAAAAGAGGCCACCTTATTAAAACCTCGATCCTTGACTTCTTTTGCAATAGGGCCAAAAACCCGCGTTCCCACTGGCTGTTTGTTCTTGTCAACCAAAACCACCGCATTGTCATCAAAGCGGATGTATGTGCCATCTTTCCGACGTTGCTCTTTTCGTGTCCGTACAATGACCGCCTGTGCAATCTGATGGTCTTTGATAGCACCGTGCGGAATTGCACCCTTTACCGAAACAGAAATAGTATCACCGACATACGCATACTTTTTCTTTGATTCCCCCGGAATGGAGATGCACTTCACCCGCTTAGCACCTGAATTGTCTGCTACATCTAGTAGCGTACTTACTTGGATCATAATATTTCTAATAACTGCCAGCGTTTCTGCTTGGACAGTGGGCGTACTTCCTGGATAATGACAGTATCACCTTCCTGCGCTTTGTTTTCCGGATCATGCGCATAAAACTTCTTACTTCGTACAAAACGTTTCTCATACACTGGATGGGTTTGTATTGCATTTACCCGAACTACAATCGTTTTATCCATTTTGTTTGATACAACAATACCTTGTACTTGTTTTCTTAGCATAATTTAGTCTGTCACTGCTTCTGTTTGTTCACGAACAGAAGTAGTGCGCAATATGGTCATGATACGTGCAATGCGCTGCTTAAACTGTTTAGCTTTACGCACATTACTTTCCTGGCCTGCTTTTGCTTTCAACATAAGTTCAGCCAATTCCTTCTTTTCACTAGCCAATAGCGTTTCCAGTTCTCCTTCAGTCTTCGCTTGTAAGTCTTCCAAAAATTTTTTTCTTTTCATGTTATGCTTCCTTCTTCATAAAGGCAGTACGTAATGACAGCTTATGCCCTGCTAATCGAAACGCCTCTCTAGCTACCTCCTCAGGCAAACCAGAAAGCTCAAATAGTACCTGCCCCGGTCTAATTACCGCCTCGTAGTGGTCTAATGGTCCTTTGCCACTGCCCATACGGCCTTCACCACCTTTACTAGTTACCGGTCTATGCGGAAAAATGCGTATCCACAGTTTGCCACCACGTCGAGCATAGTTTCTAATAGCTCGTCGAGCTGCCTCTATTTGCCTGCTGGAAACACTCCCTCGCTCTTGTGCCTGTAACGCAAATTCTCCAAAAGAAATCTCACTACCCCGCAGGCCTTTGCCATAATTTTTACCGGTAAAAACGCGTCTAAATTTTAATTTCTTTGGTTCCAACATATATTGTTATCCTTATTTACCTTCCGGTTTATATATCCACACTTTCACTCCTATCGTACCCTTGTTGGTATGTGCAACCTCTTGTGCGTAATCGATATGTGCCTGTATGGTTGAGGTTGGAACAGATCCCAACACCTTCTTCTCGGTACGAGCGATAGTATCACCACCCAACCGTCCGCTCAAGTGGACTTTTATTCCGGTAGCTCCGGCGTCCATGGCTTTTTGCATTGCATTGAGCAGAACTTTTTTGAATGGAAGGCGGCGCTCCAAGCGTTGCGCAATATCCTGCGCTACGATCTGGGCAGAGAGATCAAATTTTTGCACCTCAAACACATTAAGGTTCATCTTACCTGCAGTAATTGCTTGCAGTCCTTCTTTTATCGCCTCTACACGACTGCCACCTCGACCGATCACCATACCAGGCTTGCCTACATGCACATCAACTTCCACTTTGTTAATACTGCGTTTGATAATCACCCTATCTAAAGCAGCTTGCCGTAACTGGTCTTTTAGATATTTACGGATCTTGATATCTTCATGTAGCAAGTCAACATAGTTACGATCATCATGCCAAATTGATTTCCAATCTTTGTTGACGTTGATTCTATAGCCGGTTGGATTGATACTTTGTCCCATAATTTTGTACCTAAGCGTTATGTACGCTTAGAGTCTGATACGTCTGTTTTGGCTTCCAAAACAACCCGAATGATGCTACTGCGGCTTTTTCTCCAATTAAACCGTCCCCGTGCCTTAAACTCCGGCCAACGACGCATCATTGCCTGTCCGACCTGAATCTCCTTGATCTTCAACTGATCAGTGGACAGGTTTTTGTTGTGGGACGCGTTGGCCACGGCAGATTGTAACACTTTATACAATGGCCGAGCTGCCTTGCGTTGTACATGGGATAATGCCCCTAATGCCTCATCTACTGATAGACGCGACACTTGTTGTGCCACAGCGCGGATTTTCTTTGGCGACTGTTGTATATTTCGTGCTACAGCGATAATTTCCATATATTCAATGTACTGGTTTACTCATCAGAACCAGTAGGTTTTTGTACTCCTTTCTTACTATGCGCAAGAAACTTGCGGGTCTTGGCAAATTCTCCCAACTTGTGTCCAACCATACTCTCGTGGATGTATACTTCCTTGAAACCATTACCATAGTGTATTGCCAACGTATGCCCCACCATAGCAGGACTAATCGAGCTTCCCCGTGCCCACGTCTTGATGACCTCTTTTTTGCCAGTGTCATTCATCCGTTCTATTTTTTGTAGTAATTTTTCGTCCACGTATGGACCTTTCTTAGTGCTTCGTGCCATAGTTGTTACCGTCGTTTCTTCCGTCGATCCTGAAGAATAAGACGATTAGACTGCCTTTTTGGCTTTCTTGTTTTCTTACCATACGCTGGTTTTCCATACACTGTCTTTGCTGGACGACCCGTCCCTGTACGGCCTTCTCCTCCTCCATGCGGGTGTACACCTGCAGGCATGGCCGTTCCTCGAACCGTAGGTCGAATACCCAAATGGCGCTTTCGTCCAGCTTTGCCCAATTTTATGACATTGTGTCCAGGGTTACCTACAGTCCCAACCGTAGCCCAGCAATTTTCAGAAACCAAACGTATTTCACCAGACGCCATCTTTAGCTGTATAAAACCTCGATCTCTGGCCATCAACGTAGCTCCAAGGCCCGCAGAGCGCACAATTTGGCCGCCTTTGCCAGGTGTCAGTTCGATATTATGCACAACGGTACCAACTGGTAATTTCTTAAGAGGAGCAGCGTTACCCGGGTTTACTGGTACTTTCTCAGCGGCAATTACTTTATCTCCAATACTGAGACCATTCGGATGCAATATATAGCCACGTTCGCCATCCTCATACTCCAAAAGAGCAAGATGTGCAGAACGGTTGGGGTCATATTCTATTGCGACTACCTTTGCCCACACATCCCTCTTGCTACGCTTAAAGTCGACTAATCGATACTGTCGTTTGTGTCCACCACCACGATGACGTACAGTGATTTTACCACGACTTCTTCCCGCTTTTTTGCGTAGTGGCTGGGTTAAGCTCTTTTCCGGACGTTTTTTGGTTAACAAGTCCTTTGTCGTCAACACAGTCTTGTGCCGTACTCCAGCAGAGGTGGGCTTAAATGTTTTGATTTTTACATTATTACTTTGCATAATTATTCCTCCTTAGCGGCATTTGCCTGGGCTTTAGTTTTTTTGCTTTTGGTCTTTGGCTGCTTTGTTTGCTCCTTGGTAGATTCCTCTTGCGGTGCCTCAACTTTTGATGCATCGAATTCGGAAAACAGTCCTATTGATTGTTTGGGATCTATCGTCACAATCGCAATTTTTCGCATTGCGGTAATCGTAGTCTTGCGGGACCGCAACAATCGCTTTTGCTGACCTTTCCGAATCATCATCTTCACCTTAAATACATTTACATCAAACAATTGCGCCACAGCCTCGGCTACTTGCACTTTGTTGGCGTCTTTGTGTACTTCAAACGAGTACTGATTCTGCCCAACTCGCTGTAATGATTTCTCCGTTATTAAAGGCTTTTTTATAATGTGTTGTATATTCATATACTTACTCCTTGGACACGAAGGTATTTTCCAGTACCGACAAACTATCCTCGGTCAAAATAACGATGTCACAACTAAAAATATTGTACGGATGCAGCAGGCGAGCTTCTATGACGTTTACATTAGGAACGTTTTTCAAAGCGGTTTCCAATGTCTTGTTCTTGTCAGATGTAACGAGGAGAATCTTTTTTTCGCCACCCAAACGATTAAGTACCTCAACGGCCGCTTTGGCTTTGGGCTGATCCAATGTAAAATCCGACAGCACCCTGATACCGTCCTGCTGCAACTTGCTGGTAAGAGACGAAAACAGTGCTCGACGGCGCATCTTTTGCGGCAGGGCCAATGCTTTTTGCACCGGCAAGAGAGCATGTACATGACCTCCACCAACCCAAATAGGCGAACGACTACTGCCATGACGTGCGCGTCCAGTACCTTTCTGACGCCAAGGCTTGCGACCACCACCGCGGACTTCCCCTCTTCCTTTGGTCTTGCGCGTACCGAGCCACGCATTATGCAATCGGACCCGAATTGCCTGCGCCATCAAATCTGTATTGACCGTGGCCTCAAACAGTGTTGGGTTGAGATCTATTTCCTTTACGTGGTTACCTTGTGTATCTACAACTGCAATCTTTGGCATATTATTCTTGCGCAGCTTCCTTTTGGAAAACAGCTACCTGTAATATAACTTCGCTATTTGGTCCTCCTGGTATAGCTCCGCTGACGTAGATCAGACGGTCTTCTGGCGCTATGTGTACAATACGCAGACCTTTCACTGTCACCTTCTCATGCCCCATGCGTCCGGGCATTTTCTTTCCTTTCCATACTTTTCCTGGAAATGTGCCAGCTCCGATCGATCCAACCGCTCGGTGGCGATCACTCTGGCCTCGAGTTTTGGGACCCCCAGCAAAACTATACCGCTTGACCGCACCGGCAAATCCCTTTCCTTTTGACGTGCCGGTTACTGTCACTGGTGAACCGGTCGCTAACTCATCCCACGCAGTGTCTGCATCAACTAATACGGTAGTCACCGGAACCACTGTTCCGTCTGCCGCAAACACTTGTGTCATTTTTTTCTTCAGGCCACGAATCTTTTTTCCTTCCATATAAAGCAAAACACGGGGCACTTACCCCGCGTTCCCTTGATGTTACATCAGAGGTTGCGTGCAAATAAGGCCCTGCAACATTAATGTGTTAGGTTAATTACCTGTGACACAATCATTAGCTGGACGCAATTGTAGCAGACAGTCTCTCAATTAGCAAGGGAATCAGTAGAGCGGATATTTTTCTCCCGCGAGGGTTGTTTTGATATATTTTTCAGGATCGAATGTGATGGAAAAAACGTTATCCAAAATAACTCGAGCAATATAGGCATTTCCTAACTGATTAGGATGCCAAAAGTCCAAATCTCCTTTTTTGATACCCGCTTCAAGAATCTCTTCGGAAGCAAATGTATATATCCGCTCGTGTGGAAAGCTTTGTGATAGTTCGAACAGGTTTATATGCTGATCGTCAAGAAAATTAATGTCTTCGGCAACGTCAACATATGGTGCATACTGTTGCGCTGCGGTTTCATCCCACGGGCAATTATCGGTAGAATAAACAAACAAGGATCCCGAACGTTCTACTGTATCTTTTATGTGTCTGATGTTTTCGATATGCTCATCAACGGAAATGCTCAATATAGAGTCATTTGCCCCAATCATTGCAATGGTCAAATCCGCCTGTATGTGCAAAACATCAGGCAGCTTTGCCCGAATATCCGCTGTGGTTGCCCCATCGTACGCAAAGTTAAAACACCGTATACCCCAACTTGGTGTTTTCCAATCCTTCCCCTTTTGACACTCCTGTTTTAAAACATACTCAACAATCTCCCTCCAATTAGGATGTACCCACTCACAGCTGGTTATCGAGTCGCCAGTGAACACTATCCAAAACCGACCTTTAGTTGTCAAACTATGAACAATATCCTGAGGCTGTAATATCGGCATAATATTAATTCTAGTGTAACTTAATCAGTCAGTTGCATCAATTTCCCGTCCGTTATAGTGACGACTCTGTCCACTCCCACCTGCTCTACAAAATAGCGATCGTGTGATACCAAAAGCAGAGCACCTTGGTAGTTTTGGAGCGATGTTTCTATAGCTTGCTTAGTCCAGATATCAAGGTGATTGGTCGGTTCGTCCAAAAATAACAAGTCAAGTTCTTGCTGTGCGAACACTGCAAATGCTAGCCGCGCACGCTCTCCTGGACTCAACGAACCAATCCTTCGAGAAAAATAATCAACAGGGAACAGGTATTTTTTGAGCACACCCGGGAGGCGGTTTTCGGTTACCGTGGTATGTTTGACAAAAAACTCCTTTACGGTCGCATCAAACGGCAGATGCTCCTGATTCTGCCGAAAATATCCCCAACGAACCGATTGGCCTATCTCTACCGTCCCAGAAGAAGGCGCAGATGTTCCGGTAATAATGTTTAGGAGCGTTGATTTACCTACGCCGTTAGGGCCAAATAGCCATAGTCGCTCTTTGCCGCGCATTTCAAAACTAACCGTATCAAGTACCTTATGTGTGTCATAGGCCTGTGAGATGTTTTGTAACCTAAGCATGAGTTTTCCCGTATGGGACATACCACGAAAATCCACATCCGTAACCGTATCTCTTCGGTATTGGCTGACCTCCGAACGCAGCACCTCACGCTCCATGCGCTTTTTTGCTGATCTGACAGCCCTACCTCGTGCTTTGCCGTCCTTGATTCTTCGAGAGTTTTCTATCAACCTCTCCAGTTGTCCTCGTTTTTTCTCTTGACGTTTGTACTCTTTGCGTCGCTCTTCTACCCAATGCTCTTTTTGCATCACGTAATCCGTGTACCCTCCGACAAAAACGTGTAACTTTTTTTCATCAATTTCAAAAATGCGTGTTACGGTATTATCCAAAAACGACCGATCGTGCGACACCATGAAAACAATGCCATCAAACTCTTTGATGAATTGTTCCATCCACAAGATTCCGTCGATGTCCAGGTGATTGGTTGGCTCGTCCATGATGAGGATAGTTGGTTGCTGCAAAAGCAATTCTGCGATTTTGACCTTCATCTTCTGACCGCTACTCAGCTTGCCAACATCAGTGTCGAGATTGACATCATCAAAGTCAAACCGTGATACATTTTTTTCAAACAGATAATAATCGGCGTTTAGTGATGCTGCTATCTGCCTGCCGTATTCACGAACTTCAATACCCGAAGGAAATTCAAAGAGTTGTGGCAGATACGCTATGGTTTCATCTTGAATGGTAACGTACCCACGATCATATGGCTCTTCGCCGGTTATGAGGCGAAATAAAGTTGTTTTGCCGCAGCCATTTTGGCCGATCAGGCCAACCTTTTCTTTGTTTCCCAAGACAAAGGTGATGTCTTCCAACAACAGTCCGCTGGGTATTTCCTTGTGTACATGCGAAAAACTGATCATGCCTGCAATACTATCAAAAAGATTCCCCAAAAGAAAACGGTTCGACATACAATCGAACCGTTTTCATAGCACAAAATCATTCTACAACTCTGACTAAAAGAACAACGACACCATTAACAGCCGCAGTAATGTGAATACCTGCCGCACCACCGCGACTAATAGACCAATCAATCCCATTACCCCTCCTCCGCTATCAGGAGGACTTGGGATCGGAGTAACAACCACTGTTGGTGTCGGCTGCGGTGTTGGTGTCGGCGTCGGTTGTGGCTGTTGCGTTGGCGTTGGTGTCACAACCGTTGTCGGTGTAGGCGATGGCGTTACAACCGTAGTTGGCGTGGGTGTCGGAGTTGGCTGCCCACCCCCGCCAGAAGCAGTGCCGCTAACACGTACATCATCCACATACACAATGTCGCCCGTGCCGGTAATGGTTGCCACAAATCTGATACCAAACGCCGGCTGATTATCAGCAAGCGCACCCGGCAAAACTACATGCTCAATCCACTCCTCGCCACCTTCCTCGACCGGAGTACGATCATCACCATCTATGACTGCACCAGTATGCCAGGTACTACCGTCGACCGACCACTGCATCTCCAAAAGATCCTGGGCATCCCATCCAGCATTGGTATCATGCCAAAATGTTACAACCACATCCGTGTGCCCAACAGTAGATACATTCCTTTGCATGATCGCACCTTCGGTATTGCCAGCAACTCGCGCTTTGCGTGTACCAGAATGGGCATTGGAAACGCTGTTTGTCCAGGTTCCTTCCGGTTGTACGACCCACGCATCAAGCGTGGCATCTTCAAAATCGTCTTCAAACAACGTGACTGATTGTGCATGCACAGCATACGGTACACATAACACCAATGTAATTAACCCGCCTAGGATATAGCTCGTATATCTGTTCATTACTATCTCACCCCCTTTCCGATATATAGAAATATATACCAACATCGGATAAGATAACAACGGCTAAATTATACGGAAGGGATATTACATTTTGATCTCCACAGAAACACCAGCAGGAAGGTCCAAATTGGAAAGCTGGTCTAAGGTCTGAGCAGTTGGTTCATGAATATCTACAATACGCTTATGCGTGAGGCGTTCAAAACTCTCTTGGCTACGTTTGTCTATATGCGGACCCTTGAGCACAGTAAATAATTCCCGCTTAGTGGGAAGTGGGATTGGACCAACAACCTGGGCGCCTGTTCGTAGTGCTGTTTCCACAATCTCCATAGCCGCCTGATCCAATACTTTGTAATCAAAACTCTTTAAACGTACTCTAATACGTCCTTTTGGCATATAGACAACAAGATCAAGTACCCAAACTTAACCTTTATTTGACTGTTAAGAATATTACCACACGTGTCAAATTTTAGCCGTATGTGTGGTGTTTTCGTACCCTTTGGTGGAGTTGTTAGATATGAAAACTTTCAACAACTCCACGCAAGGATGCGGGAGTCCCAAAGTCAGCAACGAATTAACTGACAACCTTGGTTACTACTCCTGCGCCAACGGTGTGACCTCCTTCTCGAATGGCGAAGCGAAGACCTTCGTCCATAGCTACTGGCTGAATTAGTTTCACTTTGAAGGTCACGTTATCTCCTGGCATTACCATCTCAGTACCCTCGGCGAGTGTCACCTCTCCGGTTACATCGGTAGTACGCAGGTAGAATTGCGGGCGATATCCACCAAAAAATGGTGTGTGTCGTCCTCCTTCTTCTTGCTTCAGGATATATACTTCAGCCTCAAACTCAGTATGAGGCTTGATCGAACCAGGAGCTGCCAATACTTGACCGCGCTGGATATCTTTTGTTTCCACGCCCCGGAGCAAAATACCAACATTATCTCCTGCTTGTCCTTCATCAAGAGTCTTTCGGAACATCTCAACACCGGTAACTACTGTTTTCTTGATCTCATCAACAATACCAACGATTTCGATTTCTTCTCCGACCTTGACAACGCCGGTATCAATACGACCAGTGGCAACTGTTCCTCGGCCAGCGATAGAGAAAACGTCCTCAACAGGCATGAGGAATGGTTTATCAACCTCCCGAACAGGAATGTCAATATATTCATCCACAGCTTTCATGAGGTCTTTGATGCTTTGTATAGCATCAGCATCCCCTTCAATGGCCTTCAAGGCTGACCCGCGAATGATTGGGACATCATCACCTGGATACTCATACTTACTCAAGAGTTCGCGGACTTCGACTTCTACGAGATCCGCTAACTCAACATCATCAACCATATCCATTTTGTTCATAAAGACAACGATCTTTGGTACATTTACCTGTCGTGCCAGTAGAATGTGTTCACGAGTCTGAGGCATTGGACCATCAGCCGCAGAAACTACCAAGATAGCACCATCCATTTGTGCTGCACCGGTGATCATGTTCTTGATGTAGTCTTCGTGACCAGGAGCGTCAACGTGTGCATAGTGACGACTCTCTGTGGTGTATTCGACGTGAGTAATATTGATGGTAATACCACGTTCACGCTCTTCAGGAGCTTTGTCAATGTTCTCAAACGGAACAAACTCCGAAAGCCCTTCATCCGCTAACACTTTTGTAATAGCCGCGGTTAAGGTTGTTTTACCGTGGTCAACGTGTCCGATTGTTCCAATATTGACGTGCGGTTTTTCACGAGAAAAGACTTCTTTTGACATATTTTCACCACCTTTCCAAGATATACTAAAAATACTATTTTTTAGATACTACCAACAGGATTATACTATGATTCATTCGTTTTACTATCTGTAACGCCTGAAATTACTTTTTCGGCGATATTAGCCGGCACTTCTTGATAATGGGACGGCGTCATACTAAAGCTGGCACGGCCCTGCGTCATACTTCGTAGAGATGTTGCATATCCAAACATTTCTGCCAAAGGAACCTTTGCATCTATAATCTGCGCATTGCCTCGCGGGGTGCTTTGTTCGACCTGACCTCGCTTGCTACCCAGATCCCCAATTACATCTCCCATAAACTCCTCAGGGGTAACGACTTCTAAGTTCATAATTGGCTCCAACAGGACTGGCTTGGCAGCACGTGCTGCTTCTCGTACCGCCATGGAACCGGCGATTTTAAAGGCAATTTCAGAAGAGTCAACATCATGATACGACCCATCGAACAACGTTACTTTGATATCAGTCAGCGGATAGCCAGCCAAAACACCGTTGTCAAACGCCTCATTTACACCTTTCTCTACAGGCGGTATAAATTCGTTGGGAATCGCACCTCCCTTGATAGCATTTACAAACTCTCTGCCACTTCCGCGTTCCAAAGGCTCTATCTTAATGACAACATGCCCATACTGTCCACGTCCACCAGACTGTTTGATGTATTTACCTTCATGCTTGTCGATGGTAGCTGCGATGGTTTCGCGGTATGCTACCTGTGGACGACCGACATTGACATCGACACCAAACTCTCGCTTCAAACGATCTACCATAATCTCCAAGTGTAATTCGCCCATACCCGAGATGAGGACCTGGCCCGTCTCCTCGTCGGTTTTCAGAACAAAGGTTGGGTCTTCTTCTTGTAGTTTGCGGAGTGCTTCACCGAGTTTGTCACGATCAGCTTTTGCCCTTGGCTCAATAGACAATGAGATAACCGGTTCAGGAAAAGTAATCTCACCCAACGCTACAGGCATATCCGCAGCACTAATTGTATTTCCTGTTGCAGCATCTTTCAGCCCAACTGCAGCAACAATCTCCCCTGCGGAAACGTCCTTTACCTCCTCACGCTGGTTGGCGTGCATGAGTACAATACGTCCCAATCGCTGTTTATCGTTCTTGTTAACATTCATAATGGTATCGCCAGTAGTAGCTTTACCAGAATACACACGGAAATAGGCCAGCCGTCCAACATATGGATCAGTTTGAACTTTGAAGACGAGTGCACAAAATGGCTCATTTTCCTCCGGAAGTAACTCAACTTCTTCACCAGTCACAATATTGGTACCTCTTACAGCGGGCACATCCGCTGGAGAAGGCAAATACCAGACAACTGCGTCCAACATGGGCTGCACGCCTTTATTTTTGAGTGAAGATCCACACAAGACTGGCACAATAGCATTGTTAATGACACCTTTTCGCAAACCTGCCCGTAGCTCCTCAAGAGAAGGTTCTTCTCCTCCTAGATATTTTTCCAGCAAGGCATCGTCCTGCTCCGCGATCTTTTCGACCAGCGCTTCACGCAATGCTTCAACCTGCTCTTGCATATCAGCAGGAACATCTTCCTCTCTAAATGTTGCCCCCAAGGCCTCGTCTTCCCAAATAATTGCTTTGCGGGTTAACAGATCGACGAGACCGACAAATGCTGATTCTGCCCCGATGGGGATGTTGTATGCTACAGCCGGAACTCCCAGCCGTTCTCGGATTTCTTCCAAGGTTCTAAAATAATCAGCACCCAATTTATCCATTTTATTCACAAACAAAATGCGGGAAACGTTGTATTTATCAGCTTGGCGAGAGACGGTTTCAGTCTGGGACTGCACACCCTCCTCAGCGTCAAACACCATAACCGCCCCGTCTAAGACACGCAAAGAACGTTCGACTTCGGCGGTAAAATCCAAGTGGCCAGGTGTGTCGATAATATTGACGCGATGATCCAACCAAAAAGCAGTTGTAGCAGCCGACTGAATCGTGATCCCCCGTTCTCGCTCTTGCTCCATCCAGTCCATTGTCGCTTCACCTTCGTGCACTTCTCCAATTTTGTACGTCCGACCAGTGTAGTACAGCACACGTTCCGTGGTCGTTGTCTTGCCAGCGTCAATATGGGCAATAATACCGATATTGCGGATCTTTTCAATTGGGTAGTGTTTTGTTTCGTTTACCATTTGAAATGAGCAAATGCGCGATTGGCTTCGGCCATCTTATGAACGTTTTGCTTTGTTTTCATAGCTTCTCCTTCTTCGTTATACGCAGCTACAATCTCATCCGCCAGCAAACTTGCCATATCTGTACCTTTACGAGTGCGTGCGGCTGCGATAATCCAACGCATGGCTAACATCTCTTTTCGCTCAATTCGGACTGGTACAGGGATCTGATACGTAGCGCCACCAACGCGTCGGGCACGTACTTCTATGGTGGGGGCCACATTGCGCAGAGCTTGTTCAAACACGTTCAATGGTTCGCCTCCTACTCTCTCCGCCGCCTGATCCAATGCGGTGTATACGAGTCGTTCTGCCAACGCCTTCTTGCCATCGAGCATAACATGGTTGATAAACTTATACAGCTGCTCTGAATTATATTTGGCGTCTGCTTTTATTGCTTGTCGTTTAAATTTTGCTGTTCTCATAATTATTTCTTGGGCCGCTTACTTCCATACTTACTGCGGCTAGTAGTACGCTTTTCCACTCCGGCGCTATCCAACGCACCACGGACAATGTGATATTTCACGCCGGGAAGGTCTTTGACACGACCTCCTCGCACAAGGACAACACTGTGCTCTTGCAGATTGTGTCCCTCACCTTGGATATATGCAGTAATTTCTTTTCGGTTGCTCAACCGTACACGAGCGACTTTGCGCAACGCGGAGTTTGGCTTTTTGGGAGTCATCGTCTTTACTGCAATACAAACACCTCGCCTAAAAGGGTTACGGGTAGGTACCACCTGTCGTTGCAAGGAATTCCACGTTCCTCGTAACGCAGTAGATTTGATCTTCTTCAGTTTTTGCGTTCGTCCACGACGAACTAATTGGTTTATTGTAGGCATAATCTTCTATGAAGCTTGTTCGGCTTTGAATGATAAACGATACAGGCCGAGGTTTCAACAGCTAGTTTGACGTTGCTGGCTCATTATGCTCGCTTTGTTCCTCTGCTTCCATTGCCGCCTCCAGTTCCTGCTCTTCGAGTATGGAGTCTTTGGTCGGGATAAGTCGCCCGATGATGACGTTTTCTTTGAGACCCAGAAGCCGGTCAAATTGCGGTCGCATATTGATGGCCGTCTGAGCAAGTACATTGGTCGTTTGAACAAATGATGCCGCAGACAACCAGGAATCAGTGAGTAAGGACGCACGAGAGATACCTAGTAAGGTTCGTTTGAATTGTATTGGTTTGCCACCTGCTGCTTTGATCTTCTCATTTTCTTCGTTCACATCTATAATGCTGACAAACTCGCCCGACATATAGGCACTAGAACCTGGCTCGGTGATACGTACGCGTGCACTCATCTTACGAATAATCAGTTCGATATGCTTGTCATGGATCACTACGCCTTGGTTTTTGTACACTCGTTGTACCTCTTTGAGTAAATACATTTGAGCTGCAAGAAGGCCCTTGAGCTCCAGTACTTCATCAAGATCAAGATTACCTGAGGAGATGCGCTCTCCCGCCTCGACAAATTGACCGTCCTCTACCGCTAATTCCATGGTTGATGGTACATGGTATTCCCGTTCTTCTTTTACTTCTTTACCATCGATTTTTTCGGTCGCTGCGACCGTTACTACATATCCATCGTCGCCTTCTTGCACCGATACTTTTCCTGAAAGATCAGACAGAATACCCAGTTGCTTGGGTGTCCTTGTTTCCAGCAACTCCTCCGCCCGTGGCAGCCCTTGCGTAATGATTTCGCCCTTTTGCGCAGCACCAGATACATGGAATGTTCTGAGTGTTAACTGTGTCCCTGGTTCACCAATGGATTGTGCAGCAACAATACCTACTGCCGTTCCCATTTCAACCATACGTTGTGTACCTGGATCTGAACCGTAGCATTTGGCACAGACACCTACGGTACTTTCACACGTGAGCAAACTGAATACAGGGATCTCTCCCACGCCGGCGTCAAGAATAGCTCGGGCCGTGGAACGGTCGATGAGCGTATTCTTTTTTACCAACACTTCTGCAGTCTCCGGATGTTTTATGGTTTCTGCGGCGACTCGACCCATAATCCGCTCAAACAGTGGCCAGTCATCCACATCTTTTGCCTCTTTGACTACAATATGCTGCTTGGTGCCACAGTCTTCAGTTGTAATCAGCATGTCATGTGCCACATCTACCAACCGTCGCGTGAGATACCCCGCGCTAGCAGTCAAGAGTGCGGTATCAATCAAACCTTTTCTTCCGCCGATTGCACCGAGGAACCCTTCAAACGAAGACGATCCTTCTATCACACTAGACTTAATGGGGGTTTCAAGAATACGTCCGGCTGAATCAGTCATCATTCCACGCATGGCTTCCACTTGTCGGAGGGTATCTGGGTTGGCTTTGGAACCTTTTGATTTGATAATAATAGCAACCGGGCTGTATGGATCCATCCGTTCGACAGCAATATCAGTAATTTTCCCTTGGATCTCTTCCCAAATACCAATGGTCTGACGATAGCGCTCACGTTCTGTGGTTAACCCACGTTGATAATTTTTGTCAACTTCCTCAAGCCTCTTGTATGCTTCCTGAATCAGTTCTTCTTTTTCTTCCGGCACTTGAAAGTCAAACACTGAGATAGAAATACCTGGCCAGGTGGAGTGTTGTTTACCCAAATCCTTGAGATTGTCAATAAGCCGTACGGTCGCGTCTTCACCAACTTGTTCCAAACACAGGGAAATTAGTTTACGCATCGCCGAACGATCAATAGTTTCATTAAGGAAACGCAATTCCTCTGGCAAAATCTCATTGAACAAAATGCGGCCAACAGATGTTTCTATTTTTTCGCCATTAATATGCACATAAAGTGGAGCTTGATAGTCAATTAATCCTCTTTGTAATGCGGCAATTGCATCTTCGGCGCGGTAGAATGTGTGTCCTTCACCTTTGCGGTCGGGAAGAAAGGCAGTTAAATAGTACAGCCCCAATGTGAATTCGATCTTCATGTCAACAATAGGCGCAGAATCGGCGAGTTTGAGAAGGTTTTGGCGCACCATCATACGATTTCGTGCCTCATCAATAGCTTTTTGTGAAAGTGGCACATGCACGGCCATTTGATCTCCATCAAAGTCTCCAGCAAACGCTGCCATGACTGCTGGATGCATCTGGATAGCGCGTCCTTCGATCAATACCGGGAAAAACGCCTGAATATTTTGCCTGTGCAACGTTGGTGCGCGATTTAGCAACACCGGATGTTCTTTAGTGACTTCTTCCAAAATATCCCATACTTCATCCCCACGATCTTCCAAGACGTTTTTGGCACTTTTCAGGTTAGGTGCATACCCGCGCAGAATTAATTCGCGTAATACAAACGGCTTGAACAGTTCCAATGCCATTTCCTTGGGTAAACCTACCTGATCCAGGGTCAGGCTAGGACCAACAACAATCACACTTCTTCCAGAATAATCTACGCGTTTCCCAAGCAGGTTTTGGCGGAACCGCCCTTGTTTGCCGCTCAACATGTCTGATAAACTTCGATACTTTTTGCGTAGTCTAACGTTTTTGGTTCTGCTGCCTTCAATGAGCGCATCTATTGCTTCCTGTAACATTCTCTTTTCGTTTTGCAGAATAATTTCGGGGGCACCAAGGTGGATGAGCTCTTTGAGCCGGTTATTTCGATTAATTACTCGACGATACAGATCGTTGAGATCGGATGTCGCAAATCTACCACCGGGAAGCTGAACCATAGGCCGCAACTCTGGCGGAATAACTGGAAGTGTCGTAAGGATAATCCACTCAGGTCTTGTTTTTGACTCGAATAACCCTTTCAGAATGCGGACACGGCGAAGAGTCTTTTGCCGACGAACCTTGGAATGCGACTCGGCATCTTTTTCCAAACCCTTAATCTCTTCTTCCAAATCCATCTGTTGCAACACTTTCAGTAAGGCCTCAGCCCCCATCTCCAATCTCATAAAACCGCCAACCATCACGTCAGTACCAGTAACTTCCATGTCGTAGATTCCCCAAAACTCGAGCTGTGCCAGGTCAACCTCAGACACAACCGTATGTCGAGAAATACCTTTGATGAGTTTTTGGATCTCTCCAGAGGAGCTGTTCAGCTCATCCAACTGCGCCACCATTTCTTGGCGGACAACCAGTATTTCCCGGCGAGCATTATTCTCTATATCCTGAATCTTCAGTTCATCTGATTCTGATATACTACCTTTGCCTTTTCCTTTGATTCCCTCAACTTTTTGGTCTCGCTTTTGGGTGATCTCTGCGATACGAGCATTGGTCCCTTCTTCGATTTCTTTCTTACGCAACTCCAAACGTTCCTCCAGTCCCGCCAGTACCTCTTCTCGCTTTTGGTCGTCAAGCTCAGTAACCAAGTAATCGACAAAATAAATAACCCGCTCCAAACTCTTTGGAGCAATATCCAAAATCAATGACAAAATATTTGGGGAACGTCGGAAGAACCACGTATGTACCACTGGGGAAGCTAGCCCTATATGGCCCATGCGTTCACGTCGTACGCGCGCGAGTGTCACTTCTACCCCACATTTATCGCACACCACACCTTTATACCGAATACGCTTATATTTCCCGCAATAGCATTCGTAGTCTTTGGTAGGCCCAAAGATACTTTCGGAGAACAACCCGTCTTTTTCGGGTTTGAGCGTACGATAATTGATCGTCTCCGGTTCCAAAACTTCTCCATGAGACCATGCATTGATGTCCTCTGGTGAAGCTAGGCTTAATTTTAGGGCGTCGAATTCACTTTGATTTCTCATAAATCATCATCGTCTGAAGTATCGATTACTTCAATCCGACCATTCTCTTCGCGTACTGCCTCTACTTCCAGTCCCAGAGCATTCAATTCTTTGACTAAGAGTTTGAACGCCTCTGGCAATCGTGCCTCTGGCACTGGCAAGCCCTTGATAATTGATTCAAATGCTTTGGAACGTCCTCGGACATCGTCTGATTTCAGTGTCAACATCTCCTGTAAAGCATAGGCCGCGCCATGTGCTTCAAGAGCCCACACTTCCATTTCTCCCAATCGTTGCCCACCCATCTGGGATTTGCCGCCCAATGGCTGCTGGGTAACCAGACTGTACGGTCCAGTAGAACGTGCGTGCATCTTGTCTTTAACTAGGTGGTGCAACTTCATGATCTGCGCATATCCTACTGCCACGGCATTTTCTAGAGGTTCGCCCGTGCGTCCGTCATACAAGGTAACCTTGCCAGATGTATCAAGGCCTGCTTTCTTAAGTAAATCCTGCAAAACATCCAGTGCCACACGATCAAATGCCGGCACTGCGTAATACTCATCAAGATGTTTGGCAGCCCAACCAAGATGCGCCTCAAGAACCTGTCCCATATTCATACGTTGCAGGATCGAAATCGGGTTCAAACAAATCTGCACCGGCGTACCATCCTCCATGTACGGCATATCCCCTTCCGGGAATATTCTAGCAATCACACCCTTGGACGCATGTTTACCAGCAATTTTATCACCCACTTCAATCTTACTCATATGGGCAACCTTAACCTTGATAACCTCTAGAACTCCGGGCCCGAGTTTATCCCCCTTGTTCTTGGACAATTTCTGAATGCCAATAATTTTACCGCTGTCTCCGTGCGCTACCCGCAATGAAGTGTCTCGCACCTCGCGAGATTTTTCTCCAAACACCGCCCGCAACAATCGTTCTTCTGGTGTCAGTTCGGTTACCCCTTTTGGCGCAATCTTGCCAACCAGAATATCTCCAGGACCTACCTCGGCACCGATAATGACCAAACCATCCTCGTCCAAATTCTTAAGAATATCTTCGGATACGTTGGGAATATCTCGGGTGATTTCTTCTGGCCCAAGCTTGGTATCCATCACCTGTACCTCATACTCTTTGATATGTATCGACGTTAAGAGATCCTTCTTAAGAACCTCCTCAGAAAGCAACACAGAGTCATCATACGAATACCCATCCCATGGCACAAAAGCCACAAGTAAGTCACGCCCCAAAGCCAATTCTCCACCAACATGCGAAGGACCATCTACCAAGACTTCACCTTTCTTGACCTTATCTCCGACTTTCACACGAGGAGTTTGGTTAAAACACGTATTGCTATTGGTGCGACTAAACTTAATCAGGTCATACGTATGCACTCCGCTACCGGTATTAACAATGATTTTGGCACCGTCCACATAAAGCACCTCTCCGGCAGCCTCTGCAATGACACCGCGCTTACTATCTTTGATGATATTCTTTTCAATACCTGTACCTACACGGCTTGCTCCCGGATTAACCAACGGAACTGCTTGCTTGGACATGTTGGATGCAATGAGTGCTCGTGCTCCCACATCAGAAGCGATAAAAGGCACTGTGGCAGCTGAAGTACCGACCATAACCGATGGATGTGCGTCTACATAATCAACCATATCTGGCGTTACGGAAATAAAGGTACCAGCATAACGCACGGAGATACGCTCTTCTAAGATTTTACCTTTAGCATCAGTTTGGATCGTACCTTCACCAATACGAAACTTCTCTTCATCACTCGCGTCCATATATACGATTTCGTCGATGATAAAGGCATTCGAACCTCGATGTTCCACCTTACGGTATGCTGCTTCCAAGAATCCGTACTCATTAACACGTGAATATAAAGCAAAATGAACGTTAAGACCAATATTAGGTCCTTCTGGGGTCATGATAGAGTCGACCTTCCCGTAATGAGAAGGTTTAACGTCACGCACTGGAGCGCCTGCCCGTTCTCTCGTCAAGCCACCAGGACCAGTGGCTGTAACCGTACGCAAATGCTCTAACTCAGCCAAAGGATTGGTTTGTTGCAAAAATTGTGAAAGCTGGCTGCTACCAAAAAATTCATTTAATGCGGCCATAACAACGCGAGCATTGACCAGTGTTGTAGGCGAGAGTGGTTTGCCTGGCACACGCCCCGTAGATAAGCGCTCGCGAATCAATTTTTCGAGACGGCTCATGCCGATATGTAGACTCTGCTGGATGATCTCGCCTACTAAGCGAATGCGGCGATTGCCCAGATGGTCAATATCGTCTGCCGCCTCCTGTGTAAGATACAGTCGCGATAATTCTTTCACTGTAGCGAGCAAGTCTCTTTTCTGGAGGAACACTGTATCTCCATCAGCATTGCCCTCCAACCCCAAGCGGCGGTTGAGCTTGTAACGGCCAATCTTGCCCATACCAAAACGACGAGTATTGGTGAATGTTTCTTCAAAATAACCGCGGGCATTATCCAAAATACGCGGATCACCAGGACGCATCTTGCTATAAATATCAAGAAATGCCTCATTCTGGTTTTGTGGGTCGTATTCTTCAATCGTAGAATTCAATATTTCACGCGCTCCTTCTCCTCCTAATGCCTGGTCTATCTCATGAAAAGCATCAGAAATTGCCTTGCTGGAAATATCAAACGCTTTCAGGAATGAGAGTGCGGAAACTTTGCGTCCCCGGTTAATTCGGGCCCACATGACGCCATTGCGATCTATTTCAAATTCTACCCATGCGCCTTTTTCTGGTCGGATGGCTCCGGTATAGACTCTCTTTCCGATCCGTGCATCAAAAGTCGCCTCAAAAAACACCCCGGGTGACCGGGTCAATTGGCTGACCACGACGCGTTCATTGCCGTTTACCACAAACGTACCGCGTTCGGTCATCTGCGGGATATCGCCGATGAATACAGTTTGGGTTTCTTTGGTACCCTCTTGCAGGTCGTGTAAGGTGGCTTTGGCATACACAGAAAAGGCATATGAAATGCCCTTGTCTAAAGCCTCCTGAGGAGAGATAGTAGCTTTCTCCAACTTAATGTCAGACATCTCAAGACGAAACGCCTGTTCGGTATAGTCGACAATAGGGGTAATTTCGTCAAGACACTCCTTGATACCTTCCTCTACAAACCGTTGAAACGATTCCTGCTGCAGACCGGCCAAATTGGGCAACGAAATAGGTGATTTGTGGGAAGCCTGGCCTAAATTAATACGATTAATCGTAGTGTTCATAGTGAATTATATAGAACAGCAAAAAACACCCCTTCCCCTATTTTGAGGGATGTGAGGTATCGTGTTTAAGTACTAATGATAGTATCATAATATGTCAAGAGGTGGGGACAAACCGTCTTCACACTGCCTACCTCCACACACAAACCAACACAAACGTCCATAGCGCGTTCAGACTGTACCATACCTTCTCAGGAAAAATCAAGAATCACCACAAATATCTCGCGATATTTTGATTGTGTTGGTCCAAATTTTCTGCAAAATGAGTCGTACCATTTTTGTCAGACAAATAGAACCAATACTGCGTCATAACAGGGTATAACATAGCGTCAATAGACGCAATCCCAGGATTAGCTATTGGGGTAGGGGGTAATCCACCGTATCTTCTGGTGTTATACGGAGAATCAATGGCCAAATCCGCCGCAGTGATACTTTGAGGCCACCAAACACAGTCCGTAGCAAGATCGTTACACGCGTTATCTCCCATCACATACTGTACTGTTGCATCAACCTCTAATGGCCAGCCGTTTTGCCAGCGTTTGAGCAAAATACCTGCGACGATTTGTCTATCTGAACTGGTTATTACCTCCCTTTCTACCATGGAGGCAAAAATCAACAATTGTTCAAGGGTCAACCCCTGCGCCTGTATGGCGTCGAGACGCTCTTGGTTCAGCTTAGTATCAAACGCCTGCAGCATGACTGATACCAACTCGTCTGGTGTTATATCTGTACCAACGTAATAGGTATCAGGAAACAGTCGGCCCTCTTTGCCTTCGGTAAGACGTAAAAACTCTATCCCGAACTGTTGGTCAAACTCCTGCGCCAGATACCCTGCCATTTGTTCTCTGCGCCAACCTTCGATAAAGGTCAATCGTTTGGTTATGATACCGGTTTGGAATAATTCAACCAAATCTTGTATTGATAGGCGAGGACTCACGACGAATTCCCCTGCCTGTATACCAGCACCAAGTTTGGGGTTAAACCGTGTATACAGGCCAAAGGCGAACGCAGACTTGATGATTCCTTGTTCTTCCAGCCGTTGTGCTATCTGACGTGAAGATGCACCCGGTTGAACCACAAACGTCATCTCTTGTGTCGTATCGGGATCAAGTGGCGTTGTTGTCGCCTGAACGTACCACAGGCCCAATATTACCGCTGCCGTAAGACAAATTGCTATGACAATAATTCCGAGGATAAAAAATTTTTTCATATTATTGACCAGATGTTTCCAAATAATCCTGCAATATCAGTCTGGCAGAGATACTATCTAGCATTTTCTTTCGCATCAAAGTAGGTATCCCGTGGTCATCCAATTCTTTATTGGCCTGCTGCGTGGTCAAATCCTCGCCATGTATCACTACAGTATACCGCTTGCTCTCAAGCCAACGCACAAATCGCTCAATATACTGGGGCATTGAGCCAAAAGACGGTGTACCTATCACGATGACACTCACATCGTAGGTTTCACACCATTCTACAACTTTTTGTTTCAACTCGTGGTGACTGTGATACGTAAACCCAGGGAGTTCAAAAATCTCATTGCCCGTTTTTAGTGCCGCCCCTATTCGTTTCATCCCATAATCAAGCGCCAAAATATTCATAGTCCCAAGTTCATTCTTCTTTGATGGTGATGGTAATCCTGTCAGATCGATGAGGCAACCGTTGCAACGACTGAGGGAATTTGGGGCGGATGAGTACACTGCCTTGGGTTACATGTTCGATATTTTTGATTATTTCTTCGGCCTCTTGTGGCTTCTTGCCCGTCAGTTGTTGTGCAAGTGCAGCAATATCAATGTCTGGAATGAGTAACGCTTCCACCGTCGCACGCACACGAGCTACTCCTTGCTCTGTTTGGTCCAAAAAACTGACAGTGATGATTTGCTCCCCTTCAGCTAAGGTAAATCCCTCGGGAACGTTTTGCTCCATAAGAGCGAGTAACATGTCCTCCAAATCCTCCTGACTGTACACAAACCCCGACGCTCGCACCTTGGTCGTTACGGTAAAGTCTCTAGCCTCATCATCTATATCTCTGTTTACATTGTTATGTAGCGTTTGGGTCGTGATATGGTCTTCCAACAGCTTCTCGCCAGTGGTATTCTGCTGCTGTAATCGTTCCCGCGCTTTGGTTACTAATTCCGCATTAAGACTTGTGATAGCTTGATCTACATCAGCCTGCGACACCACGGTGATCTCCTGAGTACTCCCGCCGGTGAACGATTGCGCATTCAGCCCTCTCATACCAGGATTGGTCGGAGAGGTACCATATGAACGTCCCTGCACCGTAAATGCCAAACCACCCGGAAGATTAAACAGTGTACCTGCATCAGACGCTTCAATCGCTATAGTAGCGGTCCCTGCGGTATAGAGTGTCTGATTCTCATCCTCAGAGGAACTTTCTAATGGTGGCACGTCAACTGCTTGGGTAGAAACAAACGTCAATCCAGCTCCTTCTTGGTTGGCATTGACCGTGAAAATCTGTCCAATCGGCAATGAAACCGTTGCTGTTGTCCAGTTATAGATAGTTAAAGTACCTTTGGCTTTTTCTCCAATTGTTTTGGCGCCAGTAGCATCAAACGTCTTGGTCTCTTCTACCTCCGTAGTCTTGACGGTAGCGGGGATACTTCGAGAATTAGTGTCAGCTTGAGTTTGTTCTGGAACCAGTGATACTTCCACATCCCGTTGAAGGGTCTTTTTGGAAACAAGTAGTGTTACCTCTGCCTGAGGCAAGTAATAGAAGGCAAACGCAAATGTACTACCGCCAACAAGCAGCATCAATACCAAAATTACAATCAGAACTCGCGGGAATGTAAACATTTTTCGTAATGCAGGGAATCGCTTGGGTGCAGCGGTCTTAACCGGCACTGCTGAGGATTTTGCTTCAGGAGTTTCTGGCTTTGAGGCTACTGGCACTGGAGTCTTTTGTGCGACAGGCGCTGCAACCTGTGCTGTGGTATCTGGCATCTTCTGCTCGGTAGGTGAGAGTGTCAACTTTTTGCCGATACGCTGTGCCAACTCTTTAACCACTTCTTCGTTTGCCTCGTTCTGCCAAAACACCGACCCCTCGCCTATTTCAAGAGTAATGTCAGCATCGACACTTTCACGTATCTTGCGCAAAATATCAAATAGTGTGTCTTCGTTAGGACAATAAATCGTAGCCATAATACAACGACTCGTTCAGGAACGACTCCTGGACGCGTTCAACATGTGGAAAACTGGGAAATAACCCTTCTTTATTCCAAGGAAATGTTAACACTTTTGATTTTATTAATTCCAATTTGGCGCCTTCACCAGCAAAATACAGCGTAGGCGGCAATGACTTGCTGTCAGACAATTTCTTCATAATCGGCACGAGTGACATAATAACGTTGGCGACTTCATCCTCCAGTGTCTCACGGGTACGAGCGGCTCGCTCGTGATCCAATGTTCCGTCTTCTAGAGATTCTTTGATCTTTTGCGCCTGGCCGTAGCTCACTTGCAAATCGTTGGTCAACCAATCAGTCCAATCATCACTGCCCATATTAATGGTACTGTTTTTGACCACCCGACGATTCTTGACCAACACCAATTCTATCGCCCGACCTCCGACATCAACCAGAACAAACGACTCTCGTTCTTGCCGCATTTTAAGTGTCCTGGCCACAGCAGTCTCCCACACCATGGTTATCTCCAACCCCAACTGATTTCCAATGAGGTCCACTACTTTTTGAGCTTGATCGTCCCAATAGCCATGCAGTACAGTGCACTCCAAAGCCGTGCCCGTCATATCTATTGGCGTAGTGACCAGTGTATCATCGAGTTTATAATCTGTCACAATAGCGCCAAGATGCGTCCAGGGCTCTTTGCCAAGTGCTAATTTCTCCCACGCTGTTTGTGTGGTTTCTTCTTCAATGCGCTTGAGTAGCGTATCTAGTTCTTTTTGCGTGATTTGATCATCTGGTTTGGGACGCTGAACACGAATAGTCAAGCCGCTGTACTGCACACTATTGGCAGACATACCAAGGACAATATCAGCCGGCTGGCCACCTGCACTAATACTGACATGTTCCACTGTGCGAGCAATGACTTCAAGCACACCATCTAGATCGTGGATTTGCCGCCCTCGCATCATCGTGCGTCCCAGTGGTTGCGTAGTACTCCCTACCACTTTTGGCTCCTGTTCCAGTGCAGACGGCAGTTGTATGGCAGATGTCTTGACCGAGTGTGTGCCAAGATCCACCAGCAGTACTAAGTCCTGCTCTTGGTTTTTGGAAAAACGTGAAAGTAAACCCATATCAACAATACAATATTGTTATCAGTGTACCGCAAAATATACAGTGTGAAAAGGTAACGAAACATGCAGCATATGGTACAGTAATACACATGGCTCACACTGCTGACACGCTCGCCCGCGAAGCATTACACGCACACCAGTTACACAAAGGAAAAATAGCCCTGCACACCAAGACGTCTATCAACACCATTCAGGATTTGTCTTTGGCATATACTCCAGGTGTCGCTGCAGTATCCAAAGTTGTGGCGGATAACAAAGACCTTGTTTGGGAATATACTGCACGAGGCAATTGGGTAGCAGTGGTGTCTGACGGCTCCGCTGTTTTGGGATTGGGTAATATCGGTCCGCAAGCTGCGCTACCCGTTATGGAAGGTAAAGCTGTGCTTTTCAAAGAATTTGCCGACGTTGATGCATTTCCTATTGTTCTGGACACACAAGATCCTGACGAAATAATTCGCATTGTCACCGCATTGGCACCAGGTTTTGGCGGGATCAACTTGGAAGATATTAGTGCCCCGAGGTGCTTTTACATAGAAAAGAAATTACAAGAACAGCTTGCGATTCCGGTCATGCACGACGATCAACATGGTACTGCTATTGTTGTTTTGGCTGGACTTCTTAATGCGCTCACGATTGTCCAAAAAAAGATTTCAGATGTTGTTATCGCGATCAATGGCGCTGGTGCAGCCGGCACCGCTATCGCCAACATACTTGCCTCTCAAAATGCCAAAGACATTATCCTCGCAGATAGTCGAGGCATCATCTCTCGCCACCGTACCGATCTAAACCCTGAAAAACAAGCACTGCTACACTATACCAATGCTACCAATCGATCCGGTGGCATTGCGGATCTCTTGCAGCACGCTGATGTATTTATCGGCGTAAGCAAAGGCAACCTGGTCAATGGATCTATGATACAAACTATGGCAGACAACCCCATCGTATTCGCCCTCGCAAACCCTGATCCCGAGATCCTGCCTGATGAGGCATATGCAGCTGGAGCAGTAGTAGTAGCGACTGGTAGAAGTGACCTTCCTAACCAAGTCAACAATGTATTGGCATTCCCTGGAGTTTTTCGAGGTGCTTTTGATGCACGGGCTCATGCTATCACCGAAGAGATGAAAATTGCTGCAGCACACGCCATAGCAGCATCCATTCCGCATCCATCCAAAGAACATATACTACCCAGCCCTTTGGACAAAACCGTGGCGCAGGCTGTAGCAAAAGCTGTCGCTAGTGTTGCCCCCAAAGATCGTTCATAACAAGCATCTAGGTTAATACGGCCTTTACGCGACGCATGCCACGGCCGATGCTTTCCTGTTTGGTTATTTTGAAAACGCCCAATTCTCCCGTATGCGTGACATGCGGGCCACCACAAAGTTCCATACTGTAAGGAGTGTCCTTGTCCGGGTCTGCGCCAATTGCGTAAACAGATACAGTGTCGGGATATTTTTCCTGAAAAAACGCCAAAGCGCCTTTGGCCAATGCGGAATCTTTGGGCATGGTTTTTTGGATAACAGGTAGATCCTCTTCTATTTTTGCATTGACAATCTGTTCCACCATTGCCACTTGTTCATCAGTCAATTTGTCCGGATGTGAAAAATCAAACCGTAATCGATCCTTGGTAATATTACTGCCGGTTTGTTGCACATGCTCGCCAAGCACCTCACGCAACGCTTTGTGTAGCAAGTGCGTTGCAGTGTGCAGGCGTGTAGTTTCTTGAGAATGATCCGCCAACCCTCCAGCAAAACGTCCGGCCGAAGCAGTGCGCGATTTTTCTTTGTGGGTTTGACTTGCGTTTATAATTTCCTGTTCAACCTGCACTACTTGCTCGTCTGAAGTAAGAATGTTGTTTTTTCGTAAACGCGCCACGGTAGCGCTTGTTGGTAAACCGTATGTCTCGTACATATAAAAGCCGAACTCACCTAACCCTTGTTGGTTACCATCAATCGTAACAACCGGCACGCCATCTTCTTCCCGCACTGTTTGTGCAACCTTATCAACAATCCGTAATCCCTTGGTGAGTACACGTTTGAATGCCTGCTCTTCTTCCTGTAACAGCGTGATAATATCATCCGCTTGTTGGCGCATCTCAGGATATACGTCACCATAGTTGTTGATCACGGTTTCTGCCAACGCCGGTACAAACGGATGATTCATATCAAACCCAAGCTGTTCGCCATACTGCACCAACCGACGGATCACCCGCCGCATTACATACCCCTGTTCTTTGTTGGAAGGCGTTATGCCATCCATGGCCATGAATACGCTGCTGCGTGTATGTTCGGCAACGATACGAAACGCCCTCACCTCCTCGGTCAATGGTAACGGTGTCCATTCGCCCGGAGTCTGACGTGGATAGGAACTGCCCGAAAGTTCTTCAATTTTCTCGATGATGGGCAAAAACAACTCAGTCTGGTAATTGTCAGAGTACCCTTGCAGGGTAGCGATCGTGCGTTCTAGACCCATGCCGGTGTCAACGTTTTTCTGATCAAGCTCGGTGAAGTTGCCTTGCGCGTCTTTGGTGTATTGTGAAAACACATTGTTCCAGATCTCGACAAAACGCTCTGTATGCTTAAACGCTTCCCCCGGAGTTTCACCATCGATTCCGCGTTCGGGCAAACGGTCAAAAAACATCTCACTATCCGGTCCGCACGGCCCGGTCAACCCTGCTGGTCCCCACCAGTTATCCTCTTTGCCCTGAGGAATAATTCGCTCTTCAGGGATGCCAAGCGACAGCCAGACATCTTTTGCCTCCTGGTCAAACGGTGCATCATCGTCTCCTTCAAATATGGTTACCCACAGGCGCTCAGGATCAATACCCAACTCCTCGGTCAAAAACTCATACGACCATGTGAGTGCTTCTTTTTTGAAATAATCACCTAACGACCAGTTCCCCAACATATGAAACAACACATGATGAGAACTATCTCCGACGCTGTCATGAGCTGGTCCTTCCAAGTCGTTTGTTCGAATACATCGCTGTATCGATGCCAACCGCGTACCTAACGGGTGTGGCTCACCTGCCAAATATTTTTCTATCGGCTGCACACCGGAGTTAACAAACAGTGTGGTTGGGTCTTCTTTGGGCACCAAATTGACGTTGGGCACAACCGCGTGCCCATGTTGTGCAAAAAAGTCTAGATATTTTTGTACAAAATCCCATGGACTGATAGTAAGCATATATACTCATTGTATCGTATATGACCTATACGCCTTATACGATTTATAAAACAAAAAAGCCCTTGCTCTCGCAAGGGTCATTATGACGGTACCACCTTCTCTTTCACTCAGCCTGCTATTTCGGGCTTACCCGGAGAAGTTCGTCGGACGTTCCGATTCCTTCTCGCCTCAGGAGCGGCATATACCCCCGTCACCAGCATGTGTATTTTCGTGATCATACCATAGTGGTTTGATATGAAACAATATGCACATGGTAATCGGTCCAAACCCTACTCATTGTGATTTTTGAACACACTCCGTACGATTTCCTCAATTGGCGTATCTTCTATAGTAAGGTCTGCCACAGGAAACTCCGCCAATAGTCGTGCAGCACGTTGCGAGGTTTCTGCACGCGGCACCTCCAATTCTACGCGAGGCAGGTCCATGGTTTTGATGTGACCAATTTCTGCCAGCTTCTCTCGAGAAATCCCCTCATCAGACGAAAAAACAACTTTCAGATGTTTATGTGTGGCATATTTTTCGATTATTTGCTGCAGCGGCCCATCAAACCCCACGTGGCCCTGATCGATCATAATCACACGTTCACATAACTCTTTGATATCTCCCATGTAATGGCTTGTCAAAATGATCGTAGCTCCGTATTTTTTGTTATAGTCCTTGATAAACTCTCTCATCTTTTGTTGCATGACCACATCCAACCCTATTGTGGGCTCATCAAGAAACAATACACGCGGCCGGTGCAAAAGCGCTGCGATGAGTTCAGCCTTCATACGCTGCCCCAGTGATAATTTTCTTACTTGTACCGTGAGATGATTTTCCATCTCAAGCATTGCTACCAAATCATCGCGCATTGCCTGAAACTGCTCGTCAGACACCTCATAAATCTCTTTGTTCAGATTGAACGATTCAATAGCTGGCAGATCCCACCATAACTGATTCTTTTGTCCCATTACCAGGGAAAATTGTTTTTGGAATTCACTTTTGCGTTCCCATGGTACGAATCCCATAACAGACACAGTACCACTTGTTGGATACAATAATCCTGACAACACCTTGAGTGTTGTGGTTTTGCCTGCACCATTAGGGCCGATGAACCCGATCAATTCTCCTTCCTCTATCGTAAAAGAAATATCATCCACGGCCTTGACTGTTTCGTAAGTACGCGCAAACAGGGATCGAATTGATCCGCCAAGCCCAGGATTTTTCTTATGAACCTGGTAGAATTTGCTCAAACGATCTACTGAGATAATTGACATAGAAGGATTGTACTCCATTCATATACAATATGAGCATGCGTTCGTTCGCTTTTACGCAGAACAACTTACGCCCCAGTCAGACGCATCGACAACCCGAGGATGTAGTGCTGTTAGAACAAGACGTGTTCTGTGTATGTGATGGTATTACACTGCTATTTCAGGATCCATACCCGAATCCATCGCTAGCCTACGAAGCGTCCAATATTGCGGCACGAACTATCGGACAGACCCTGCTGGAAGCGATACAGCATCACCCTGATGGCATTCCTTCTCTTAGACAGGCCTTCACACAGGCGAATCAAGCAGTGCACGTATACAACAACAGTCTTGGATTGACCAATCAAACCGTTGACTTTATTACCAAACAATATGCCGCCACTGTCTGCGCGTTTGGATATTATCATGGCAATACACTTTACTTTGGTCAACTCAACGATTGCGGTGTTATGGTTTTTGACCCGTATGGCAACAGGGAGGTCGATTTTACCCAGAACCAACAACCACTACGCAACCTCCTCGATCATAAGACAAACACAGGTGCATTTGAACCCGGAAGCAAAGAAGAGCATCTGTTTGTGAGAAAACATATCGTAAATAAACGTGATCTCACGTTTGAAGAGGAACCAATACTGTTTGGGGTCATGACTGGCGAACCAGAAGCAGAACACTTCTTTCACTATGGTGCCAGTCAGGTTTTTCCCGGACAGGTGGCCTTCTTTTATACCGATGGATTTTTGCCGTACGTGTATGGTGACGACTTCATCACAACCATACGTTCAGATGATGATGAGTTTTCAGCTACACAAGCGTTTATCAAACAAAAAGAAGACACCGGCGATGAAGCCTACCTCAAGGAAAAATCTATCATTATTCTCGTGTTTTGAGCGGTTGATGGCTGAGCAATGTTATAATACATCTGCCTTGGTGTAGATCAAAACAACAAGGCCCGGTGGCCAAGTGGTAAGGCATGAGTCTGCAAAACTCTTATACGGGGGTTCGATTCCCCCCCGGGCCTCCAGAACATCCTCTAGCTACTCGCAGACGAATACCGGCTGATCATAGACTGCCACACTCGTATCAAGACAATCCAAAAACTAACTGCCAGGCCAATAGCACTCACCAGATACCACCAGTTGATTCCTTTCAATATCACACTTGTCGGAATACTCGCTATGAAGACAACCGGAATTATGATAAAAAACGCTAATCGAAGCAGACCGGAAGCATATACAGTATGCGGGTTCTGGGCAAATCCAAGCAAATTTACCGCAACCTCAGGCAAGAAGTGAGCGTTGATAAATATGAACGAAAGCGAACTTAGTATCACCAAACAACAGTATGCAATACTCATCCCACACACAACAATGATGCTCGCCACCAGAACTGCTGACAATTGTAACGGTGTGCCTATCTGAATAAGCGCATATCCCATCAGAAAAAAGCCTGGAACTACAGATAAAAGGCTGGCAACATATGGCTGCGCAAACGTCAAACTAAAAAGAGAATGCAATGGCTTGACCAACACCATATCTATATCACCCTTTGCAATACGCTCTGGCAATATCCTCAGACTCCACACATAAAACAACGCAAGTAGTAGCTGAAAGACAACGATGTTCAGACCAACCAGAAACAATACCTCGTGATATGTCCAACCGGCCACGGTATTAACATTGGCATAAATGACGTGAAAGAAGAATAACGTCCACACCATGTACCCTATCTCGACAAAGACCTCTACAAAAAAACTTGTACGATACATCATCGTCGTCATAAGCCCAAACTGCACATATTGAAGATAGATTCGTAGATATTTTTTAGCCACCATACGCACCGTATTTTTGGATACCTTTTCTCCAAACAATACTACTTAGTACAACCAGAATTAGTAGCCACATTGTTAATGCAGCTAGATCATGCCCTAGCATAGTTAGCTCGCGATTGCCCATCATATAGCTCAGCGGCACATAGTAAAAGTATTGGAATGGGAATAATTCCAGCACAACACGCCAATGATCGGGCACAAATTCGAACGGAAAGCTCAATCCTCCCAATATACCTAAGATGATAAATTTGAAATGCCTAAAAGCCCACACATCGTCAGTCCAAAATGCCAGTCCGGCAATTCCAAAATCAAGAAAAAAGTGTAATACATACGCTACAAGTGCTATAGCCATACCCAGCACAAACAGATGCCACGTGACCAATCCCTCCCGAAACACCCCCAGCACAACCACGAGGAGTACTAGATACACAGGGGAAAGCAGCGATAACGTATACAATTTTTCAGCGCTGGAACGAATAAAAGAAACAACCCAGAGACGATACGGTTTTAATAAATAAGCCGAGAGCAAACCATCTTTTATCTCCCTACCAAGGACCTCTGCTATTTTGACACTTGTAACAAAACCAACAAACGGAACCAGTACGTAATACAAGACTGTTTGTGACAATGAATATCCTCCGATTTCTTGCTCTGTTCTGTAAACCGCAATCCATAATGTAAGAACCATTCCCATCCCAATAAGCTCGCTGATGATCAATCCCACGATGTTGGAACGATATTCCAATGAAACTGCCACGTAATTGTTAAAAACACTGAGGTATTTTCGCATAATCAGCAATACCCTCGTATTTTCGCACAAGTCACACGTTGGATAAATGGGTGTAAGAGTTTACAAAGAAGAGAATCAACGTATCCCCTTGAAGCGGGTAGGGGTCTTTCTGGCGGCTTTTTTTGTTGGAACGGGTTCGTCAGCCAAAGATTCTTCAGCCACTTCAATCACTGCATCAGCCAGTCCGGCAACCGCATCCGCACCTGAGCTTATCTTTTCTGCAGCTATTTTGATGTTTTCTTTGGCTTCATGCTCAATGTCGGATGACACTTTTGTTGCAACAGTAGAAATATTTTCTTGCCAGTCGGACAAATTTACTTTCTCACTTAATGTTTGTATACGCTTTTTGACATTTTTTCTAGTTTTTTCGCCACTATCAGGCGCCAAAAACACTGCTGCTACCGCGCCTGCTATCGCACCCACTACCATGCCGTACAAAAACGAATTGTCAGGTCCACCACGTTTGGTATCTTTCATATTACTCCTCTTCGTCAGATGATTCATCCTTATCATCTGCCAGATACGATTTAAACAATGAACGGACCAATCCAAAGGTCGCCAAACCCGAAACGAGCGGTGTTGCCAATCCTTCCTTGAGATTGCTAGCAGCTCCTTGGACTTCTTTGAGACTTTCACGTACATGTTGAGTTCCTGCGGTAATATTCGAGGCTGATTCATGGAATTCTTCCAGAATCACGTTCACGTTCTCAATACCTTTTCGCAGTTCGCGGAGGATAAAATAAAACTGAACCCCAACTAACGTCAGGGTACCACCAATGACGATGATGAGGATAAGAAGCAATATTTGTGAGGCATCCAAAGCTGAGTCAAACATATGGGCAGTGGTTCTAGTATGTCCTAAGTGTACCGTGAAACTGTGGGTTGAACAAGTCCAGGTTTGCCTACCGTTGCCCCTCCCCGCCCGCAACCACCTGCACTGCCCGTTCTAGAATGGTTTCTTTGCCAATATTACTTCTGGCTACGACGGTAATGCGATTATGTCCCTCTTGCAATGTCAATGTCACCTGGAATGTCCCCTCCGCGGTTACCATCACTAACTGGCCATTCACTAAAACCGTTGCCTCAGGATCTGTTTTGCCTATTACATTGACAAACTGGCTCTGTACCACCGCTTGATCAGGCGGATAGTCAATGACAAGCACCGGACGACCGGCAAATTGTTGATACTGCCAAAACAACACCCCAAAGAATGCCAGCAGCAAAAACGTTCCTACTACAGTAAGTAGTTTGCCCGGCGTGATGATAAGGCCTGTACGCTTGATCGGTTGTGGAGGCGTGCGTTCTTCCTGGTCCTGCATATCATATTCACGACGAAAAAATGCCAACGCCTTGTCGACGTCTAACTTGAGAGCCTGGGCATACGCTTTGACAAACCCTTGCACATACATGCGGCTAGGCAAAAACTGATACTCGCCTTTTTCCAAATAATCCAAGATGCCTGGACGTATTTTGGTTTTCTCAGCGATCTGTTCTAGCGACTTGTGTTGTTTGAGACGCTCTTGGCGTAACAATTCTCCGACGGTTTTCATGAGGATAGTGGGTCATCCGACATCCGGCCAGACTGTACCAGATATTCTCGTATTTTTTCTTTGTATACCTCTCGAGGATTGCTGCCGTCAGGTGAAGATACCATGCCTCTTTGCTCCAACTCGTCCAAAAGGCGGGCGGCACGTGCATATCCAATCTTGAGACGTCGTTGCAGAAGTGATGCCGAAGCACGGTCATGATTGACAATTTCCTGCAACGCCTCATCAAACTTATTATCCTCTGGTTCTTCAAAATCCGGCGTCCGGGTAGTAGCCGTTGCAGCCTGCCAATCCGACACACTTTCTGCGCCTATTTCTAATTCACTGCCTTCGCCAGTTAACTCTGTTGCCCGCAGTGCCTGTTGTGGCTGGGAAAACTGCTTCAGATGTGTAATCACATCTCGAAGCTCCTTATCAGAAACCCAAACACCTTGAATACGTCGCGGTTTGGCGGCATCTGGCGGTAGATATAGCATGTCTCCTCGACCTATCAACTTATCCGCTCCAGCAGAATCCAAAATCACTCGTGAATCAGTCACAGACGTGACATTCAGTGCGATGCGAGTGGGGATGTTGGCTTTGATCAAACCGGTAATCACATCAACTGACGGTCGTTGAGTTGCCAACACAAGGTGAATCCCTGTCGCACGGCTCATCTGTGCCAGACGCGTAATCAGTCCTTCAGCTTCGTTTTTGGCGTACGCCATAAGGTCAGCCATCTCGTCTACAATGATGATGATATATGGTAGCTTGGTTGTGTCAGTCGCTTCGTTAAAAGAAGGCAGATCACGTACACCAGGGATCTGTTGAAACAACTTGTACCTGTGTTCCATTTCGTGCACCGCCCATTTGAACGCATTAACTGCCTTATCTGCATCTACGATCACCGGCCGCAACAAGTGTGGAATACCGTTATACTGAGTCAGCTCAACTCGTTTGGGATCAATAAACATAAACTGCACTTCATCCGGCCGTCGTTTATACAACAATGACACAATAAGTGAATGGATCAGCACTGATTTGCCAGCGCCAGTAGCTCCAGCAATTAGCACGTGCGGCCACTTGGTCATATCAGCTATTTCAGTTTCGCCTGCAACGTTTTGGCCTAAGATGGCCAAGAGCTTTGCCTTACTCTCCTGTACATGCTCGGACAATAGGGCATTGCGCATAGTCACAATCGTTGAGGTGTAATTAGGAACTTCAATGCCAACAAGTTTTTTACCAGGGATAGGCGCCTCCACGCGGACTGCGCCCGTTGGTGCTGCCAATGCCAGCGCCAAATCATTCTGCAATGAAGTGATCTTAGTAATCTTAGTTCCCTCAGCCAAATTCAATGCATACTGTGTTACCGCCGGCCCTAGATTGACCTCTGCTACCCGCGCCTGAACGCCAAAACTATCCAAAGTTTTTTCGATGATTGCTGCATTTTTTTCAATATCACCTCGATCTGCTGGCGTTTCTTCAGCATCAGACAGCAAGGAAAGTGGTGGCGGTTCGTATTCTCGGATAGGTAAACCCGCCTGTCCCTGATCCGCCACGCTAGCTATCGGAGCTGGTTTCATATCATCTTCAAGCACTTCCAAGGGTACTCGGTCGTCTTTTGGCTTATTGATACGAATAGTCTGTACGTTACCTTCAGCGTCTACAGGCAATCCTGCGTCTGCATCTTGCTCTCCGCGCTTAGATCGTAGGCTTTCCAATTGCTTGATTGCACCTATCACCGGTACGACCGCACGACCACCCAATGCACCCAACTCCTCAAGCGACGTGTTGAAAATGATAATAAGACCGATCATCAACAATGCCAGCGCCATCACAAATGCACCAAAAACCGAAAACAGGTTCACCAGTAATCCTCCGAGGTAGTATCCAATCATGCCTCCGCCCACACCTGTCTTTGCTAATTCCAAAGAATTATTCCCGTTACTAATCAAATGGAATAACGTAATAAAACCCAGTGTCAGAACCAGCAAACCCCAAAAAATACGCGCCTGAGCAATATCCCATCTGATTTTGGTCAATGATAGCCCAGCAAAGAAAAACAGCGGCGGAACCATAAACGTCGCGGTACCAACATACGCTTTGAGGAAGGTAAACAAAAAGTTATCCAGGTCCATCGAAGTGCCAATGATACTAAGTAGACTTAACAGTGCGAACAATATCAAAAGCAGCGCGATGAGCGAAATGGTAGACCTTGGTTTGAGACCCAATTGTAAGAAACGTTTTTTTCTACGAGGCATACAACATTTTCCGCTCTCATTGTACACAAAACAACTAGTATATTAAAATAGAGAGGCTATCTGGATGAAGTCAAGGCACCACGCGGAGTATCCAAATGATCAGTTGGTTGAGGCTGATTTGAACAGCACGTGCCACGCCTTAATCTTTTTTCTTACCTGTACTTTGTCGAGGATTCGTAAGAAAAGCTACGATCATAGGGTTTCTACCTGTTTGTTTGTACAAAAAGTCTGCAAGCTTCTTTTCTATACTTTCCCGTACCTTGGACCAATTGCGTACGCTCTGGTCCTTAATCTCTTCCAAGACCACTCGCTCAGATTCTTTGATCAGATCACCGGAGCTAGACATATACACAAACCCGCGGCTGACGATATCAACGGTTGGGGAAAGTTTGCCCTGCGCGCCTTTTTGGAGAACCACCACCACGATACCGCTATCGGACAAAATCTGACGGTCACGAATGACTACATTGCCAACATCCCCAACACCAGAGCCATCAACAAAGACGTCTTTTACGGTGATGGGTTCACCCAGTTTCACCTCGCCTTCTTGAATATACAGTGTTTCGGTGGTTCGCATTTCAAACACATAATCACGTCGATACCCCATATGTTCAACCATCTCTGCATAAGCCCGCTGGTGACGCGGATCTCCCCCAATAGGCATAAAATACTTTGGTCTGGTCAAGCCTACCATCAAGCATAAGTCGCCACGAGCACCGTGCCCTGATACGTGTAAATTATCTTGAATAGCGGAATATGCGACGGTTGCACCAAGAAGTGTCAATCGGTCAATCAATGTGCCCACGAGGTCATGTACACCCGGAATCGGATCAGCAGAAAAAATCACTGTCGCATCAGGCAGCAACATGATATCTCGATGTGCTTGACGTGAAACGCGATCAAGCCCCGAGCCTTCCTGAGCGTAACAACCGGCAATAATATAGGTAATCTGATTAGGCTGTAAATTACGTGCATCACGCGGCTCTACTATCACATCGTCGGGAAAATCCATATACCCAAGCGTTCGAGCTACTTTTACATTTTGTCCTATCGAACGACCGACAAAACACACTTTGCGGCCATACTTGCGCGAGGCCTCAACTGCCTGATGCATCCGTGAAATATTGGACGAAATGGTGGTGATGAACACCTGGCCACGTGCTTCTTCAATATACCGTTCAAATGTCTCTTGAATAGCAAGCTCCGAGTGCGTATAACCTTCATTTGTGGATCCCAAACTGTCTGAGGCCAAGAGCAACACGCCTTCCTCAGCCAAACGTGCCAATTTGCTTACTTCAAATTGTTTGCCATCGACAGGGGTCCAGTCGAATTTGAAATCCGCCGCATGGATGAGATTCCCCACTGGAGTTTTGATAAATAGCCCCATGGTGTCTGGTACAGAGTGGTTCACGCGAAATGGCGTAATTTGAAAATTGCCCAAGTGGAACGCCTCATCGGTTTCTGGAATAATTTCATTGAATTCCTGATTATCAGCAAGTCCTGCAGAATCGCTCAGTTTGTTTTGGATAAAACCCAACACCAATTTGGCTGCATAAATGGGAGGCTTATGAAGCTCTTTAAGCACATACGGCAAAGCACCAAAGTGATCTTCGTGCGCGTGCGTGATCACAATGCCTCGCACCTTATCCAGCTTATCCAGCAAGTACGTAATATCAGGGATAATAAGATCAACACCCAACTGCTCAGAATCAGGAAACTCCACCCCGCAGTCAACAATAACAATATCCTCAATTGTTGACCCGTCCGGCAGGTACTCATACACAAACATATTACGATTAACATGACCAGCACTACCCAGAGGTACGACCCGCACGGCAGCTGCGGAAGTATGTGGTTGTTGGATTGGTTTTGTGTTGTTTCGAAAAAGTCGTTGAATCATACAATCTTAATATTTGGGCAGATATTCCTTAATGTTCTCCATAGTGATGCGAAATGTATTACCCTGCCCTAGCACCATCTTTTTGGCCGCTTTGCGCACTATAGCGTTGATCGTGCGCTCCATGGTACGTATACCTGCATCAAAACCCAATGGTCGAGTTATATTTTGCCACACATCGTCATCAAACGAAATAGCGTCCGCAGGCATGCCGGTTACTTGCAACTGCCTCGGAAGGAGATAGTCCCGCGCAATGATGATCTTTTCGTCATCAGAATATCCAGGCATTTTGATCAGCTCCATACGGTCAAGCACTGCATTGGCAATCCCTCCGGTGTTGTTGGCTGATGCCAGAAACATCACTTCGGACAAATCAAACGGGTAGTCTATGTAGTGATCCCGAAACGCGAAGTTTTGCTGTGGATCCAGAAGCTCTAACAATACTCCCATAATCTGTGCTCGCGCCTGCTCGGCTGTGCGGTCTACTTCATCAAGCAATATTACCGGATTTTTTGTTTTGACACTCACCAATGCCTTCACCACCTGGCCCGGCTCTGCCTCCGCGTGCATTCGGCTTTGGCCTCTGAGCTGGAGCGCATCTCCCATACCACCCATCGGGATACGGTAAAACTCGCGGTTCATGGATTTGGCTATGGTGTATGCAATAGACGTTTTACCAATACCCGGCAACCCCACGAAAAACAATACTGGAGATGCCATTGCACCCTGTTTGCCAAATTCTTTTCTGGCTGAGCTGCTTTCCTCATCTTCTTTTGTACGTAGCTGTAAAGTAAGCACTGCCAGATATTCCAAAATACGCTCTTTGATACTCTCGAGTCCGAAGTGGGTAGTTTCCAAAATCTCCCGTGCTTTGTCTAAATCAAGGTTGTCCTGCGAGCGTGTATTCCATGGTAAGGCCAACGTCCATTCTATATACCGGCTGGTGTTATCAAACGCACCATTATACCCAGCAGTACCGTGTTGCCTGCTCAAGCCTTCCAACTCTCGAAACACTTTCTTTTTCAGCTCTGGAGGGAGGAAAACAGCCTCAACCTGATCTACCAGTTTTTGAACTTCTTCGGGTACTTTGCCTTCCACAGAAAAGGTAACAATTGGTTCTTCGACAGAGGCAGTTGGTGATACATCATCCATACAAATTAGAATACAGGATACGGGGTCTATTGGCTACTCGGAAGTTGCTTTTTTGATACTCAAGTTAATTCGTCCTCGATCATCGATCTCAATGACCTTCACGGTAACGACATCTCCTTCTTTCAAATGGTCGCGTACGTTTTCTACGTAATCTGCGGCAATTTCAGAAATATGTACCAGCCCTTCTTTGCCTGGCAGGTATTCTACAAACGCACCAAAATCGAGAATGCGTTTGACCGTACCCTCATATACTTCGCCAACTTCCGGCTCGTGGGTAATGCCCTCAATGCGTCGGCGGGCGTTTTTGATACCTTCTTCTTCGACTCCAGTGATAAATACCGTGCCGTCTTCTTCGATATTGATCACGGTTTGAGTATCAGCTTGAATAGCTTTGATGACTTTTCCACCCGGCCCGATGACCTCACCTATTTTCTCGGGATCAATTTTGACCGTGTCTACTTTCGGCGCATACTGTGACAAAGCGGTGCGAGGCGACTCGATCACTTTGAGCATTTCTTCCAGGATGAACATCCGTCCGTCGTAGGCTTGTTTGAATATATCTCGGATAAGGTCAATTCCTAATCCTTGATTCTTCACATCCACCTGCACGGCGGTAACGCCATTTTTAGTACCGGCTACCTTGAAATCCATGTCTCCAGCCATATCTTCTTCTCCCATTAAGTCAGTCAATATGACCACTTTTTCACCGTCTTCGACCAGACCCATAGCAACACCCGCAACCGGTTCTTTGATTGGCACCCCAGCATCCATTAAAGAGAGCGTCGAACCGCAGACTGATGCCATGGAAGACGAACCATTTGAAGATAGAATCTCACTGACTACCCGAATGGTATATGGAAATTGCTCTTCTGACGGGATGACTGGCTCCAGGGCTCGCTCAGCCAACGCACCATGACCGATCTCGCGTCGCTTGGGACTACCGACACGGCCTGTTTCTCCAGTAGAAAATGGCGGGAAGTTGTAATGGTGGATGTAGCGTTTGGTCTCTTCTCCAGTCATACTCTCAATTAACTGTTCCAACGACGTAGAGCCTAACGTGGTAACAGTCAAAGCCTGCGTGTCTCCGCGTTGGAAGACCGCTGAGCCGTGAGTCCGAGGAAGCAAACCTACTTCAATTCCCAATGGTCGAACAACATCCATTGGACGATTATCCAAACGTTTGCCTTCTTCGAGAATGTGGCGGCGAATCTCTTCACGACGCATAGATTCAAATCGGCTGGCCATGTATGCTTTGGTCGCTTTACCCTCAAATGCAGCAAAAAGCTTTTCAAGAAACTCCGCACGTTCTGCTCGTGCCTCTGCTTTTTCTTTATTTTCGTTGGCATGGAGATCAAAATTTTCCCGTATAAACGTATTGATCGTATTAGCCAGTGTTCCATCAATCACAGGCTTTTCGTATTCCATCCGCACCATGCCTGCCTCCTGCGCAAAACTCTCTATGGTTTCAATAATTTTGCGATTCTCTGACAATGCTACTTCTATACCATTCACCAGTTCTTCCTCTGGTACTTCTTCGGCTCCTACCTCAAGCATAAGTACTTTTTCTTTGGTGCTTGATACCACCATGTCTAATTGAGAATATTCCATTTCGGTTGTCAGCAGGGGATTAATCATAAACGTGCCATTGACCTTACCAATACGTACACCACCTATAGGACCGCTCCATGGTGCACCAGCTAACTCCAATGCTGTCGATGCCGCGACCAGACCCACTATCGCTGGATCATTATCCTGATCAACAGACAGGACGGTCACAATGACCTGCACATCATGTTTGAAATCTTTGGGAAATAATGGCCTGATAGAGCGATCGATCAATCTACCGTTTAGGATGGCTTCATCTCGTGGACGACCTTCACGCTTTACCCATGGGGATCCTTTGATCAGCCCACCGGCGTACAATCGCTCTTCATATTCCACCGTAAGCGGGAAGAAATCAATATCATCACGTGGATCACTAATGACCGCTGTCGCCAACACAACGGTTTCGCCATAACGGGCAAGCACAGAACCGCTTGCGAATCGAGCTAATTTACCTGTTTCGAGGGTAAGTATCCTACCACCCACTTCTATAGTTTTTGTCTGAACAGTCTGCATGTAATTTGGAGGTGATACGTAGTCAGTAGTGAGTAATTAGTAACAAGGCATGTTGCCCGCGCTACTTACCACTTACCACGTACTACATATCACGCTGTCGCATTATACACCTTTCTCCCTATTATTTAATACCCAATTTTTCAGAAAGGTTCTTATACCGAACAGGGTCTTTCTTCATGAGATATTTCATTAACCGGCGTCTCTTCCCCACCAACTGTAGCAAACCTCTTCGGCTGCCCTCATCGTGCTTATGCTCCTTGAGGTGTGATTGCAACCTCTCTATGCGCTCGGTAATGAGAGCAACTTGCACTTCGGGTGACCCGGTATCGGCATCATGAGTTTTGTGTAATCCAATAATATTTAATTTTTGATCAACCGTTAGCGACATAATGTAAGTGTGTTATATTTGCCCAGTAAAGTCAAGCATTACCGCCGTTCCAACAAATCTGCTACCATTCTCAGCAGCCGAGGTGATGCATTCCCTATCTGCGGCAATTCTTGTTTTGTTTCTGCCAGCACTTGCTGTTTCCAGTAATCACGTACAGGCATGTCAAGCTGTTGCGCAATATGTATAGCCAGCAGTGAGTACACCGGGATATCAGGCATATTCACCGTGAATTTTGCCCACTGACTATTATCACCCGTATTGTCAAGACTGATCGTGGGCAATTGGTCAAAATCCAGATTATACGAGTGTATTTCCGCAGGAATTTGACTCATATCTTTAACTCCAATAGCGATCAGTACATCAACCTCAAACGACGGATATGTAATCGTCATCTGGTCTTTGTCCAGCTCTCCAGTGAAAGGATTAAAAGTCAGCTCGACTTCATCATCTCGTATACGGTACTGAAGCCGTTCTATCTTTTGACCCTGGTACCCAAACCGAAGCGTAACACTTCGCTCTGGCAGGCCTGGGCGATCGTTATCTGAAGGGCTAAGAAAAACCTTTTTTCCGCTCTCATTAAGCGCCTCATATAAGATATGCTGCGCGACGATCTCATCACCCTGATCTACATCCTTAGTTATTAAAAGTACTTTATAGGATCCTTCGATAATTTGCCTTATTTGAGACAAATCAACATCTGCCTGCATGGGCGCAAGTGTACTACAACCCTATAGAACAGTCAACAGGTCAAGCAGGGAAAATCAAAAACGTATCTCCGGGTTCAAACGCAACTGGAGTAGATAAAATGATACCGCATTCTTCTCCTTCGTTAATCTTGCTCTTTTGTTCTTTTCCCTGTCTGAGTGAGGAGACTCGCGCCTCAGCAATCACTTCTTCGCCACGAATAACCTGCACCTTGGATCCCTTGGTAACATGCCCGTCAACCACCCTCGAGCCGGCAACCAATGTTCCATCACTTAATTCAAACACCTGTAACACTTCTGTTTCTCCAATGGCACGCAATTGATCAGCTTCGCTTTCGAGGAAATCGCCCACATCTTCAAGCGCACGATAGATAATATCGTATGTCATCACCGGAACTTTTTCGACTTGGGCTGCATTGACCGAGGCCTTATCCTGGCTGACGTTAAACCCAACGATAATAGCGTTAGACACAGCTGCCAACATCACATCTGCTTCGTTAATATCTCCCAGGCCAGCATGAACAATCTCTACTCGCCCTTCATCCGTATTCAGAGCGGTTAATGCTGGTACAAATGCTTCGAGTGCACCCTGCGTATCGGCCTTGATAACCAATGGAACTATTTTTGTCTCTCCTTCTGTATCTCCACCTGTATCTCCACGTACAGTTGGGGTAGGCGTTGGAAACGCTTTCTCCTGCATGCTTGCTCGTGCTGCTTTTTCAGAATCAACCTCGGCAAACTGCTGGCCAGCCTGTGGCACCTGTTGCAGACCCAACACCTCTACCGGCATACCCGGCAGCGCCTCAACAACAGGGTTTCCCAGCCAATCTGTCAGACGCTTGACCTTGCCCCATGCCGTAGGGGTTACGACATACGAGCCTTGTTTGAGAGTGCCTTCTTTGATCAAAAATGTAGTGAGTATGCCTCGCCGTGCATCTTGGCGAGCCTCCAACACAATCCCAGCCGCAGGCTTTGTCACATCCGCTGCCAACTCCTGCATGTCTGCCACTAGACCAACCATCTCAAGTAGTTGCTCTACCCCCTGTCCGGTTGTTGCAGATACTTCTACTGCCACAACATCTCCGCCCAAATCTTCGGTGACGAGCTCATACTCTGCTAATTCTTGTTTGACGCGTTGAGAGTTGGCAGCAGGCAAATCAATTTTGTTCAAAGCCACAATAATAGGCACATTGGCAGCTTTTGCGTGTCCGATAGATTCAACGGTTTGAGGTTTGACGCCTTCATTTGCTGCTACCACAAGTATTACAATATCTGCCGCACCGCCGCCACGCGCTCGCATTGCGGTGAACGCTGCGTGTCCAGGGGTATCAATGAACGTAATGGGTTTGTCCTGATAGGTAACCTGGTACGCACCAATAGATTGGGTGATACCTCCAGCTTCTTTTGCCTGGAGATTGGTTTGGCGGATTTTATCTAATAAGGAGGTTTTGCCATGATCGACATGGCCCAAGATAGCCACTACTGGTGGCCTGACCGCTTTATCCGTAGATGACGCTGCAGTTGATTTGGTGTTTCGAGTAGTTTTTTGAGGCATAGTTCTGAACAAGCGTACGCTCCTCTACCATTTGTTCTGCGCGGCGCTCGCACGATATAGTTTCCGTCATGGTGCGCTATCCGTATCATGGTTTCTTGCGTATCTACCGTCAAACAAGAGATACACGTGCGGAGAGAATGCTTACGCATTAGGATGTAAGGCGTGCTGAATTTCCTCAACAGCCTTGGGACCGATACCTTTTATGGCACGCAATGTTTCTTCTGATTGCTCGGACAGCTGCGCTTGGGTGGTAATACCGGCTCCTTCCAGTGCCGAGACGGTTCGGGCAGCAAGACCAAGAGCTGCTAACTCGCTTACTGATTCATCCGACGCCGCCTTGGTAGCGATAGTGGCCTTGTCGTTATTATCAGGGTCATTTTCGCTCCTGAGGTCAATCCGGTACCCGGTTAATTTGGCAGCAAGCCGCACGTTTTGGCCTTCTTTGCCAATTGCCAACGACAATTGGTCATCCGGCACTACAACGCGAGCTTCTTTGGTATCTTCGTCAACGCGAATACCCAATACCTTTGCTGGTGAAAGTGCGGCCACTATAAACCTTTCACTGTCGGGGTGCCACAAGATAATGTCTATTTTCTCCCCCATCAGTTCGTCGGTAATCGCCTGTACCCGAACACCTCGCTGTCCCACCGCACTGCCGATAGGATCCACACCTTCCTGTGTGGTATACACAGCCACTTTGCTTCTCTGCCCTACCTCCCGTGCAATTGCCTTCAGCTCCACAGCCTCGTTGGCGACTTCTGGTACTTCCATCTCGAATAACCCACGGATCAATTCACTGTCGCTACGGGAAACCACCACTACCTCGCGTCCACGAAACTCGCGAATGTCCTTTATTAATATTTTTAATCGCATGTTTTGGTGATAATCTTCGGCAGGAACCTGCTCTTCAATCGGCATAAGTGCGATGGTTCGACCAATATCCACCATCCAGTGACGTCCTTCTTTGCGCTGTAACATGCCCGACACCACCGTATTGATTTTGTCTCGGTAGTCAGACATGATAGCGTCTTTTTCTGCCTCTCGCACTCGTTGCAATATTACTTGCTTGGCGGTTTGTGCGGCTATACGACCAAATCCCGAAGGAGTCACATCTTCCCCCTCGCGCATAAGTACAATCTCTCCATTTTCCGGCTCAATCTGGACTTCAATCCCTTCTGGATCGCCATAATCTTTGCGGTATGCAGCCAAAAGAGCATGTTCTAATGTTTCAATAACCTGTTCGGGTTCAATACCGCGATCACTCGCCACTGCATTGATCGCAGCCATAAATTCGGATCTAATCATGAGGGCTATTATAACACACGTTTTAGCGGATTTTACCGGCAAGCCACAGGTGCATGTCTGGCAGAATGCGGTCGTGTATAAGCTGCTGGAGTATTTGTTTTTCTCTTGATGAAAATGTTGATAAAACAAAATCCTTGCGCGTAATCTCTCGGTTAGCATACACAGGTGCCTGAATACCTACACGCAACCGCCAAAATTCTCTTGTGCCGAGCGCATCACAGATACTTTTGATGCCATTATGCCGACCAGCACCCCGACCTTTACTCAACTTATACTGACCCACAGGTAGGTCCCAGTCATCATGTATGACGAGTAGGTTTGAAGGCGTAATGGCTGGGTATTTCCGCAGTACCCGATACAACGCTTTACCAGATTGGTTCATGTAAGTCATAGGCTTGACCAACAGCAGATCATCTTGTGTACTCAGTTCTGCCAGGAGAGCTTCGGAAGGTACAAACGCTTCAGCTGCAAACTGATCCACTATCCAAAAGCCCACGTTGTGGCGAGTGTCTGCGTATTCAGCTCCTATATTACCGAGTCCAACAATACATTTCATAGCCACATTGTACCTGCATAGAAGGAAATTGAGAAATAGTGCAGTATTGCCACCTAAGCCAGACAACAGTGTTGGTTATAGGCTTAAGATGGTATACTCCGCAGCAGAAAGAACTTTAACACCATGCAGCATGGAGGTAGATAATGACACAGAGAGAGTATAGAAGAGTCATTGCTCGAGAGGAATGGAACCGGATTTCCGCTGCCATCGAGGCTACATATAAGCAAATCCGACCCATGGTAGAGCAATTCGAAAAGGAACATAGTGCAGACTGGGAGGTTTACTTTAGCGTCGTCAATTACCCTCCAGAGGTCTGGTTAAGATTCCGCCGTAAGCCAGTCGCAAATCGGTCAGAAAGTATCGATGACAGCCTGACCCCAAAAGCGGCGTGGATTTCGGACGACGAGGCCAACCTCTGTGCCACCTTTGCTGCTCAAGTAGCAGAAAAGGCACAGTTATGGGTCAAGAGAGATCCATACGCAGAAGAGAGCAAAGAGCGGAGTGGAAGATACCATCTTGCGTTCATAATCCGTCCCGAGGACTACGCAGACTTTTTGACAGGTTTGAAAAGCGAATAGGCGTAGCAAAAAAAGGCCGTGCTGTGTAGGAGGAAACCGAGGAGATTGAGAAACGCTGTATAATGGCACCACTTGGTCCTTTAATAAACCCGAGCCCAAGGAGGGCAAATAAATGGCAACAAAACAGGAGTTGAACATTCACGGTAGGCGTGCCACCGCGGTTATCCCAGAAGGGTGGGAGATATCACGATGGTTTGAGCGCCCAGACAGTCACATCGTGATATTCAAAAGACCAAAAGAAGGGAATAGTATCTCTTGGATTGAGGTAAATTTCCATCCTGACCGCGACCCACTCCCTTCAGCCCTACAGGTCTGCCCCAATTCTCGAGGATATACCTTGTATCTAAACGGCAAAGAGGTGCCGTGGTCTGTATCTGGTACCCTCGGCGACGGAGATCTCTCCATCACGCTCAAAGTCTCTGACCAAGGGACCTGCACCGTCGAGGTAGTGACAGGCGCCGAACTCGAAAAAAACCAATAGGCAGGCTCAGAGCCTGCCGCCAGAACCATCCCCAAGGGGATGGTTCTTTTTTTCGTCGAGCAATATTCACAGCCGATGGTACAATGGTGATTACATGAAGGAAAAAGAACTTCGCAATTTTCTATTTCAACTGTATGACTATGCAGATTATCTTGCTGATAAGATACAGCCTGGTAATCTAGACAACAACAACTATTTTCTAACCCTAGTCTTCATCGAAAGATTTTTCGACTCAATTGGCCGCGGAGAGATTCACAGAGCAGAGGTGGACTCGAATGACACAATTCTTGACCACCAAAAGTCATTATCAGAAGCGCACAGACGTCTTGACCTTTTAAGAGATCGTATTGATGCGTTGTCAAAGGAATATGATTTTGATGATGCGTTGGATCATGTAAGCAAAGAGCTAGCTATCGAATGGCCAAAGAGAAAAAGGTGAGGAACGATAGTGATCAGTGTAAACTTGTTCGAATGGGTTTGGATCGCAGCCGTTCAAAACTAGTTTGAACTAAGTACTAGATCTGTGACATCCTTGTACCAGATGCATTAGAGCATCTGGTACCCCTGAGAGGACTCGAACCTCTAACCTTCACGTCCGCAACGTGATGCTCTATCCATTGAGCTACAGGGGCAAAACATGCTGTTTGTATGTTTTGTGTAAAACAAGACATTTTACACAATGTCCAAGCTACGCTTGGATGGTTTTAGACACGTATTATATCAGTTTTCGTCGGAAGCTGCGCCTTTTGAGGGGTGGACCGGGAATACCAGGTGCTCAATATAGCGAATGACACGGTTTACTTTGACTTCTTCATACGGCACATAATCCAAAATCAAATCTTCTATCTCTTCCTCTTTGGCCGGATCAATAACCATTTCTACCCTTTCCAAGTGGCCTCCTGGTAAGAAAAACCTCAACACCTTTTGCCCGCCTACCTCATCGATCCAAAACGAAGTAATTTCAGTGTACAAGTATTTATCATCATCAATTTTCACTGAATTATTGAGTATTTGATACCTAACTTGCTTAGGTGCGTGCTTGTTGGTTGCATACACGGCAAAAGCCAATGCCATGACCACCAACATGAGCGAATATTGTCTAAACAGCACCAGGATAAACCCTATCACCATCGTTCCCACGAACAGGGCGACAAAAAAGTTATGCTCGCGGTCAAAATAGACACGTGCCGGTCCAACCCACTCCATCAATACTTGTGGTTTTTCAAATTT
>CAZQWJ010000003.1:0-4606 GCA_964597265.1 uncultured Candidatus Saccharibacteria bacterium
ATAGCGGAGCCATTCAAACAAGTTTGAACTTGGTACGAAGCGTGGCTGTAGTACACGCCAAGTACATTCAGTACTTGGCGCGCTCGAGAGGACTCGAACCTCTAACCGCTGGTTCCGAAGACCAGTGCTCTATCCATTGAGCTACGAGCGCGGATGGTTTGGCCATTAGCTGTTAGTCGTTAGTCTTTGGCTATCTGCTAATTGCTAACAGCTATTAGCTAATCGCAAAACTACTGGTGGGTGTGGAGGGCAGAACATCCTGTTTGGATGTTCTGTGTATTCACTTCAAATCACCACCAAGTCCAAGCTATGCCTGGATGGCCACTCAACTAACTTTACGCTTGGTGGGTGTGGAGGGATTCGAACCCCCGGCCAAGTGCTTAAGAGGCACCTGCTCTGCCACTGAGCTACACACCCTAATTTAGTCGTTAGTCATTAGACTTTTGTTTTTAGCTATTAGTGACTAGGCCTGCGGTTATTTTAAGGCTTTACAGCCTAACTTTCAACTCAGCCGTTACTAATTTTTTGTTGTACAATGAGTCCAATAGTTAACAGGCAATGTCTAGCGACTAACAGCTAATGTCTGATAGCTAATAACTAGCATGCCGAAGTGGCGGAATTGGCAGACGCGCTACGTTCAGGACGTAGTGACCGCAAGGTCGTGGAGGTTCAAATCCTCTCTTCGGCACCAGCAGCACTGAAACGCGCCATTAGCCATCCATAACAGAATAGATTGCCTATGTATAACCAGCTGGTCGCAAAAATACAGTTTCAAGATGACGTTGAGCAGCAACTCTTTGATGACGCGCATTCCCTTGCGTTGCGTGTACATAAAGGGCAGTATCGCCTAAACGGTGAGCCGTATATGAACCACATATATCGAGTAACCGATCATCTCACCAATATGCAGGTTGATACCACGACCTATATTGCCGCTTTGATACATGACGTTTTGAACTATCAGCCGGAGTATAAGTCAGATATAGAATCGCACTTCCCAGAAGATGTGGTTAACTTGACGCTACTACTACATCAAGTCAAAACGTTTCAACTCAAGCAATCCCCTATCAACCGAGGTGACAACCTTCGCCGCCTCCTCCTTGCCACGGCAAAAGATATTCGAGTTATTTTGATACGACTTGCTGAAAAGCTAGATAACCTTCAGTCTATTGACGTCTTTGAACATGAGAAGCAACTTGCAGTACTAGAAAATGCAGAAAACATCTATGTCCCGCTTTCTGCCATGCTGGGAGTAAGATATCTTCAAAAGAACTTGGAAGATACCATCCTTGAGAAAAACTACACAAGCCAATACACTGTCATAGCAAATTATTACAAGAACTATATAGACACACACCTTTCCGACTTTGAGTTGCTTGAGCAGTCCATCAAGACCTGTCTTGATGAGGCGGGTATAGAACATGTCATGGAAAAACGCACCAAGAGTTATTACAGTACATATAAGAAATACCTGCGTGAAAGAACGCCAAACCAATCCCTGGAAGAGTATCTCGAGCACCTACACGATAAGTATGCAGTACGGATACTGGTCGAAGATGTTGAAACCTGCTATAAGGCTCTTGGCGTGATTCACCAACACTGGCATCCAGTCAGCGAAGAGTTTGACGACTATATTGCCAACCCAAAACCTAGCGGGTACATGGCAATACATACTGTCATCCGTGGCGTCGCCAATATTCCTGTTGAAATTCAAATTAAAACTCATGAACAACATCATATAAATGAGTTCGGCAAAGCCTCTCATTTTAGTTACAAATTTGGTATGAAGCATAATCCGGAAATGTATCAATGGCTGCAAGAGCTTACAGAATGGCATTCCGAGTATAGCGACGAAGCTGCGTTCAAAGAGGCCGTAAAAATAGATCTATTCAAGGATCGTGTTTTTGTCTTCACCCCGGATAGAGATGTGATTGACCTGCCAAAGGGTGCCACGTGTATAGACTTTGCGTACAAAATACACACCCACATAGGCGATACCATGTCTGGTGCACTTGTGAATGGAAAGATGGTACCAATAGACCACCAACTCGAATCAAATGATACATGTCAAATAGTGACATCCAGGCACGGCGGGCCCCGCCAAGATTGGTTAACCAAGGCATATCGGCCATTTACACGCAATCGTATACGCAAGTTTATGCGTGCCCAAAACAATACGCGCTAAAGACAGGTTGGAGGTGGGATTGTTATAATATAAAACGTGCTCAGTCTATTGAAAACACTTGTCTGGAGGTTTGTGCCGCAACGACTTACCTCCAAATTAACCTTTCTTGATAGTATTGATCCGGTATTGGCTAATATTCGGTATGGATTCCCTGGTCGTAAGTTGAAGATTATTGGCATTACCGGTACGGACGGCAAAACCACCACCTGCTTCTTTCTTAACTCTATCCTCAATACCTGGGGCAAAAAGACCGGACTGATTACAACCGTAGAAGTCAGAATCGGTGAACATTCGCATACCACTGGCCTTCATGTTACGACTCCAGATCCTTGGGAACTTAACCGATTGTTATCAGAGATGGTTACGGAGCAGTGCGAATATGTGGTCTTGGAGGTTACGAGCCATGCCATTCACCAAAAACGTATCCTCGGTATCCCTTTTCTCATTGCCGGTTTAACCAACATTACCCCTGAACACCTGGATGTTCATCATGGCTCATTTGAGTCGTATGCTGCGACCAAACGTTCGCTTTTGTCCAAAGCAACGCAGTCGTTTGAGTCTGAGAATATAGCTGACGACACACTGGCCGGAGTTCACTTGTCTCTGCCTGGCGAATACAATTATCTCAATGCCAAGCTGGCCGCAGCTATTGCGCGATCTTTGGGTGTGCCGAATGACGTTGTCAAAAAAGGCCTGGAAGCGGTTGCTCATATCCCTGGACGTATGGATGTGGTCTATGAGCAAGACTTCAAGGTGATTGTGGATTTTGCACATACACCAAACGGTTTGCAGGCCGCCTTGTCCTCTGCCCAAAAGTTGGTTCCCGGGGGCGGACGGCTTATCTCGGTCTTTGGTTCTGCAGGTGAGCGAGATCAATACAAGCGTCCGGAAATGGGTAAAATCGCCGCAACAATCGCGGACATCGTGGTACTAACGTTGGAAGATCCTCGAAGTGAAGACGTCAACGTTATTATTAATCAAATCGCACAGGGGGCTTTGGACGCAGGCAAGCATGAAGGGGAAGACCTATTTCGCAAGCCTGACCGTACAGAGGCAATACGTTTTGCTATCAAAACTCTTGCCAGACCAGACGATGTTATTATGATCACAGGCAAAGGTCCTGAGCAGAGTATGAATATTGGTGGGGTGGAGTATGGTTGGGATGAGGTTGGAGTGGTGAAGAATATACTCGCAAGAGATTTCTCGACAAGCTCGAAATGACACATTGAGATTGTTTTCTATCGTCATCTCGACCGAAGTGGAGAGATCTAGTACGTTGATCTATGAAACTACTTTTTTCAGAATATCCGGCAGAATATGATACCTACACATTTCCCTATCACATTTGGGCGGTGCAGGAAAGCCCAAAAGAGCGTGACGATTTGCTGAAACAAGGCTTCTTGCCCACGCGGTTTAAGATCGGGCTGTGGTATCTGGCCCGCAGCAGCCGCGTTGATCTTGAACAGTTCCAAGAATCTTCGGAAAATAGGCGTATTGTGAAACAAACCGAGCATTTTTCATTTCACATCGTACCTATCAAGACATTTGCCCAAGACCAGCATATCAAATCAATCATGGCACGCTATGCCGAAGAAGTCATCGGTGTCTCCTTCTCCCTTGCCTCACAAAAAAGAATCCTCAGCCCATACCTCACCGATCACGTGATGGTTTGGGAGGACGCAGGCACGGTAGTAGGCTTTTCACCGATTATGGATACGAACAAAGCAGTATTCTACTGGTATGGATTTTATATGCCTGAATACCACCGCAGTGGTTTGGGAATACGAATGATGCTCGAGGCGATCCAATGGGCCAAGGCGCAAGGCAAACAGCATGCGTATCTTGGTACGGTGTACTCCAAAGGCGCATTGTACAAAACCAACTTTGCAGGATTTGAATTTTTCAACGGCATGCAGTGGCGAAGTAACACAGAAGAATTACACTATTCGATCCACCGAGATCAGCAAAAGCCCAAGGACGATTTGTTACAAGATGAAACCTGGCGCGAACAGTTTTATCATGCATCATCCTTGACTAAATTATTAAAAAACCTATGACCCCATCACCCTCCAAAGTTCATATCATCGGTATCGCGGGCAAAGCAAGCTCTGCGATCGCGTACATGTTTCAAACCATGGGCTGGGAAGTAACAGGCTCTGACCAAGGAATATATCCGCCTGTGAGTGATTTTTTGCTTAAACATAAGATCGAAGTCGCTACCCCATATCACGAAAACAACCTCCCAAACGATGCTGACCTGGTGGTAGTGGCTGGGAATGCGCTTATTGTTGATTCTGAAAACCCCGAGTTTCTCAAAGCAAAACGCCTGCACAAAACAGTGTTATCGTTTCCTCAAGTGTTGCAGCGTTATGTTGTACACGAAAATTCCATTGTAGTTGCGGGGAATTTTGGCAAAGGTAC
>CAZQWJ010000003.1:4706-10105 GCA_964597265.1 uncultured Candidatus Saccharibacteria bacterium
CGTACTACAGACAGCAATTGGTCGGTCATAGAAGGAGATGAATACCCTACTCCGTCAATAGACGATACTCCCGCTGTATCCAAATTTTTTTATTATAACCCTAAGTACCTCATCCTCACTTCTGCTGAGCATGATCACTACGATGTGTTCCCCACACAAGCAGCATACAGTGAAAATTATCAGAGGCTCGTTGCGCAACTTCCACCTGATGGACTTTTGGTTGCTAATCTGGACGGCAAACATATCTCCGACCTCATACACCATGCACAGTGCAGGGTTGTCACGTATAGCTGTGAGAACACACAGGCAGACTATGTGGGTACCCAAATAGGACTGAATCCAAAGCTATTCGGAAGGTTTAACATATCTAATTTAACTGCAGCGTATGCGCTATTGGCTGAGTTGGGATTTGACAAAGAGGCGGTAACAGAAGGGTTGAATACATTTTCGGGTTTGATGCATCGTATGCAGATGGTGTTTCAAAATGATAATGTCGTGGTCGTCCGTGATCTTGCGCATTCGCCGGTCAAGGCGCAGGCTGCATTGGAAGCGGTGAAGGAAAAATGGCCTGGTTATACATGTGTTGCAGTGTTTGAGATATTTTCATCTTCTCTGAAAAACAAGGCGGTATTGGATGAACTACCAGGGCGGTTTGATGCGGCTGACACGGTTATCATCCCCAAAGTTGATCAAGTTGAACGGATAGCGAAATCAGAGCGGGTGACTGGCAAAGAGATTGTCGCCGCGATTGGCCCAAACGCGATGTATATGCCAAAAGACGAGGCGATTCTCGAATATCTTGACGAGCTGCCAGCCAAAAGTGTAGTCATCTTCATGTCATCAGGCGGCCTGCGGGGTATTCCGGAGAAGTATTTGGAGAGATTCGTCATTCCAGCGGAAGCTGGAATCCAGGCAGTATCGAGTATGGATCCCAGGTCAAGCCTGGGATGACACTTCGTCACGTTTGTCATGCCAGAAGGCGCGGGATTTGTCATTCCAGCGAAGGCTGGAATCCAGGCAGCAACAGGACTCGAGTGGACAGTGTACCTATATGACTAAAACATCAACGGTCAACGACCAAAAATCAGCACCCGCCCAACAGGCGCTACAACAACTCGCGGATGAGTATGTCAATTTTGAAATAGACGGTAAACGTGTGCGTATTCCGTATATCCTGGGGCATGGACGGTTTCAATTTTGGAGAACCTCAGGCAAGGGCACGCCGGATACCATCCGCAAGGAAGTGCGTGCTATGGCCAGAAGAGAGGGTTTTTCTCTTATAAATGCCACGGGAATCGAAATTACTCGCTTCATGAGACAGCACAGGATAGGCATTGATTGTTCCGGGTTGGCATATCATCTCCTCAATGCATATTGTTACCAGATATACCGACAACCGTTAGGACGTTTTTTATACAGACATCACGGCATACTTGGAGTTGCGGAAAAAGCCATGCTTTCCTATCAGCGACATCGACGGATCAATGCGTCTACACTCACCTCCTCTCTTAATTCGACAACTGTATCAAGGGCACAAGATATACGCATTGGCGATTTGGTACGTATGCACGGAGAACGAGATCACGTATTGGTCGTAACGCACGTGAGTGACACTACCATCACGTATATACACTCAAGCAGCAAAAGTACCCGCAAGCAAGGGCCGCACTATGGCGCTATTACAATCATAGACCCGACACTTGGGCTCGAACACCAACAATGGCATGAACTAACAAAAGACGGCAAAAACTACGGGCAAACGTTCTTCCGACCCACTGAAGGCGACAGCGTCCGAAGATTGAACGTGCTAAAATAATAACGTTGGTTTGATCTTATTACCATGTACAAACTCTTCGGTATATTATTCCTATCACTGACATTTACCACAGCACTCATTGTCCCATTCATCAATCTGTTGTATACGTTACGGTTTCGACAAAAGCATGTGCGCAACATTAATGCCAAAGGCCAACGCGCCATGCACCAGTGGAAAGTCGGTACACCCATAGGCGGCGGGATCTTAATCATTATCTCGCTGGTGCTATTTTCCTCATTGTTTTACCTTATCACCTCGTATCAGATAAACTGGACCACAATCATTTTGCTCTTGACGCTTTTTTTGTTTGGCCTCTTGGGACTGTATGACGATTTACGCAAGTTCTACAAATTTGGCAAGAGAAAAATCAGGGTACTACCTGCATGGACCAAATTTGTTCTGCAAATGGCATGTGGCTTAATCATCGGATACCTGCTGTTTACTTATATGGGTTTGAGTACGTTACCGCTGCCACTTATTGGTCCGCTGTTGTCTATCGAACCCTTACAGCTCGGGTTATGGTATATCCCTATGGCCGCGGTTGTGATTGTTTCTTCCAGCAATGCGTTTAATATCACCGATGGACTTGATGGACTTTCTACAGGGCTGCTTTTGATTGCATTGGCGGCTTTTTGGTATCTGGCCTCGTTATCGAGTGTGGGCGGTGATGTCATGCTGTTTATTGCCGTACTCATGGGCGCGTTGCTACCATACTTATACTTTAATATTTATCCGGCACGGCTTTGGTTGGGTGACACGGGCGCGTTGGCGTTTGGAGCGATGCTAGCGGTGATTGCTCTCATGATTAATCAGACACTGGTGTTGCCATTTATTGGTGGAATGTTTGTGATAGAAGGCGCATCAAGTTTAATTCAGATTACATCAAAGAGGCTTTTCAACAAGAAGGTATTCACTATAGCACCGTTGCACCATCATTTTGAAGCAAAAGGCTGGGATGAAACAAAAGTGACTATGCGGTTTTGGCTGGCCGGTATAGTCTTAGCGTGGATCGGGCTGTTCGTCGCTACTTTTGGATCATGAGGTAATCTACCTCAACAGGGTTGGTGTTGACTATTTCCAACTCTACTCCACACTCCTCATTAGTACAAACAACAACGTCTCCTACTTCCACATCCTCTGGAATTGGCAATACGGTACCGCAATCCGGACAAACAGTTGGTGTTATATTGTTGGTAGGGTTCATCTCGTCCATGCAGTTCACCCCCTAATGCGTTATACTAGGCACTATACCAAAGAAAACATGACAGAAGCAACCCCTCTGCACACATACGACGGTATGATGTTCAAGCGTGAAGATCATAACCTATCCGGTTCTATCAAAGACCGTGGTATGTCCACCCAGATTAAACAGGCAATACTTGAAGGACACACGAACTTTGTTCTTTCTTCATCTGGCAATGCTGCCATCAGCGCAGCGTATATTTGCAGGCAAAAACACCTGAACCTTGTTGCATTTGTTTCTCAACATATCAATCGGAGCAAGCTGCAGCGCCTGCGTGATTTTGGCATTGACCTGCGTGTTGTAGATCAACCGCTTACTGATTCGCTGAAGTTTGCGGAGGAAACAGGTGCGTTTCATCTGAGACAGGCAACTAGCCAAACTGCGGTAGAAGGATACGCCCGGATCGCATCTGAGCTTCTCCAGCAAATGCCTGAGCTGGCACAGGCACAATCCTCAGACATAGGTATTTTTGTTCCGGTTAGTTCGGGTACTTCGTTGATTGGTATGTATCAAAGTTTTGCCAAGCCGGAGTTTCATGCGGTACAGACAGCTGCTATTCATCCGATAGCTGGTGAGTTTGACACCAATTTCAGACGAAAAGCACGTAGTTTGGCTGATGCAATCGTTCCGCCGCTTGATCCGCCGCGCAAAAAGGCTGTTATTGACGCGATACGAAAGACAAACGGTGGAGGTTGGGTGATAAGCGACCAGGAGATTTTGGAAGCAGATAGTTGGTTACAGCAACACGACATACACACATCGTATGAGGGCGCGTTGGCCTTGGCAGGATACCGCAAGTTTTGCGCCACCACTGGCAGGTCATACCGCTACCCTATTATCATACTGACCGGCACCCGATATACTGATACTACATAACATGACTAATACAGCACCTCCTATCTTCTACCTCTCCCCCGATCCGTTACGAGCGTTGGGATTTGAGCAGTATGAAAATTTTCATATCATCTGTATAGACCATACTCCTCTCGTTGAGATCCTGGAGCAGGGAGGTATGTCAATATTGTGCATAGAAAAAGAAGCAGGTGCACAAAATATCATGCCCCGCAACACTCGTACCCTCCTTCTCCGACCCGATGTACAGGACTTCATCTTAACGCATAGTACTGATACGGTTGGTTTGGCTATGTTTAAGCCCAACTTTTCTCTTAGGCAGGTGCTTGCAGGTACCCTGCTAGATTCACAGCGTACACTTCTTGCACTCAATAATCACCCATCTCTCACCACGGAATTGGAAAACAAAATCAACTTTTACACTTTGTGTCGTGAACATGATATACCAATTCCGGATACGTTTTTGGCACAGCTTGCCACGCTTGATTTTGATGATATAGCGAATAAGCTCGGTGTACCGTTTGTCATCCAACATGATCGAGGGTGGTTTGGCAACCGCACGTTTTTTATACATACACCAGCAGATTTGCAAACCGCACAGGAGCGATTTACTAATCGTACAGTCAAAGTGTCACGCTATATTGACGGTGTTACTATGACAAACAATGCCGTTATCACAGGTTCTGGCGAAACCCTATCCTCATTTCCGTTTCTGCAAATTAGCGATGTAGATGCGCCCGAGGAGCAAACCCCACTCGCTCGTCTACCTGGTAGCTCTGTAGGCAATGTTTGGAGTACACCGGACAGCTGGCCGATTCAGCAGCCTGATAAGGTTGTGGCAACCATTGCTGATTTGAGCAAAAAAATAGGGTTTATATTGAAAACCAAAAACTACCGTGGATATTGGGGGTTGGATTTTTTGGTTGATAATGAAGGTAATGTGTATGTTCAGGAGCTGAATGCACGTTTTACTGCATCAACACAGATGTTTAGCCAATTGGAGCAGGAGGCATTTGGCACGAGCCTACTAGAGCAGCATTATGCAGCGTTTGGTATTCCTGTTGAAAATACATCAGCGCAGTTTGACCTATTCTATCAACCGTTAACCGGCACACGAGTACTTACCCGCAACACCGAAGGAAAGGACATGGTAGTTGCTAAGACACTTGAAACAGGCCGGTATGCAAACGATAATTTGGATACACGACTGGATGACAGCATTGATATTCACAAATTGCAACCAAACCAACACCTGCTTTTTGCACCAAGTAGTGGCAGGGTAATTAGTGAGGATGAGGAGATTTTTCAAATCCAAAGCACTACCGCCAACAAGGAAGGTCTCATCCAACTTGCACGGGAGTATAAGAAGAGATTCGAAACGTCGTGAACTTAAGACCCAAGAGTATGGTTTGAGAAAGTGTGCTGGTGTGATGTTTCTTGCAGGGTTGCTTAACAAACTTAGAAATCCACCTATTGGTTCCTTTTCTT
>CAZQWJ010000003.1:10205-43260 GCA_964597265.1 uncultured Candidatus Saccharibacteria bacterium
TTTCTTGCAGGGTTGCTTAACAAACTTAGAAATCCACCTATTGGTTCCTTTTCTTTTTCACAGGTTGGACAAGTTGGGCAATCCGAACTTTTATAATATTTATGTCCTTTCTCGCAGGTTTTTAAAGTTTTCTCCGCTTTCATATTTTCTGATAGAATACATTTAAACCTGGTGCCGAGGAGAGGACTCGAACCTCCACCCCCTTATCGGGGACAACGACCTCAACGTTGCGCGTCTGCCAGTTTCGCCACCTCGGCTTATGTGACTATTTCGTACTGCTCAGCTCCCAATTGTACCAAAATAGCCACTTTTATTAAAATTACTCTGTACGTGGTAACCACAAATCCTCAAGTTCCCAGACCTCATGTGAGTAAGTCATATCTTCATCCCTTGAGACAATCACCACTGTCGGATGTGTAAGAAACACAGCAGGAAATTGTTCCAAGAACGTCAGTTGAAATTCCGAATATGCATCTTTGCGCACATCAAATTCTGCATTAGCTCTGCCTTTTTCCAAGGCCTGATCCACACGCCTGTTTCTGAGGCTTACCAAATTAAGGCCTGGTGCAGCTATCTGGCTTGAGTGCCAAAAACTATATACATCAGGATCGCGACCGATATGCTGGCTTATCAAAAGCAGCTCAAAATCCCTCTCTTCAATCAACGAATCAAACGCTTCTTGAGTAGTGAGCATTTTCAGGTTGACCTTGACTCCTACAGCGCCGAGCTGTTTTTGGACATCCCTTGCTATTTCCTCGGTTCGAGGAGTATTGAGTATGCTTAAGGTAAATTCCTTGCCTGCCAATACCTGCTCAGCGCTGGCACGATCAAACCCTACACGCGTATCTGTATGCTCGGCCCAATAGGGAGACTGACGGGGAATGGGGCCGATTGCTGGTTCTCCCTGTATTTGAGTTGTATCAATAGCCTGTATGATCGCCTTTCTGGTAGCTGCATCTCCGATCTTTTCGATGTTGAGCAAAAGTACCGAATACTGACCCAACAACGGCTTGGTTATCAGCATCTCTCCGGAGTCAGGTATTGTGGTGACAGGACTTTGCAAGATCATCTCGTCAACCACTCCCAAACGAAACGCAGTCTGCATGTGTGACTCGTTTTCAAATATCATCAAGGCAAACTGCTCGTTCGCGTCTTTATTTGCTAACACTAACCGCTGATAGTGCACCCCATTTGGCAATGAGGCGCGCTGACCTGCTTTCAACGCATAGCGGCCGGAGTACACGCCGTTTGTAAAAAACGTGACTGGCTGCACTTGCTCGGGAGTATGTCCCAAAAACACCTGACGCGGTAATATGGGTAGTGTTACGGTATCCAGGAATGGCATGTACGCAGCCGGCAAGGTGAACAGCACTGTGAATTCATCTACCACTTCTATCTCTACGCCTGCAAAAAAATCTCTTGCCCAACCCTGGTACTGTTCGTTTTGAGTCAGCTGGTAGGTAAAAATGACATCATGAGCGGTTATTTGGCTTCCGTCAGACCAGGATGCGTCTTTGCGCAAATGAAATAAAAACTCTTTACCACCTTCTCGGACTTCCCAGGAATCCGCCAATACTCCGATAATTTGGTTTTGCCCGTCGTATCCAGTAAGACCGGCAAACAGAAGGTTAGAAAGCCCGTGTTCCAAGGTATAAGGCTGAACAAACAAAGGATTCAATGTATTGATCGTTCCCACAGTGGCTTGTTGCTTTTGGGTTGAAAGAAAAGCAAAAATGTCATTTCTCTTGGCAAAATCAACCGAAAACGCGATCAAGTACCCTATACCTGCGAGTATAATAATATAGAGTAATCCCTTGATACCAGGCCTAAACAGTGATTGTCTGGAAAAACGAGAATACATAATACGGCAACTATCCTAGAAATACGTTACCTATTGAGGTCAGAACAAACAAAATTGCTAAAATAATCGTAGCGATAAAAAACACTCGCTCAACGCCTCGTTTGGTATGAAAGACTTCACCGCCACCAAACGCCGATCCAAGGCCGCCTTCGCTTGTTTGCAACATGACTAGTGTAATAAGACCAACACAAATAGCTCCATGTAGGAGCGTAAGTAACAATGGCATACGTGAATTGTATCATGTTCTCAATCTGTCAACCACAGTAGGATAGTGCCGACAAGGCTGATGAAAACAGAGGCGCATATGGCAGTAACCAGCGCGGGAATACGCATTGGCGCAATCAGAATCGGCCCAGCAGTAATGCCCGGGAACCAAAAGCCAGTGATTTGGAGCGGCACCAACAAATAATCCACCACTAACAGCAAAAACGTATTGATCACAACGGTGAAGATCCCCAGTGTTGCAACTTCAATAGGTAGCGAAAGCACTTTCAATATTGGTTTTACAAACTTATGCATAGCCATTAGCACAAGTGTAACCAGTACAAATCCTTCAAGTGACCCTCCCAATGTCAAACCCGGGATCAGGTAGTCCGCCAGCATAAGGGCAATGGATGTAATCAAAAACTCCAAAATCAATTTTTTCATCTTTGTATCGTCTGCTTTTTTCTCAAAAGTGTATGATATTTCTTGGCAAAGCGATGCGCTTCATCGCGCAAATGTTGTAATAAGTGTAACGCGGCTGCATCGTGTGGTAAAGTTACGGTTTCAAAATGGGTAATCTCATCGTCTTGAATGACCGGCACAATAATCTGCTCAAAACGCTTTGCCAGGCCAATGATAGGCAGATGCGTGTTTTGTTTGACTAATGCATGATATGCTGCCCGCACCTGTGTTTTGCCGCCATCAATAACAATAAGCTGTGGTAACGTGCTAAACGACTCATCATCTGGCTTTTGTTTGGTATGAGAAAACCGCCTGGTGATAATTTCTGCCATCATGCGGACATCATTAGGGGTTTGCTCCGACCTGATCCTAAAACGTCTGTAATCGGCAGGTTGTGGATACCCGTTCACAAAAACAACCATTGAACCCGTGGCATTAGTCCCTTGTAGGTTAGAAATATCGTACGCTTCAACGCGCTCTAGGTTGCGCAACCACGATGACCAGGCTGGGTTGATAGGACCGATAATTTGCCTGAGTTGCTGGCGAGCAAAGTAAAAATGCTCCTCTCGCAGTACCGGATCTTCCAAAAAAGACCGTGGATCACGAAAGTCCTGTGTGATGTATTCCAGACGTTGTATTTGGTCTCTATAATCAGATGCCAATTCAAAATTATGCGCATCTGATGCCGCACGCATATGCTTCTTGAGCTCTTGTATCACCTGTTTCTTTTTACCTCGCAAAAACAGGATAACCCTATCCATGTGTTCCAGATACTCCTGATAAGAGATCTTGCCAGCACAATATCCTGGACACTGTTTGATGTGAAAATAAAAACAAGGCTTACCTGCCTGCTTGAGCTGCTGTAGCGACGTATATCCACACCAGCCAAAAATCTTGCGCAGGTTCTTCAGCACAAAGCTCACTGTTCTGCCATCAGGAAATGGCCCAATATACACAGAATGAGGATTGTTAGGGGTACGTGTCGTCGTCAATACAGGATAGGCGTCGTCTGTCCGTCTCTTGCTATCAGTTACCTCTATAAACTTGTAACGCTTGTCGTCCTTAAACATTACATTGTAACGAGGTCTTATTGCCTGTATCAAGGCCACTTCGAGCAGCAACGCTTCTATCTCGCTGTCTGTAACAAGATGGTCTATTGTGATAATCTGCTGCACCATCTGGGCAGTTTTGGGAGGGAGTTCAGTAGGTGATTGGAAATAACTCCGTACTCGATGATTGATATTGACCGATTTTCCTACGTACAACGGTTTATTGTGCTCGTCTCGAAAGATGTACACACCAGGTGACTGAGGCAATGCCGTTAGTTGGTCGGTGAGGGACTGTTTCATATGCGACGCTGCAGAAACCAACGAAATAGCCAGTCAATAATATCTATGGTCTGGTTGGAATCTTCCCATCGTTGTGCCCATAGTGTAACTGGTATGCCACCGTGTTGATATGTGTTTGCAAAGGCCATATGCACGTCTTCAGTGGTTTCTCCTTCTATTTTATAGCTCCCTGCAGGATACGGATATTCACTGCTTAACCCCTTAAGCGCAAAAATAACATGGTTGGTGTCAAAATGGCTAAAATAGTCAAGCTGCGCAGTGGAACCCCATGTCGGGTCTATCTGTATCCAGCCCTTGCCATCCAAGTACACCTGTACCCATGCATGCAGGACATCGTTAATAGTTGGTAATGTGTCCTGTGTTTCGGTAAAGGCATATCCATTGACCTCGCGCGCTGGTATTCCCATTGCCCGCATCAAGGTTACAGTTACATCCGTGAAGTCCGTGCAAATAGCCTGATCTGGTACCTTGAGCGCACGCACTGCGCCATGACGTTCGATAGATTCCAGATCGTCTAATTTTTTGGTATCGTACATAAGGGTCTGGGTTACATAGTCATACACCGCTCGGGCTTTTTGCTCGTCACTAGCGTCTTCTCCCAGTTCCCTGTTGAGTTTTTTGACAATATCCTGGACCATGGGGTCCCCTATCTCCCAATATGTGTCGGCAGATAAGAATTTGTCAGATGGAGTGCTACTCATAGCATGTTGTATTTCCGATAGGGTCGCCTGTGTGCTGATAATTTGGCCAATAAACTCGACCAGGAGTCGCTGGCCTGGCCCGAGTTTGTACTGTGCAAAAACATTCTGCTCCTCGTCTATCCGCACACCATATGGCTCCGGTACCAATTCCTGCAGGTATGTTTTTTGATATGGTGGGAAACTGGGCGGCAGCGCAATCTCAAAAATAGCTGAGTAACTATGAGGATTGGCCAAGTGGTACAACAGACGAGCATCAACTAACTGCTTATTGCCAAACGCCAGCACCACACCAATCGGCTCTTTACGATGCGAAAAATCATAGCGTAAAGAACGAAACTGTTCATCACGCTCGTACGAGTCAGGCAATGGGTCTGAGTAGTCCAAATCACCCAATTCAACAGCTGATTGTATATTGATAACGTACGAACGTATTTGTTCATCTCGTTGGACCTGCGGGAGAGAGATCTCATAGATAAGGCCTTTTTTCTTGAGAAGAGTTGGTGCATCGTACTCCAGTACCCATGTCAATTTATTGCCTCTGCCGATCACTATCTGGTTAAAACGTACAGACACCAGGGTAGAATCACCAATTTGCTCAGTAGTAACAGCAAGTGCTCCACTGGAGTCTCTAGCAACTAGATTTTCTACCTGGATACCTTCCAATACAAGCGAATACTGCGAGGGGTATTGATTGTCTGTCTCGTTGGTAATGGTGATTGTTTCTGTCACGTGTACGCTGGCATCTGCGTTAAGAACATACAACACGTCGTACTCAGCTGGAAACGACACTGCCTGTACCACAGACGGGTACACAGCAACGATACAGGAGAACAAAAGGAGGCTGGTAACAATAAAACGCAACAACTTCATACCTAGGACAATACCGTATATCCAGTATAACATCAAAAAGCCCTGGGTTACTGCATGGTAACCCAGGGCATACGTGCATATACCCTTCGTTGAGTACATGCGTACTGATAAAAGCTAATCGGGTGTGATGTAGAGGGCACTTACATCGTCATCCATCCCATGTGTTGACCCATCCCAGTACACGCTAGAACCGAATGTACAGGATGAATCCGGGTACCGTAACAAAAACGGTTGGTGAGAATGGTGGTTTGGATTGGTGTGAAAAAGGAAATTGCTTGTTTTAGGGTTAAAGTGGAAAATTTTTGGAAAAAAGAACGACAGAAAAAATGAAGAAAGAAAGAGTATGATAGCAGGAAAAAGTTGTTGTGTTAGGAGAAACGAGAAATGAGAAAAACAGAAGAAGAAGGATTAGGAGAGAAAGTTTAGAACAAAAAGTGCGATTTTACCAACCGATTATGATACGGTATTCTGATTGTGGGGCGACTACAGGATGTCCCCAAGGCAAAGCAAAGTCAATCGCCTCGTTGTTTAAGTATCCCAATCCAGTAGAGTTATAATAGTGCGATTGAGGTAACGAGCTACCACATCGCGGGCCTTGAGTAACATTTACCTTCCCACCAACCAATGAGGTGGTATTAAATGGTAATCTAAAGCCACTAGGATATCCAGCGCCTGTTGCCTGTACATTCGTACTGGAATTACCATATGCCACTATCACTGTCGCCAGAATCAAGAGCAACAGTAAGCCTCGAAAATGCTTTGCGTACATTAGTCATTCTCCTTGCGAGATTAGGTTTGTTTGTTAACTGTGAGATAAGTCTTTTGAAGTCACATAGACTTTCGTGACAACCTTATGAAGTCTTACACATTACACCTCCGTGGAAACAGTTAGTCAGACTGGTTGGATAGTAGAAAGGATATCTAACAGTATCTGCCTCAATTCCGAATATTCGCGTATGCTACATTCTTCAAGAGAAATTAGTCTAAATGGGGATGTAGGATGGTATCCTGTTTCTCTACAATGCGCCGCCATGGTTACTCTAATAGGATATTCTCCATAATTGAGATGTGCCAGAAGTACATATCTAGGTCCAACAGTAGTAGCTACTTCTCTCCCGGGATCATAGTATCCCATGATTGATACGTTTTGATTTATCAAGTTCACCTCTTCAACCAACACACTTTGCTCGTCGGTTTGAGTCTGAAGCCAGTCGTTGGAAGAATTAATTGTGAATTCTGCAAAAGGAATATCTTCTCCATCTCCTCTCTCTTCTATACTGATTCTTATGAAATCATCCGTTTCAATGTAAGTGATGGCAGGATCATAATCCCAGATTCTGAATTCGCTCGGAAACCGAAATGTATATTGATTGCGAGGTTCAATGAATGCCTCTTCCCAACTTTCAGAATTTACAGGTGTCGGAAGTACATCGACTGGCATGTAAGAAGGTATTGGAGTGGGTCCGGCAATACTGTCTTCTTTTCCCATCTCTTGCACGTATAGATACCATAAGGTACCTACCGCTAGCAACACAACTAGGATCAGCGTCAAAATAACAACATTACCTTGGCGATATTTCGTGTTGATCTCATTTAGCATGTAGACTTTATATACCCAAGCACTGAACGACGTCAACTTTATACTAATTCTCGATTAACTTTTATTCTGCTTTTAATGTACTGAAGACACAGTACGCCAATTGTTATATATATGTCAATATGTTTTTTTGTCGCTAGGTGTTGATTGTAAAAAACTACTTCTGCGAATACTGTCTTACTATACAGAATTTGTATATTCTTGCCGCTCTCAAACGATTATTGATAAAAAACATTCGCCTAGTACCCTGCCTATAGTCGCAAAATATCTTTTTGGTATATTGTGTTTTATAGAATTGGTGTAGTATACTTTTTGCAATGGCAGCGTTCGGCTCTTACAGAAAGATCAAGACACGCTCAGAACCTACTACATTCCAATTAATCAGGCTACTTCTCGTTGTATCTGGCTTGCTCTTAATTCTTGACTTAAGCACATATATTACAGAAATGCGTACTGCAGCACGGCAAGTCGCAGAAGCATTGCAGATCATAGAACCGGAACCTACAATCACTCTCCCTCAACCGCGGCCTACAGAACCGACGATGACGCCAGCTTCTATTCCCTCATACCAGGTTCCTCAATTAACCGTTCGTAACCCTGTTGTGCCGATTGCAGACGAAACCTACATTAGCTATATCAAAGATGGAGAAGTTTGGCTTTCAAGTCGTGACGGACAGGAGCAACAGATCACTCTTTCCGGCGGAGCTATCGGTCTGCATGAATGGGGTGCGGATAATACAATACTCTACGTAACTTTTCGGCAGCTACTTGAAGATACATATGCCGAATTTGAAGTCAATCACGGCCTGGTTGAAATAAATCTCGCCACAGGCATCAAGAAAACAATCATCGAGCCTGTTCAAGATCCTCGATATTTTTATCACTTGTGTGAGGGGTTGATACATTACCCAAGCATTACAGTACTGAATAAGTCACCAGATAACACCAAACTGGCAGTATCAAAAAGTGGACTACACATCTATGACTTTGCCAGCGAGAAACTAGAAGCGATACACGAGCTGCCAAATAACTTTCATCTAGTAGAAGAAGAGAAAGGGTTGTTAAGCTTTTTGGTTAAGCCAGCGTATGCCGCGTGTGTAACGGATCCACGCTATAGCGATCTCACTTGGTCACCAAATAGTACGAAGGTCATCGCCCGGCTTAGAAAATGGGAAGGCTTTGAAATGCACCTTATTTCTCTGAACTCTGAAGGGACAAAAGCTGATTTTCAGCGACTCTCTGAGGAGATACACTACCAAGACAATCCTTACTTGTTTGATTTCTATGGCAACTACCTATTTCTAGGAGCCCACCACAGACAAGACCAATCGGCAGAATACTTTATCACAGATTTAGAAATGAGTAGCAGACGCCTACTTTGGCAAAATACTGAAGATAGTGCGTTGTTTCCTCTGAAGACTGTTGGCGCATCTGTATATGCGTATACCAGTATGTATAATTCTGAAGGCTATGAAAAAGCCAGCGTGTATGTATTTGACCCAACGACTCAGGATCTATCACTAGTATCTCAACTAGATATCTCCGATGAATCGGGTGGATTATCCGATGTGCGAATAGCCACAAGTGAACACGTAGTGGATCTGGTGGTACTTGAATATACAAAAGACGCTGCCAATATCCTACAACTCATCCCACTCTATGATCCTAACGACTCGGTAATAATAGAACATGCGCACGATCCCAAATTCTACTTCTAGTGCGGGTATGACTTGAGGAATTGGCCGGTGTAGGATTTGTCGTTCTTCTTCACCTCATCCACTGTGCCGGTGGCTACAATCTCTCCACCTTGATCTCCGCCATCAGGACCAAGATCTATAATCCAGTCAGCAGTCTTTATCACATCCAGATTATGCTCGATAACCAATACAGTATTGCCGTTATACACCAGCGTATGTAGGACGTTGAGGAGTTTTTGGATATCCGCAAAGTGCAGGCCAGTAGTTGGCTCGTCCAAAATATACAATGTCTTGCCTGTAGACTTTTTGGATAGCTCAGATGCCAGCTTGACACGCTGAGCCTCGCCTCCTGAGAGTGTGGGCGCAGGCTGACCTAAGCGGATATAGTCCAAACCCACCTGCTGTATTGTCACCAATTTGTTGAATATCTGCGGTATGTTGCCAAAAAACTCTGCTGCCTCATCCACAGTCATGTTTAGTACTTCTGCAATATTCTTGCCTTTGTACTGAATCTCAAGGGTTTCACGATTATATCGGTCACCATGGCATACCTCACAATCCACATACACATCAGGCAGAAACTGCATCTCTATCTTAATCTGTCCATCGCCAGAGCAATTCTCACACCGGCCTCCTTTGACATTAAAGCTGAATCTGCCCTTGTCATATCCGCGGGATTTTGCCTCTGGCGTCATGGCAAACAAGTCGCGTATCGCTGTAAACACACCTGTATAGGTAGCAGGATTGCTTCGTGGAGTACGTCCGATTGGTGTTTGATCAATGTTTACCACCTTGTCGACATGTTCTATTCCCTCAATAGCGTGGTGTTCGCCAGGTACCAACATTGAGCCGTAAAAATGTACCATCAACGCCTGGTTAAGAATATCCATGACCAAGGTTGACTTACCTGAGCCAGAAACCCCGGTAACACAGACAAATTTGCCCAAGGGAATATCCACAGTAACATTCTTTAGATTATGCTGACTGGCGCCAATTATTTGTAATGAGCCGGTGGGTTCTTCGACGTGTGGTGGTCTCGTGTCGGGAAACGTAGGGCGATGCACGGTTTCTTTGCCACGCAAGTACTTACCTGTTATAGAGTCTTTGTGCTTGATTACTTCATCCACTGTCCCTTGTGCAGTAACTGTACCGCCATGTTCCCCCGCTCCAGGACCAAAATCAATCAACTCATCTGCTTGCATCATGGTTTCAAAATCATGCTCAACCACCACAATGCTATTACCCAGGTCACGCAATGATTTGAGCGTATCTAGTAACTTGCCGTGATCTCTCGGATGTAATCCAATAGATGGCTCATCCAATACATACAGCACGCCTGATAGCCCAGAGCCGATCTGCGACGCAAGCCGTATTCTTTGTGCTTCACCACCAGATAGTGTGTTTGCAGTCCGATCCAGAGACACGTAATCAAGTCCCACTGCAACCAAAAAAGACAAGCGCGCGGCAAGTTCTTTGATAATAGGTGCTGCTATCTCTTGCTCGCGTACTGAGGTCAAGGTGTTGTCCAAATCGGTGACCCAGTCGTTCAAATCACGCACCGTAAAAGCGGTCAATTCCGAAATATTATTTTCCAAAACAGTAACAGACAACGCCTCGGGCCGCAGCCTGGTGCCATGACAGACCGAGCACGGACGCTCTATCATAAATTTTTCTATCTCACTTCGCACATAATCGCTTTGGGTCTCGCTATAACGCTTAAGTAGGTGCTCGATAATACCTTCAAACATGGCAGTATATTCCCTAACCTGACCATCTGACTTGCGTGTATAGACAATATCCAGAGTCTCACGACCTGTGCCGTTAAGTAAGAGTTGTTTGTTTTGTTCGCTCAGGTGTTCTACTGGCTCTGTGAGGCTAAATGTATGCTTTTTCGCTACAGCTTCGACCACCGAACGCAACCATGTATCGCCTTCTCCAATTGATGCCCATGGCAGGATCCCGCCTTCTAAAATAGATAATCGGGGGTTAAAGATTCTACTTGGATCTACTTCTTTTTGCACCCCGAGCCCGTGACATTCCGGACAGGCACCGTGCGGACTGTTAAATGAAAAACTTCTTGGTTCCAGATCAGGCAATGAGATGTTACAGACCGGGCAAGAAAAATGCTCACTAAACAAATGATCAGCCATGTCCTTTGGCGCTTCGGGAAACTCCAATTCTGCATCAAGCACTTCAGTTACCAAAACCGTACCACTGGCTAATTTCAACGCTTGTTCCACTGCATCGGTCAGACGTCGACGCATTTCATGACCTTTTTCCGTGTAATTCTCTGGCGTACCAAGCCCAACAGGAAGGATCAGTCGATCCACTACGGCCTCTATAGTATGGCGGTTGGTTTTGATCAAATTGATCTCGTTGGTGAGTGTATGTATGTTGCCATCTATTCGAGCTTTGGTAATACCTCGGCGTACAAGCTCATCCAAAAGTTTGCCATGTTCGCCTTTGCGATCTTTGACCAACGGCGCCAAAATCAACACACGCCAACCTTTGCGCTTGGTGGCCCGTTCAGCTGCCATTGTCAGCACTGTGTCGACAATCTGCTGCGGCGTCTGGCTGCTGATCTCTCTACCACATGACGGACAGTGCGGATGGCCGATACGAGCAAACAAAAGCCGCATGTAATCGTAAATCTCCGTGATGGTACCCACCGTAGACCGAGGGTTGTGAGAAGTTGACTTTTGGTCAATAGCAATCGCCGGGCTTAAACCTTCTATCTTGTCCACATCAGGCTTTTTCATCTGACCCAAGAATTGCCGTGCATACGCAGATAGACTTTCGATATATCGCCGTTGCCCCTCTGCAAAAATAGTATCAAATGCAAGTGACGACTTGCCACTGCCGGATAGCCCCGTAAATACAACAAGTTTGTTCTTGGGGATGTCTACATCGATGTTTTTCAAATTGTGCTCTCTGGCGCCTCTTATTTTGATAAATTCCATAGACAATGTAACCCATTATTATACTGCACCCATGCCAGGTGAATAAAGTATGTTATTCATCGGTGTTTGGGGTTTCGTCCTGAATCTCGTGGATACGATCCCGGATAAAGGCAGCCTTTTCAAAATCAAGGTTTTTGGCCGCTGCTTTCATTTCGCGTTCCAGTTGTAACAGCAACGACTCTGTTGACGACGGACTACCTTCAACCAGATCCTGGAACTCTTTTTTGTATTGTCTTGTTGTTTTTTCTTCTTTTTGTGTTCGCTCAATGAGCTTTTCTCTGATCGGTTTGGTGATCTGCTCGGGTGTGATGTGGTGTTTTTTATTGTATTCTTCCTGCAATATGCGGCGACGATTGATTTCATCGATTGCCCGTTTCATACTATTGGTTACTGTGTCTGCATACAAGATGACCTTTCCTTCGATATGGCGAGCAGCTCGCCCCATAGTTTGGACCAACGAGGTTTCGGAGCGCAAGAACCCTTCCTTGTCGGCCTCTAATATTACTACTAACGAGACTTCAGGCAAGTCTAAACCCTCACGGAGCAGATTGATTCCTACTACTACGTCGTACATACCTTTTCGCAAATTTTCCAGAATGTCCGATCGATCAAGTGTTTCAACGTCTGCGTGAAGATATGTGACTTTGATTCCCTGCTCCTGCAAAAACTCTGCTAGGTCCTCTGCCATTCTCTTTGTCAGCGTGGTCACTAATACCCGCTGCTTCTTTTTTATTCTGTTTCTAATCTCGGTCAACAGATTCTCTATTTGGTCCGTGGATCCTCGTATTTCAACCTCCGGATCCAGGATTCCAGTCGGACGGATGAGTTGCTCTACGATACCGTTGTGAGGTTTGGCAGATGCGCCAATAGATGCCTCAGCGCGTTTGGCACTTTTGAGCGATTCGGAAACCTCCCACTCTGACGGCGTGGCAGAGGTGTATACTGTCTGCTGCACCCGGTCTAAGAATTCGGACAACCGCAATGGCCGGTTATCCAGGGCGCTGGGCAGACGAAAACCATACTCAATCAATGTTTCCTTGCGTGATTTGTCTCCTGCATACATACCTTGGATCTGCGGAATCGTGATGTGGCTTTCGTCAATGATCAGCAAGAAATTACCACCGCTTGGCGAATCTGGTAACGCAAAATAATCAAGCAAACTATATGGCGCCTCACCAGGTTTTCGGCCATCAAAATATCGGCTGTAGTTCTCAATCCCCTTGCAGTACCCCAGCGTCTCGATCAGTTCCATGTCATAGTTGGTTTTTTGCTCAAGACGATGGGCCTCTATTATCTTCCCTTGGCTACGAAGTTCATCCAATCGCAATTGCAGGTCGTGCCGAATTTGCTGCACCGACTGCTCGCGACGTTCTTCGGCAGTTACATAGTGCTTAGCGGGAAATAACGCTAGTTCTCCATACTGGATTAGTTCAAACAGCCGTCTGAGCTCATCTTCACTCCAATCCTTCGCGGCACTTCCTTTTCTACGCAATTCCGCAGGCTGTCGTTGCGGACCAACAGGTTTACCTGTTATTGGATCAAACAAGCTGATGGTATTAAGCCGTTCTCCCAATAATTCGAACCTGAACCCAATATCAAGATATGCAGGGTACAAGTCAACCTGATCGCCCTTGACCCGAAACACGCCTCGCTTGAACTCAAAATCATTCCTCTGATAGTGCAAGTCTAGCAAACGCCTGACCAGATCCTCTCGCCTCAACGGCATGCCCTCCTTAAGCCGCAGGGTTTGGCGACGATATTCTACCGGAGAACCAAGGTTATAGATACAGGACACTGATGCTACAACAATCACGTCATTGCGAGTAAGCAGGCTTGTAGTGGCACTCAAGCGAAGTCGGTCTATATCCTCATTGATATCTGCATCTTTTTCTATGTAGGTATCGGTCTGGGGAATATATGCCTCTGGCTGATAGTAGTCATAATACGAAACAAAATATTCAACCGCATTGTCAGGGAAAAAATCACGGTATTCCTGATATAGCTGTGCTGCAAGTGTTTTGTTGTGCGAAATAACCAGCACTGGCTTTTGTACTTGTTCTATAATATTGGCTATCGTAAACGTCTTGCCACTGCCTGTAACACCAAGCAGCACCTGATGTTCATACCCAGAACCAAGACCGGCAACTAACTTTTCTATGGCCTGAGGTTGGTCCCCGGTGGGGCGGTAGTCTGCACGTAATTGAAAATCTTTCATGTGAGGATAATATGCTGTCAACCTAATACTCGCAAGTAGACACTTGTCGTCATTCCAGCGGATGCTGCCGGCCTATGCAGGATGACAACCTTACTTTTTATAGGCTCTCCCCAGCGTGGTTTTTATCATATCTTGCTTGCGGTACAGGAAATATAGCACCAAGATAACAACCGTGGCGACGAACAGAATATCTATCATGTCAAAAATAGGCAAAAATACCCGATAATTATGCCCAAAGTAGTACCCGATCCAAACGAGAAAACCCAGCCATATTCCGCTCCCAATCGTGGTTAGCATCATAAAAGACAGTAGTGGCATCCTCGTCATTCCTGCAGGAATAGAGATAAAACTACGTACTTGAGGTATCAATCTCCCGACAAACACCGATGCCTGCCCAAAGCGGTTGAACCACCCTTCGGCTTTTTTGAGATCCTTTTGAGAGATAAAAAACCACTTCCCCCAACGATCTACAAATAGATACACTCGCTCGGTTCCCAGCCAATACCCAAGTGCATAAAATACCAACGACCCGGCCAAACCACCAACTACAGCGGCAAGCCACACCACTATCGGATCCATCTTCCCTTGCGCCACCAACACACCGGCAAACGGCATAACAGCTTCTGAAGGAATGGGGGTAAACACGTTCTCGAGGAAAGAAACAATTGCGATACCAACATATCCAAATTGTTCTATCAAATCAAGCGAAAACTGTGATAGTCTGCCCAAAATATCGGTCAACATTACAAACTACAGTATAATCTGTATGACGCGCAAAAATCTATGGGAACTTTGTATATCATCGCCACACCAATTGGTAATCGACAGGATCTGAGCTTGCGGGCAATAGATGTGCTGTCATCTGTTCAGATCGTCTTGGCCGAAGACACACGACAATTTCTGAAGCTAAAGTCATATATTGCAGAGGTTTTTCCTCAAAAAAACATTACTTCGGACATTGTGCGTTTTGATGACCACACTGAACAGCAACTTATCCCTCGGGTTGTTCAACAACTTGACGCTGGTGCAACAGTTGCGTTGGTGTCTGATGCAGGTTCACCTCTTGTATCTGATCCAGGCTATCGATTGATACGCCACCTTCTTAACCATACCGCTCACGAAGTAACAAGTATTCCTGGGCCTTCGGCAGTAGTGAATGCGTTACTTCTGTCAGGATTGCCACCGTACCCGTACATGTTTGTAGGGTTTTTACCGCCAACACCAAACAAAGTCAAGACACTGTTGGAAAAAATCCGATTGGCCCAAAGTCATGTAACTACAACCTGCGTCGCGTTTGTTTCTCCCCATAAGATAGTAAAGACATTGGAGGCATTTGATCAATTCGAAAAAGAAAACGCGTGTACAGTCTCTTGTGTGCTGTTATCAGAAATGACAAAGTTATACGAAAAGCGCTGGGTAGGAACCCCGGATCAGTTGTTGCAACAATTACCAGCAACAGTCAAAGGTGAAATGACCTTGGTTTGGACTATGCAACCGGCAGTGTGACATAAAAAGTACTCCCCCGCCCCACTTCTGACTCAACCCTGATAGTGCCATGCATACTTTCTACCATAGCCTTGGTTGTATAAAGGCCCAACCCAAGCCCTTGAGTACTTTCGGTAAATGGTCGTTCACCTCGAGAGAACCGCTCGAATATCTTGTGTTGCATTTCTGCATCAATACCACTACCGGTATCTTTGACAATCATAGTTACCGCATTGTTTTCCTGACTAAAACTTACTTCAATAAAACCAGCCTCAGTAAACTTCACGGCATTGGACAGCAGCGCGTAGACTACCTGTCGGATAAACGTCGGATCCACTGATACTTTGGGTAATGCAAACTGAGGGTAATTAAGCCGCACTTCCAGGCCTTTGTTTTTGGCATCGTCACGAATAAATTTAGCCACCTCAGCGACCAACGGTTCTAGCTGCGTTGCCTCTGGCTCCGGCTTCAGCACCTCATTTTCTATACGGGAAACCGTTACGATTGATTCGATTGTGTGTATCTGCCGTTCGTTGGAGATGTATGCTCGACGCAAAAATTGCTTTTGCTCTTCTGTAAGATTTTGGCCTTCGTCCAGCAACAGGCTTAGGTAGCCCTTGATGCTTGTCGCAGGAGTACGGAGTTCGTGTGTAACAATAGAAACAAAATCAAGCTGCATTTCTTCATACCTCTTCTGTTCATTTAGATCTTTCACCTCCACCACGATCCCGATGAGGTTACCCAGATCATTCTTCATTGCGACAAACACCAGCGCAATTGGGATAGTATTGGACGCCTGGGATTGATTAGTGGCTTTGACCTCAAACGTCAATTCGACCGTGACCTTGTTATTGCCTTCAAGTATCTGCGTAAATGGATCTATCTGTGCCTCGGCCAATCCAGGAAAAAAATGACTATATGTTTTGCCAACCGCAAGTTCATATGGAATAGAAAGCATGGTTTCCAAACCATGGCTCCAAAAATCAATCCTTTTTTCCATATCAATAGTAAATATGCCCTGCGTCAAGGCTTTTACCATGAAAATAAGTTTTTTATTTGTTTCAGTGATATTGTCTACTCTGCTTTGGAGGACAGCATTCTGGTTTTCAAGATCTGCAATTTTCCTCACCTGAGGCCGGCAAAATAATTGACCAAAGCCAAACATACTGCTATAGTAACAAGAGTGTTAGCAATATAGCAATATGATTCTCATAGACTTTGTTGAAGCACGTGAAATATTGGACAGTCGTGGATTTCCCACGGTGGAGGCCAAGGTAGTATTGAATAATGGTCTCACCGCTATTGCATCTGTACCTGCAGGCGCCTCCAAAAGTACGTTCGAAGCAATTGAACTCAGAGACACTGATGCAGCAAGGTACAGCGGTCAAGGTGTACTACACGCTGTAAAGAATATTAACGAAATCATCTCTCCACGTCTCAAAAAAATGAATCCTTTGGAACAATCAAATATTGACAAAGTACTCATCGAACTGGACCAAACTCCAAATAAGGCACATTTGGGAGCCAATGCCACACTCGCTGTTTCCGAAGCAGTCGCACGCGCCGGAGCCATGGTTTCTGAAAAACCGCTCTGGGCTCACCTCAATGAGGTGTTCAACAAACAACGCGCTAAGAATGTATATGGCGAGGAGGCGGCAGTGCTAGTTGAACAACGCAACCCTCGACTGCCAACCCCTCTTTTTAATGTTATCAACGGTGGAAAACATGCAGCATCGTCTTTGGATTTTCAAGAGTTTATTGTTATCCCACCCCAAAAGTTGACACCCGCCGAACACATTAGAATAGGAGCCGAAATCAGACACAATATCGAACGCGTGTTGCAACAACAGAAGACATTCTTTGGGGTTGGAGATGAAGGTGGAGTTTCGGCACAATTTGAAAGTGTTGACCAAGTATTTGACGTACTTAGTGCTGCGATCAAACAATCCGGTCGTGCATTGCAAAACGACATAACACTCGCTATTGATGTCGCTGCTGACTCGATTGATAACTTTAACCCTGCCGCCAGCGTCGAGTTGTACAAGCAGCTCTCAGACACATATCCGTTGACCATGATTGAGGATCCCCTGCCTTCTCGTGATTACACACCATGGGCGCATCTGAGGGCTCTCATACACTCTAAGGTGCTATTGGCGGGTGATGATCTGATCGCAACCAATGCCGAACGCCTACGCCAGGCTATCACGGCAAAGGCGCTTGATATGGTAATTATCAAACCTAATCAAGTAGGGACTGTATCAGAAACACTGGAAACAGCAAAGGTCGCCAAACACCATACTGTTGGTATGATTGTCTCACACCGAAGCGGCGAAACAAATGATTCGTTCATTGCTGATTTGGCTGTTGCAGTAGGCGCTGATTACCTCAAAGCTGGTTCTCCCGTCCGAGGCGAGCGCACAGCAAAATACAACCGCCTGTTGGAAATATATAATGAGAATAATTGGAGTTTGAAATAGAGATAATAGGCGAGTACTACTCAAATACTTCGAAATTTACCCTTCTCCTTGGGTTTCTACGCCACTCTCCTGTAGGAAGCTCTCAACTTCTGTCATGATTTGTTCGGGGGTATAGGCTGATTTTATAAGATAGCCTTTGGCGCCTAATTTGAACCCTTCCTTGATTACGCTTTCTTGTCCCAGGTTGGTTAATAACACCACAGGAATATCTCTCGTCTCTGGTTTTGCTTTGAGTGTGCCCAGTAGGTCAAGACCATTGAGCTTAGGCAGCATGATATCTAACAGAATAAGCTGGGGTGCAACCTCCGCAGCTTTAACCAACCCTTCGGCCCCATCAGCTGCGGAAATGACATCATATCCTCGTTTCTTGAGCTGTCGCTCATATAACTCGCGGATAAAATAATCATCTTCAATTATCAAAATCTTTGCTGCCATGTCGTTATGGTATCACTACTTCTTGCCCTGTACCAGAGCTAATTCGGCCTGGGCAACTATACTTCTTGTTGTCTCAATCATATCAGGGCTTACAGAAACAGAGGTCACTCCTGCACGTACTAACTCATATGATATTTCGGGGTATACACTGGGAGCTTGTCCACAAATCGAAGAGGTGACACCGTGTGCGTGACACACTTTAACCACATGTTTTAACGCCCACATGACTGCCTCATTTCGCTCATCAAACATAGTACCCAATTTGCTATTATCCCTGTCCACCCCAAGCACCAGTTGTGTCAGGTCATTGCTGCCGATAGACACGCCGTCTATACCTACTCCGATAAATTTGTCTAACAAGATCACCGTGCTTGGTACCTCTACCATGATCCACAACTTAAACGAGCCTCCTCGATACAGCCCGTGATCAGCCAAAATCTTCTTGGTTTCAACCAATTCCTCTGGAGTACGTACAAACGGCAACATCACATGTAGATTTTGGTGATATCTGCGAACTCTTTTGATTGCCTCAATTTCCATGGTAAATACTTCTGGATCTGCAAGGTATCGAGAAACACCGCGAAACCCAATCATGGGGTTTTCTTCATCTGTTTCGTACTTTTTGCCGCCAGTCAGGTTCTGATATTCATTAGTACGAAAGTCACTGGTCCGATACACCACTGGACGCGGATCAAACGCACGAGCAAACGTAAGCAAGCCCTCATACAGCTGCTGAATGTAGTCATCACGTTTGCCTTGATCCAACGCATGACGAGGATGCACGCCAATTTGTGCCATCATAAACTCAGCTCGCAACAACCCTACGCCGTCTACGTCTCGTTTGGCCATTTCATCCGCCAGGTCCGGCTCTCCCAAATTGAGATATACTTTGGTCGCGGTTTTGGTAGGAAGGGCTTTGGTCGCTGCATCAGAAACCGAAGATGCAGCGGACAATTTCAATTGCTCGGACACATCGCCTTCGTAAATCTTCCCTTGTGTTCCATCAATAGTTATTTTTTCGCCATCTTTGAGCATCTTAGTAGCATTCTGCGTACCCACAACTGCCGGAATCCCTAATTCTCGCGAGACAATCGCTGCATGAGAGGTCCTACCACCCTCATCGGTCACAATAGAAACTGCGCGCCGCATAGCGGGAACAAAATCTGGTGTCGTCATTTCTGTGACTAATACTTCACCCTTTTTAACCTTATTAATCTCTTTGGCAGAATGGATGACACGCACCGGCCCCATACCTATACCAGGGCTGGCACCCAAACCTTCTAACAGCGTCGGCAATTGCGGAAGATCTGACTGCTGCACGGTAGGGGTAGGAACTGCTTTGACCTCATCCTGTTCAGAAACCTGCAGTGTAGTGATGGGTCGTGTCTGTACAAGATACAGTGTCTTGTTTTCCAGAGCCCACTCAATATCTTGAGGGAATGCATAATGATCCTCTACTTGTTTGCCAAGTTTGGCCAACGCAATGATCTGGTCTTCTGTCAGTTTTTGCTTGTTTTGATACGCACGAGAAACCGGCAATGTAGCGACCTGCTCTTCTTTTTTTGCAGATGCAGCATATCCAAGCATCGTACTTTGTTTGACCACGTGGGTATCTACGATTTTCCAGTCAGTCTTACTCACGAGATACTGGTCAGGTGTGGTTTGGCCACTCACCAATGCATCTCCAAGTCCATAGATTGCCTCGATGGTAATTTTGTCGTGGTCATTGCTCAAAGGATCCACCGTAAACATCACACCACTTACCTCTGACTGCACCATCTTTTGTATCGGTACGGCAATGCTCACTTTGAAGTGGTCAAACCCTTGCTCTTCTCTATAAAAAATTGCCCGTGACTCAAACAGTGATGCCCACGCCATCTTGACTGTCTGCAATACATCAGCAGTACCTCGCACATCTAGGTAAGTTTCCTGCTGACCTGCAAATGAGGCACCTGGCAAATCCTCGGCTGTCGCTGATGACCTGACCGCTACAAAGGCATTACGGTTCTTGGAGAGCTTTTTGTATGCGTTGGTAACATCTTTTTGGATATCTTCCGGCATTGGAGATGCCACAATCTTTTCCTTGATGATTTCGGCAACTTCCTGTAGTTTTTTACTATCATTTCTATCAAGGCCAGTGAGTTGTTCTTTGATAAATACGTCTAGTTTGGAAGCTTTTAGAAATTGCTGAAACGCATGTGAAGTAACGCAAAATCCTGGAGGCACCGGCAAATCCGCCTGCGTCATTTCGCCCAGATTGGCGCCTTTACCGCCTACTTGGGCAATGTCTTTCTTGGAAATCTCGGTAAAAAATTTAATGTTGACTGAGCGATCTGCCATCTCATACTTAGAGTAACCCACCCAATGGCGTAATGTCAACAACGGGGTGTTGCTGCAGACGTGCTTTTACTATCTCAATAATTTCTTTTAGTTTGTCTGCAGTGTCTGCCTCAAAACGCACCGTGATATGTGGACCTGTGTTGCTTGCCCGCACCAATGCCCATGAGTGATCAGAGAATGTAGCCCTCACACCATCAATAGTTGCCACCTCCCATGATGTTTCCAGGCTTTGCCTAACTGCGTTTACTACGGTAAATTTTTGATCATCCGGCGTTGGTAGGCGGATTTCCTCTGTCGAATGCGTTTTTTGAATGTCGGTGAAAAATGTTGAAAAGGGCTCGTCAGATCGCGAAAGTAACTCAATAATTCGTAAACCTGCAAACAACCCATCATCATACCCGTAATAATTATCACGGATGAATGTATGGCTGGATACCTCCCCGCCCAATAAAATTGATGGGTCTTCACGCATGGCATTGCGAAAATACGCATGGCCAGTACGAATCATCACCGGCTCTCCACCGGCTTTTTTTATTTCATCAGCTAGCACATAACTTGACTTGACGTCATACAGCACCTTGCTTCCAGGGAAACGGCGCAAAATATCCTTTGCCATAGGAATGAGTAGAAGATCATTCGAATACATTCTGCCGGTTTCGTCTATAACCCCGTAGCGATCGCCATCGGTATCAAACCCGATCGCCAAATCAGCTTTTTCCTGCTCCACACGCATGATTGAGTCCACCATATTAATGTGCTGTTCAGGGTCAGCTACATGATGTGGAAAATCGCCGTGCAGTACGCAGTGCTGTGGAATGACTTCTACACCCAACGACTCGTACAAACGTGGGGCAAATTCTGAAGCCGCACCATTACCACAATCAATAACAACGCGCACTTTGCGTTGAATATGAATGCGGTTGGCAATATCGCTGGCATACTCTCCAAAAACGTCTCTATACGACATTGCACCATCACCTGTAATAAAATCTTCTTTTTCTATTAATTTTCTGATTTCCTGTAGATCACTGTTAAAAATAGGCAAACAATCCGGCCCGTCAAATCGAAACCCGTTGAACTCTTTGGGATTATGAGATGCAGTGATCATGCAACCAGCGTCATACTGGTGTTTCATAACGGCAAAATGTACCAGCGGCGTAATCGCCAAGCCAATATCAGTCACATCGCATCCCGTTGATAAAAGGCCTTGGATGAAGTAAGCATTAAGTTGTGGAGAGGAAAAACGATTATCGTGTCCGACTACGACCTTATTACCGCCAAACCTGCGCTGGATATACGTGCCAAACCCGCGACCTATCTTCTCGGCATCCTGATGCTCAAAATCAACACCTACAATGCCCCGAATATCATACGCTCGAAATATCTTAGGATCCATAGGATGAGTATACGAAAACTGTCTGTTGAAAGTAAACTATTCTTTGATCAAGTCCGGGCGGAAACGTTTGGTGAGCTCTTCTGCCTGTTCTTTTCGCCATTTTTCAATCTCCTCATGGTTACCTGATAGCAAGACCTCCGGTACCTCATGTCCTTCGTATTCTTCAGGCCGGGTATACACAGGGTGCTTGAGTAGACCTTTGTGTGTATATGAGAAAGATTCCTCCTGGATAGAGGCTTGATTCCCTACAACACCAGGTATCAGACGCGAAACCGAGTCAACAATCACCATCGCAGGAATTTCTCCTCCGGTGAGAATGTAATCACCAATTGAGATATGCTCGTCAACCAAATGGTCAAATACTCGATGATCCTCACCTTCATAATGACCACAAATCAGAATGATGTGGTCCAAATTGGATAATTTTTCGGTAATTCTAAAATTATACGGGATGCCCTTAGGAGTCATCAAAATAACGTGTTGTATAGCTTTGGGATCGCTATTTTTGGCAAATTTTGCTTTTAAGTCTGTCACTGCTTTGAAAATTGGCTCCGGCTTAAGTACCATTCCTTCTCCCCCACCATAGGGCTCGTCATCTACAGTTTTGTGCTTATCGCTAGCCCATTTGCGTAAATCGTGTATTTTGATCGTCACAATCTTGTCTTTTTGAGCACGCGCAAGCATGGAATCAGCAAAAACCCCTGTGAACATGTCAGGGAAAATCGTCAGAATATCAAAAGCAATAGTTTTTGGGGGGGTCTTTTTAACCTTAGCGTCTGCCATAACACGTAAAGAACAGTGCCATTATAGCCGAAAATAGAAGCAAAATCAACTAATCACCCCAAAGGCAGTCCCACGTGCGTAAGACCATTTCTTGTCAACTGACGGCCTCGAGATGTCCGCTGTATCAACCCACATTGCAACAGATACGGCTCTACGACTTCCTCAATAGTCATCCTATCCTCGTTAATCGCTGCAGCAATTGTCTCCAATCCCACTGGCCCGCCTCCAAACTTTTCTCCAATGCACAAAAGATAGTCTCTGTCCTGTGATGACAGGCCAAACGCATCTATCTGGAGCATATTCAGAGAATCACGCACTACTTCGGCTGTAATTGTAGAATGCTGATGAATCTGGGCAAAATCTCGTACCCGACGAAGCAATCGGTTGGCAATACGAGGTGTGCCTCGTGAACGCCGAGCAATCTCAACCGCTCCATCCTGCTGCATATGTATATTCAGAAGTTTTGCTGACCTGAGGACAATATGCATAAGTTCTTCTGGCTCATAAAAATCCAGCCTGTAGTGCATACCAAACCGATCCCGCAACGGTGCACTCATATTGCCGATTCTCGTCGTAGCACCGACTATCGTGACTTTGGGCAGATCCAAACGAATACTCCTTGCAGACGGACCCTTGCCCAGAATGATATCCACTTCATAACTTTCCATTGCAGGATACATGGTTTCTTCAATTACTTTGTTGAGTCGATGGATCTCGTCAATGAACAGAATATCTCTATCTTTGAGATTAGTGAGTACGGAAATAAGATCACCCGCCCGCTCAATCGCCGGACCAGAGGTTATCTTGACAGAACTGCCCAGCTCCTGCGCCAAAATATACGCGAGTGTTGTCTTACCTAATCCAGGCGGGCCAAAAAATAACACATGTTCAAGCGCCTCTTCTCGTTCTCGCGCTGCTTGTAAAAATATCTGCAGGTTGCGGTGAAAGTGGGGTTTGATCTGACCTGACAAGAAATACTCATCCAGCGATTGTGGACGTAGTGTTAAATCTAACCCTGTATCTTCATTTTCTAATAGTTCTGGTGTCGTTATGTCAGTCATAATTATACTTTTAGTGCATGCTTTATTTTCTCATCAAGTGTCAGCCCTTGAGGCACGTTCCGTACCATTTCCGAAATCTCCTGTGTCCGGTACCCAAGTTGGCGTAGCGCGGATTCGAGCTCCAGGTCCTTCTTGTTCTGCGTGAGGCCACCTAGGTCTGCATCTTCGGAAGATAGTTTTGGTTTTAATTCAAGGATGATCCGTGACGCATTCTTCTTGCCTATTCCCGACACCATCGTGAATGCAGACGTATCCTCGCTCAGGATAGCGGTTTTCACTTCATCCACCGTATGCCGCTCGAGCACCCCCAGTGCCATCTTAGGGCCCACGCCAGAAACTGTTACGAGTAATTCAAACAACATGAGTTCGTCTTTGGACTGAAACCCATATAATTCAAAGTGATCTTCGCGAAAGTATGTCTTGAGTAAAAATGCTATGTGTTGGCCTTCCTTCATAGTAACACTGATTGTGGAAGAAACAACGACCTCATACCCCACACCACTAGTGGTATACACCAACACTTTGTTACCCACTATATACTTTATCTGTCCTTCAACATAACTGAGCATACACCCATCTTACCAAATATTACACATGGATAGCGTGAGAGACTGCAGCGGTCAAAGCAACCGCAATAGCATCGGCAGCGTCGTCAGGTTTGGGGATTTCTGAAAGTTTAAGTAACTGCTTGACCAGCAGCTGCATCTGTTGTTTATCAGCACGTCCATAGCCAGTCAAGGCCATTTTTATCTGTAGCGGAGTAAATTCAACCAATGGGATATTTTGGTTTGCTACAGCAAGGAGAATCACGCCGCGCGCATGTCCAACAGTCATAGCGGTCTTTGTATTTTTTCCAAAGAACAGCTGTTCCACAGCTACTATATCTGGCTGTATGTTTGTGATTAGTTCACTTGTTTCTTGATACAGAGTCTGCAATCGCTGGTATAGTGGTACATCCGGCGGTGTAAGAATAGTACCATACTGCAGGACCTTGTGCGTATCCCGATTAGTTGATTGTAATACGCCAAAACCCACCGTCGCCAGACCTGGATCAATCCCCAAAATTACTCTTGACATAGCAAATTCATTCTAATATACACAGAGTAGAAACTGGATATGTAATTTCTGTCCGGTTGAAAACACAGCACTGTACCCTAACTAAGGAGGTGGTTCTAATGATCGAAAATAACATAGTACATTTTGATGACATGGATGATGATGTAATGCCTATGGATGACATGGATCCAATGGATGAGGAAGAAGATGGGGTGGATGATGATTTTGGTGACGATGAACTCGAGAGTGATCTGTTTGATGACGACGAGGATGAGGTGGAAGATGAAGAAGGACTTTTTGATGAAGACTCCCTTGACGATGCAGATATGGAAGAGTAGCCTTCTGGTTTTCGAGAAAACCGCCGAGTATTACCATGTTGCAACTTCGACCCGCAACAGATAAAGGTAGATCTCGGCGGTTTTTCGTGGGTCGTATGGTATAATTTGCGCGTAGTATTGACAAGGCCGGTTCGTCTTTAGCAAACTCAAAACAACGTCGTTAGATTTGCGTTTGCTTATACTCGATGCTCACGCATCGGTATAGTCTGGTCCAGTCCCGATGCGATCAAAATCTTTGATTTTGTCCCGCATCGCGGATCCTCGATTTTCTTACTGAATTGAAAATTCAGAGAAAATCGGGAGACGCTTGGCTTTCATCTATGTTTGTTGTGTATATCTTAGAAAGCACTGTTAATAACGCTTACTATATCGGACAGACAAACAATTTGACACGCCGACTTGATGCACACAACGCAGGGAAAAATATCTCTACACGTAGATATAGACCTTGGCGCATAAAATACACCAGAGAGTTTAGTACTCGAAGTGAGGCAGTCAAGTTCGAACGTCACATCAAGTCCTTGAAAAAACGTTCATTTATCAATAAAATCTTTACGTGAGTTTGCAGTCTGGCCGGTTCGTCTAGTCTGGTCCAGGACGCTGGGTTTTCATCCCAGTAACACGGGTTCGAATCCCGTACCGGCTACCATATCTAACGAGTCTATTAAACCTTCAAGCAAGCTTGAACTACGGACATCATCCCTTAGCAATACACACAAGATGCATTAGAGCATCTTGTGCCCGTATCGGCTACCATTCTTTTTGTATATTTGTCGAATACTTCTTGGCCATTTAGGATTCATATTACTTTACTGCTACCACACTTATCTCAATGGTCGCCCCAAGGTGTAACTCTTTCACGCATACTGCCTCACGTACCGGATATGGCTCTGTAATAACTGTACGCCAGTTTCTAGCTAATATCTTTCACGATGTACTCAAATTCTCAACTTTTTCGACGGCAAACGTGATAAATGCAATTGCATCATTTTGTCTGTTCATCTCGACACCATATTCCCACCTCTCAGCTTCCTCTATCAAGTCTTGCCACTCTGGATACGTGCTTTTTGTCCATTCAGCCGCGGCTTTTTTGGAACCAGGTTCACCACCAACAACCGTGTGCAAAATACGGCATAGATTCAAAACAAGGTATGATTGATAGTGGCTATTCGAAAGCCATTCATGGTCGTTGATTTTCGGTTCCCATTCTTGGAACAAATCTCTTGCGCTTGCCTTTCGCACCTCTTGCATATCAATAGGTGGAATAAGTGTGTTAAAGTCAGGCCCTACGAGTGCAATACCATACTTAGCCAGAAAATAATGGTTAATAATCCATTCGTTTCCGGCCGGCGCGTTCGGATACAATGTATCAAATCCCCACCACGGTCGAGGCGTTTTGGGAGGAAGCACCTCCTTCAAAAGTTCAATGGGAACATACGAACACTCCAAGCGGCTTCTCCACTGCGGATAGTCCTCGCTCAGACCTTGATGCATCTGTTCTATCAAGGTGAGCTCTTTAGCCGTGAGAGGTCTTTTCACTACTGCCTGCAAATCGATATCGCTCCTGTCTGGCACAAAATCTCCATACGTCAATGAGCCAGAGAGATACAGTCCGACAATATTATCTTTGAGAATACGTTTTGTACCTTCTACCCAAGCAGCGAGCAGGTCATTTATGTCTTGATAAGGCGTTGGTGCTTTATTCTCTTTCATGGATTATTGTGTCTGTATGATTTTATACACATTCCATTTATTTCTTGGTACACTCTTTTACTCTAAATTTGACTATTCGTGCAATCAGGTCTAATGGTATTGGCTCATTAAGCGGAAATTGGACTGATCCTTTTCCTTGCTTGTATTTTGACAATTCTTTTGCAAATGTTGAGTGCCCAGTAGGTGTAGCGTAAAAGCCTATATGATTTTTGTATCCGGCAAAATACACCAACGGCTTGCCGTTCAATTTGTATGCAGGCATGCCGTAAGCAATAAATTCTTCTGCTTCTGGCGCTGCTTTGCGGATCGTCGTCCTGACCTGCGTTAAGGCTTTTTGAGTATCCTTTGGAAATCCAGCAATATATTGCTCAATGAGGTTAGGTCCTGTCGTTTTCATGTCTCTACCAGTTTTGTTAGCAATTTCGTAGTGGTATTCCAGTTACGGATGGTCATTTGTTTATATATGGGAAGTTTGGTGATGTTATTCCCTCCGACATTGATACCTCTCAGCAATGCGACATATCGTGTGTTTGTATTGATAATAGTCATATCGCAGGCACTCTTTCTGTTTCTTTCATTTTGAACTGTTGCATATTCTATTCCCCCACGTACTCGAATCTGGGCATTTTCTTCCCGTCTACCTCAATCTCTTCTAGAAACATCTCCAACGGTCTCGTCCACAAACGCGACAATTCGTTGTCATATAATGACTTGTACACAACGAGATCCTCCAGGGTTTCGCTATGTTTGGCTGTACTGATGACACGATACTCACCGCCTTTGTAGTGTCGGTATTTTCCTGTCTTAATTATAACCTCCCTCATACGCTTCCTGGAGTTTGGCAATATCAAACTTCTTCATCTGCATAAATGCATCAGTCACACGGGCCACCTTTTCCGGGTCGGGGTCGCTCATATATTCGCCGAGTTGCTTCGGCACGATCTGCCACGAAACGCCATATTTGTCTTTGAGCCAACCACATTGACTCTCACTGCCACCCGCGGTGAGCTTTTCCCAAAAGTGATCCACTTCTTGCTGGTCGTCGCATTCGACCGAAAGCGAGACCGCTTCGCTAAATGAAAAATCATGTTCACGGGCACTATCCATCGCCACGAGCCACTGCCCGTCGAGCTTGGCTTCGGCGAACATGGCCGCGCCCTCCCGGTCGGGCTCCATGCCGGTCGGATACTTGGCGACGAGTCCTATCTTGGAGTTCTTGAAAATTGAAGCATAGTAGACGAGCGCTTCCTCGGCTTGTCCATAAACATCGCCAACAAAGAGCAGCGAAGGCATGATGTTCCGCCGCTCATCGCCTTCTGGGTCGGTGAGAATAAGTTGCCACGAGACGCCAAAGCGGTCTTGTATCCAACCGTAGCGCTTGGAGAAGGGATACTCTTGAAGTGGCATCAGCGCTTTGCCACCTTCAGATAGTTTTTCCCATAGGGCGTCCAAGTGCTCCTCCGCCTGTGGGTCACGAGAAGGATCAAAATTCACAAAAAACGAAATTGACGGATTTATGCTGAATATCGGACCTCCATCCAACGCTTGAAAAGTAAATCCATTTAGCTCAAAAACAGCTGTTAAGATCTTTCCTTCCATATCCTCCATTGGTCCTTCCGACACATTGTCTGGATACCACTGAAGGGTGGTGATTCTGGAGTTTGGGAAGATGCTGGTGTAAAAGTTCACCGCTTCTTCACAGTTGTTATTAAACCAGAGGCATGGTGTTATTTTTTGCATACTTACTCCTGATATGATTAGTGTAGTGTAACACAAACAGCCTATGTTACACTACTAATACAGTCTACACGTATGAAAGTAATCGGTATTATTTTATTGTTACTTCTTATCATAGGGATCGGCGGTGCAGTAGGGTTGGGGTATTACCTCCTCCAGGAGGCTGATAAAGAACCTCCCCTGTACACCATCCAAGTTAATGGACACACTTTGTATGTAGAAACCGCCATCACTGCAGAAGAGTGGAACCAGGGTCTGTCAAACCGACCATCGCTTCCCCAAGATCATGGCATGCTGTTTGTTTCGCCACAACTAACCCTACCTTCATTTTGGATGTACCAAATGCAGTTTCCATTGGACATCCTCTGGATCAAAGATGGGATTATCATTGAAATAGATCAACATGTACCACATCCAACCAATGACGATGAGGCTGCCAACCTCCTCACCTACCGTCCTCCTTCGGCCATAGATACGGTATTAGAGGTGAATGCTGGCTGGACAGAAGCACACGAGGTAGAGGTTGGAAATCGCGTCGTTGAGGTTGATGATATTCCCAGACAGAAAACAACACAACAGGTCTGGGGAACACTATTACGTAAATTCCTTGATAATTTATAACCACTCCTGCACCCAGTGTGGATCCACCACAACATCCAGGTCCACAAACACTTTTCTATCACTAATCGTTTCTAACTCTTTGCGTACAGCCTGCCCGATCTGTTTGATTTTCTCCCCGCCTTTACCAATAATCATGCTCTTATATCGCTTCGAAGCCGTCACTACATCTGCATCTATAACCAATAACTCACCCTTATCTTCGACATTCGTTACTCGCACGGTTACAGAATAGGGAATTTCCTTGTACAAGAACAAATAAACCTTCTCTCGTATAAGCTCCTCAAAGTATAGCCGGCGGTCCATGTTAAGCAATGGGGTTGTAATCTCCGATAACGGGATAATAGGCTCTTGCTCTGGCAGGAGGCTAAAGAGAATGTCAGTGAGCTTATCAACATTCGTACCCTGCAAAGCAGATATCTCGATATGTTCGTCAAACTCGTCTATTAAGAAATCATACTCATGCCGATAGTTAACCTTAGTCACATCTATTTTGTTAAATACAATCACCTTGGGTACATCAACATTGCGTATCATACCAATGATGCGGTTTTCTTCCAGGCCACGGGTTCGCGTAACATCCACCACGTATAACAACACATCTCCAGGATCCTGTATGGATCGAGCGGCAGATCGAGAGATGTTCGCCGATAGCGTGTCTTCATGTTTTGCCAATGCTCCAGGAGAATCAACAAATACAATCTGACCTCGTGGGTCGTTAAGCACCGCACGGATAGGAAACCGCGTGGTTTGGGGCAATGGGGATGTAATGGCAACCTTGATACCAATGATACTATTGAGTAGGGTTGACTTACCTGCATTTGGTCGGCCAACCACAGTAACAACCCCGGAGCGGCTTGTAGTATGGGTGTTTTGCTGCATGTACCTGATTATACGAAATTTTGACACATAACGGGTACAGTGAGATACATTCGCACAGACAGTGTATAATTGAAACGTTTTCTATGTTTGACAGATTAGTAGTATCAATCCTTGTGGACGAAGTCGTAGGCGGCTTCTTTATTTCGGTCCCTCCCGGCCATGTAGCGGTAGTATATGACCGAGGACGTGGTGTGCTCAACCGTATCTATCAGCCGGGACTTCACCTCAAAATACCATTTTGGCAAATTGCCAAACTTTTTAACGCTCAAACCTTGGAATATGGCATAACCAAAGGCCTTGATCTGTCTAATGAAGAAATCTTTGGCGATATGCCTATCAACTGTGTGACCAGCGACAATAAGCTAGTGACTATCGAAGGCACTATTCTCTTTAGGATAAACAAAAACATGCTCCCGCAACTATGGGAAACAATTGGTGATAAATTTGTAAGCAAGCTCGTCCGGCCGGCCAGCAGAAGTAGAATCAGGCAAGTTATCGCGAGATATTCGTACCAGGATGTTTTGGCAAAAAACAGAAAAGACATTGAGCAGGAGATCGAAGCAGAACTTGACAGTTTGTTTGAGCCAAAAGGTTTGGCCATTGAAAGTGTGTTGCTATCTGAAGTGAAACTCCTCTAGAAACCCTCTCAAGATATTATACTTAATTAAAGATGAGATTCCTCGACTACGCTCGGAATGACGATGAGCGTAGGTGCCTGCTGTATTTATTACGCCTCTATTTTGTCATTCCAGACTTGGTCTGGAATCCAGAGCGTGTGAAGACTAGATTCCGAATCGGGTTCAGAATGACATACACCAGCGTGTCATAGAGATCCCATATACAAAAGTAGCAGGCTGAACCCACGTTCATACCTGCTACTCCTCTACGAAAACAATAACACCTTCCTAGTGGTCAGACCGCTCTTGCAGGGATCGTTTGAGTGAACCCAACAATTCTGCCGCGATATCTTTACCACCTAATCCAAACGCCAATCCACCAGCAATTGCCACCATCGCTACAAAACCAGTTAATAGTGTTTCTATCAATACTGGAGCGATACCCAATTGGCTCAACGACGCCAAAAAGGCAAAGATGATGATGCTGTAGCGAGCTAATACCGCTAGTGCAGAAGCGACATTTGTATCCAACGCATGGGCGGTACCCCGTACAAACTGTGCTGTCAAATCAGAGAAAATTACGCCGAACATGATAATGAGCACAGCTACCAGTACGTTAGGGATATACGAAATAACCTGGTTGATAATTACGGTTAGCTGACTCAAACCTAAGACTTCTGCCGCCGGAGTGACAAAAACCAGAAATGTTCCCCATTTTACTAGTTCCGCGACCAGTTCGGCAGGAGTCATTTGAGCCCCAAACTTCTTCAGCGTTTCGGCCAGTCCAACTTTCTCGGCAAAAGGCTCGAGTTGGATTATTTGTAAAATCCGCATGGTCAGACTCCTCAGGAATCGAGCCACAATCCAACCTAAGATCAAAATGAAAATTGCCGCTAGTACGTTGGGAATGAACTGGAAAAAAGTCTCTAGGCTACGAGAAATAGCCAATAACACAGAATCCGCCAAATTTGTAGTATAACGCAAAGGCACTATCTATCACCCCGCTTTCTGTATATGATATTGTGAGTATATCACAGCAGTATGAGTAGGCGAAAAAACAGCCATATTAAACATGCTACCAACGTATATACTACAACGAGCGTTGTAGCAATAGTATGTATGACAGTCGTTCTGACATTATTGTTTCCATTTCGGTTCAATGCGCTTGTGTTTTATATTATCTCCATTAACATGGTTGCGTTTATCTTCTACGGCCTGGATAAAAACCTTGCACAAGCCGGAGCAACACGAGTTCCAGAGCGGTTGCTCTTAGTGTTAGGCATTGCCGGAGGGAGTGCGGGTTCATTGCTAGGTATCAACTACCTGCGACACAAAAGTCGTAAGTCTTCGTATTTGCTCAAACTGGCCGTTATTCTGATCATCCAGGCAGCACTCATAACTCTGTTTGTGTCTTCCAAACTATAACTATGGACAAAATCAGCAACATCATCACCACCAAACAACAAGACATTGCGGAAGAAACACCACACTACATCAGCCGTGAGTTTCAGGATTATGGTTATCGGCTTGCTGTTGACCTCAAAGACGAAAAACACAAAGCCTTGTATATAAAACTAGCCAAGGAAGAGGATCGCACATTATTAGAAAAAGCCCGAAGTTATGTCATAGACTACCCACAAGCCAAATCCAAGGGCAAACTGTTTATGTGGGCGTTAAACAAACTGAGGAAGGGAGAACCTTTGACGTTCTCAAAATCGTGACCCAGCCTGAAACAGCACGACAAAGAAGAAAACCAATATTGTCACCAAAATAATGCTTTCTAACATGAATATCGCTAGAGCATATTTTGCGATTTGAGTGGCTTTTCGTGGATATATAGGCTTGAGTCCAAAATAGTAAATTAATCCCGCCCAAATCGGTTCGAGAAATAAAGACATAATAATGATAATTTTCTCTTCGATCGTTAGCCCCGTTTCTTTGTCCTGCGAAGATCCAGCTATTTTTCTATAATAATAAAAGGCAAAGAGAGCAACAACAAAACCCCAAGGTGTTGGCATAATCATAGTATAGCATGTTGCCATATATCGGTTTTATGCGTAAAATACAGGAGAAAATGGGGCGCTAACTCAATGGTAGAGTAACAGCCTTTTAAGCTGGTGGTTCTGGGTTCGAATCCCAGGCGCCCCACCATTTGTCAATACCATTCAAACAAGTTTGAACGTATACATCTCGTGTATGCT
>CAZQWJ010000003.1:43360-52693 GCA_964597265.1 uncultured Candidatus Saccharibacteria bacterium
CAAACAAGTTTGAACGTATACATCTCGTGTATGCTGAGTGCGTCAAGTACATTTGAGTACTTGACGGGTTCGAATCCCAGGCGCCCCACCATTTGCCAATACCATTCAAGCAATTACAAACTTACAACAAACTAAAACGCGTTGACGAAGTGTTTGATATGTGGATCACGATCATTCTGGTGAGCAAACTGTACAATGATCACATCAAACCGTGCTGAATAATCAAGTATTTCGTGTTCTGCCAGGTAAAACTGGGCTGTGCGCTTGAGCACATGTTGTTTTCTTTTGGTAATTGACTCCAGAGGGTCAGTTTGTTGATCCCCGATTCTTGTTTTCACTTCGACAAATATGATATGTGTTTGGTAGGAAAAAATTAGATCTATCTCACCCCAGCGAGGAGCACGAAAATTGGATGTGAGATGACGATACCCGTGGCGGGTAAGATATGCACGAGCAAGACGTTCGCCTTTTGCACCAACTGATTCTTGATTGAAATGCGGGAATAATGACAAAACGCTGTCTGACAGCTGTCGAAACATATACTATGTTTCATTCGCGATGTACCCTGTTAGCTAGGAACGGTCTTTTACTTTGAGCGCTCGCTTACCTGTCCGCTCACGCAGATAATATAGCTTAGCACGACGGGCTTGGCCTTTTTTGGTTACTTTTATCGAGTCAATAAGTGGAGAATATAATGGGAAAATACGTTCTACTCCGATTTGATTAGCGCCTATTTTGCGTACCGTAAAGGTTCGAGCGGTATCTTTGCCTTTCATAGCAATAACCAGCCCGGTAAAGTGCTGGACTCTGTATTTCTCTCCTTCTTGAATTTTGAATCCCACATCAATGGTGTCACCAACGCGGAAATCGTATTTAGGATGCGCCGAAATCATATCTTCCCGATCTTATCATTTTGCCTTGGAGAAGGCAAGATCCTTGTTCTTAGTATCAAAAGATACTTTGATTGTATCTCCAGGAACAAATTCCTGCTTGATGAGCTGTTGAGAAAGTGGTGTCTCCAGCTCAGTCTGGATGACGCGTCGTAGTGGTCTAGCACCATATTCAGCCTCGTAACCAATCTCTGCCAGATGCTTTTTGACCTTGGCATCAACCGAAAGTTCCATATCCTGTGCCTTGACCAGTCGTCGCACTTCTTCCAATTGCAGGTCAACAATGTGCAGAAGGTCCTCGGGCGTAAGGGACTGAAATAATATGAACTCGTCAATGCGGTTGATGAATTCTGGCTTAAACTGAGCCTTGAGTAAATCCTCTATTTTTTCCTCAAGCGATCCATCCGACATACCTTCTGTTTGAGCATCTTGAATAATGCGGCTACCCAGATTGGACGTCATAATAACGATAGTGTTTTTGAAATCAACCGTCCGGCCTTTACCGTCCGTCAACCTACCATCTTCCATGATTTGCAGCAGAAGGTTGAAAATGTCAGGGTGCGCCTTCTCTATCTCATCCAGCAATATGATGGAGAATGGCTGGCGTCGGACTTTTTCGGTCAATTGCCCACCTTCATCAAATCCAACGTACCCAGGTGGAGAGCCGATTAGGCGCGCTACGGTATGCCGCTCTTGATATTCGCTCATATCAAGACGAATCATAATATCTTCGCTTCCATACAGTTCTTCCGCCAACACACGAGCCAGCTCAGTCTTACCTACACCGGTGGGCCCCAAAAACATAAACACTCCGATTGGCCTACGAGGATCCTTGAGTCCTGCCCGCGCTCTCCTTACCGCATCTGCCACCAGAGAAACTGCCTTGTCCTGTCCAACGATCTTTTTGTGCAGTTTTGCTTCCAGATCCAACAGTCTACTCCGCTCTTCCTCCGTCAACTTGGTCACCGGGATGCCTGTCATGCGTGAAAGTACTGATGCGACGTTATCAACCGTTACCACTGGGTAATCTGTGCCTTTTTGTTTTTCCCACACTTCCTTGATCTCTTGGTGAGTTTTTTGCAATTCTTCTAGTTCCTGCTCCAGTTTGGCTTTGGTATCTTTTTCCTTGTTTCTACCTGCTGATTCCAATTCTTTGCTAATACGCTGCATCTGCGCCTCTACCTCCTGCAAATTAGCGGGTGGAGCCACACTCTGTAACCGAACCTCTGCAGAAGCCTCATCAATCAGATCAATAGCTTTGTCTGGCAAAAACCTATCCTGCACATAGCGATCAGACAACTCCGCAGCAGCTACCAACGCCTCGTCCGAGATTTTGACTCTATGGTGCGCCTCATAGCGGTCGCGCAACCCCCTCAGGATCTCAATGGTTTCCTCGACGCTATTTTCTTTGACAATCACCGGCTGAAAACGCCGCTCAAGTGCCGCATCTTTTTCGATATGTTTTTTGTATTCACTGAGTGTGGTTGCACCAATAGCTTGCAACTCGCCTCGTGCAAGAGCCGGCTTGAGCAAGTTCGCTGCATCAATAGCCCCTTCTGCGCCTCCAGCCCCGACAAGCGTGTGTAACTCATCTATGAATAAAATAACCTCGCGACTTGCCTGACGTACTTCATCTACAGCTTTTTTCAAACGCTCTTCAAACTCCCCTCGATACTTGGTACCTGCTACCATTCCGGCGAGGTCTAATGAAAGCAGTCGCTTATTCTGCAATGCTTCAGGCACCTCGTTTTGGACAATTCGTGTGGCAAGACCTTCTACAATCGCGGTTTTTCCTACACCTGGTTCGCCAATAAGAACTGGATTGTTCTTGGTCCTGCGGGACAAAATATGGATAACACGATCAATCTCATGCTGTCTCCCAATAACCGGATCAATCTTGCCTTCACGAGCCTGAAGAGTAAGATCTTGAGAGAATTCATCCAATGTGGGAGTTTTGCTTGGTTGTTTGGCTTGCTCACCATCAGCAATCCCCTCACCTACCAACTTAATCACAGCAGCGCGGGCTTTGGTCAGATCAATGGCGAACTTTTCAAGCGTTTGAGCCGCCAATCCCTCACCTTCACGAATCAACGCCAACAGGATATGCTCTGAACCCACATAGTTGTGATTCAAACTCCTGGCTTCGTCAAAAGCCAACTGAAGCACCCGCTTGGCACGAGGTGAAAGCTCTGGCTGAGAGCCAGTGTAGGCACCTTCAGGCGAGATAGCTTTGAGGTAGTTGGCCAGATCATCTGGTTTAACACCCAACTCAGTCAGGAGTTTTTGAGCAACTTCTTTTTCTTCTGCCAGGGCCCACAAGAAATGTTCTGTGTCTACCAAGCGATGTTTGAGAGATACTGCCCGTTGTGCCGCAGTTTGGAGAACCGTATTTGCACGATTGGTAAAGTAATCCATAACATTGACAGATTCGTGGCGCGGTTGCCGAGACGGTTGTGATTCATCGATAGAAAAAAATGGATCGCTTCCTTCGAATGAGGAAAACGGCGAATATCGAGGGCTAAAAGATGCCCCCCGCTGGCGAGCAGCACAAACCTCACACAAGTTCTCCGTAGTCGTACCTTGATTGGAGATTCGTGTGATCTGGGTGGTAGCTTTGTTGGTATTGCATCGTTCGCACAACATATCTTGTATATTAGCACTCGACCGCGGCGAGTGTCAATCGTACTGCTTTTCTACCCCCATATCAGGCACAAAGATCTTTTCTGCAATCAGTTTCAGCTCCTTCTCTTCCTTGTTATCTATCCTGCCATGCACAAGAATGATTTGGTCTTCCTGTATGGTACGTACTCCGTTTTGAAAAATTTTGGGAAATATAATTGCCTCCAACGTACCAGTAAAATCGCTCAACTGCATAAATGCCATCTCCTGCTGTGAACTTTTTGTAATAATACGCCGCATAGAGCTTACAACCCCTCCTACTGTCACATACGTCCCTATTGCAGACTCTTCCAGATCGCCAATTTTGTGCGTAATATATCGTTGCAGTGTCTGTAGTTCTTTTTCCAGAGGATGTTCTGTTAGATAAAAGCCCAGGAGCTCTTTTTCCCATTCGAGTAATACTCGATGAGATACCTCTTCACTCGAAGGTACTACCACAGACGTTAACTGGAAAACCGTGGTGCTGTCGCCAGTCTCAAAGAGTCCGACTTGACCCATGGCTTGCTGTTTTTGCAATGCAGAAGCTTGCTGTAGTAATTCGGGCAAGACCTGCAACATCCCTTGACGCGAACCAAACTCGTCAAATGCCCCAACCTTGATCAAACTCTCGATCACTTTGCGGTTTACCTTTTGTGTATCAACGCGCAGACAAAAATTTGCAAAACTCGTAAACGGCCCATTAGTTTCACGTTCTTTGACGATGCCATCCAGTGCTGCATACCCAACATTTTTGACCGCAGACAAGCCAAAACGAATGCTACGGTCTCCATCCTCTTCCTCAATAGAAAAATCAATCTGAGAAACATTGATGGACGGCAGACGAATCGGAATCTCAAGACGCTGACATTCCTTAAGCACGAGCGCAACCTTTTCTGCGTTCTGTGCTTCGCATGATAGCAACGCAGTCATGTACTCTATCGGATAATGCACTTTAAGGTATGCGGTCTGATAGACAATTATGCCATAACTGACCGAATGCCCTTTGTTAAAACCATAACTTGCAAATGTTTCGATATAGTTAAAGATGTCTTCTGCTTCTTTCTTGGAATAACCTTTTGCCTTTTGAGCGGCTTGGATAAATTCTTCTCTCTCCTTTGCCATAAGCTCCTTGCTCTTTTTGCCAATAGCTCGGCGAAGCACGTCCGCGCGTCCAAGTGTGAATCCAGCCATGACTTGTGGGATCTCCATTGCTTGCTCTTGATAGACCAAGACACCGTAGGTCTCTTTGAGTACGTCTTCGAGTGCTGGGTGCGGATACTCGATCTTAGACGGATCGCGTTTACCTTCAATAAACTTGGGGATTTGCTCCATAGGGCCAGGCCGATAGAGTGCTACCATAGCCATGATATCTTCAATAGTTGTGGGACGAAGATCACGTGCCAATTGCCGGAAACCGCTACTTTCGATCTGAAACAACCCTGTGGTATGCCCTTCGCTGATCAATGCATACACTTTTGGATCATCAAGCGGGATCTTTTGTAAATCTATGGTTATGTTGTTGTATCGTTCGACCAATTCTACCGCCCGCTGCAAAATAGAGAGGTTGCGAATCCCCAAAAAGTCCAGTTTGAGCAAACCAAGCGCATCAGGCTTAGCATTGATGTCCAAGCTATACATATCAAATTGCGTCATGGCGCCTTCCTTCTTAGAATCAAGCATAAGTGGTACATACTCAGTGATAGGCTTATCAGTTACAATAACACCTGCAGCATGTGTACCAGCATGGCGTGCAGTACCTTGAATTTTAACTGCAAAGTCGATCATTCTACGTACATCAGGGTTTGATTCATATTCTGTTTTGAGTTCGGTAATTTTTTGAAGCGCGTCTTCTATCTTGCCATGATGACCTTGCGCACCCATTGGGATGAGTTTGGCGATCCGGTCAACCAGTGCATAAGGCAATCCTAGCGCACGTCCCACATCACGAACTGCGGTACGTTCTTCCATACGGCCAAAGGTTACAATCTGCGCCACCTTATCCGCGCCGAACCGCTGTTTGGTAAATTCAATCACCGCTCCCCGCTTGGCATCTTCCATATCAAGATCAATATCCGGCGAACTTGGACGCTCTGGGTTAAGGAATCGCTCAAACGGTACATTATACTCAAGCGGGTTGACGTTGTTCACGCCGGTTACATACAGCACGAGTGACCCCACTGCAGAACCACGCGCCTGGATCAATATCTTTGATTGATGACAAAACCCTGCAATATCGATAAAGACTAAGAAATATGTTGCATAACCTTTTTGGCTGATCACATCTAGCTCATAGTCCAGGCGTTTGCGCACTTCGTCAGTAAGTTCACCAAACTTTTCTCGCGCTTTTTCATACGACAGCTGCTTGAGATATTGATCGGGTGTCAGATTATCTGGTGTTTCATACTTAGGAAAAATGAACTCTCCAATAGGGATTTGTAGATCCACACTCTCGGCGATGCGCAGGCTGTTTTCTATAGCCTCAGGTCGCTGATAAAAGATCTCGGACATCTCCTTTGGTGAACGAAGATAGTACGTGGGCGAGTCTAGCAAGCACAGCTTGCGGTTAGGATCATTTATCTCCTGCTTGGTCTGAATTGCCAAGAGCACATCCTGGGCATACGCATCTTCCTTGCGGACGTAGTGTACGTCGTTTGTTGCGACAACCGGCAGGTTCATATTACCCGCTATCTCTCCAAGACGTTTGTACACTTCCTGTACAAAATCAAGCTCCTGGTCTTGCAATTCTATGTAAAAATTGTCCTCGCCAAATATATCGCGATATTCTGCAATCAGGTTTTTGGCCTTCTTCTCGTCTTGCTCTCGCAATGCGCTTGGTATCTCTGCCCCGATACAACCCGATAGGCAAATCACTCCTTCGGAATATTTCCTGAGTATATCTTTGTCAACGCGAGGTTTGTAATAGTAGCCTTCGATATGCGCCAAAGAAGTAAGTTTCAAAAGATTCTGGTAGCCAGTGAAATTTTTGGCAAGCAAGGTAATGTGAAACGGATCTGTATCATGCGACGCAGTCTTGTCAAAGCGGCTCCTTCGGGCTACATATGCCTCCACGCCAACAATAGGCTTGACGTTTGCTTTTTGAGATTTGAGATAAAATTCGATGGCTCCGTGCATTGCACCATGGTCGGTGAGAGCCAATGCAGGCATGTCATACTCGTTGCACACCTCCAAAAGCTCACTAATCTTGGACAATCCATCCAATAGAGAATATTCCGAGTGAACATGTAGGTGAACAAAAGACATCGTGATTCTACTCTATCAAAGCTGCCTGTATGGTATAAGAGGTATTTTGTCTTATTCCGAAAGGATCTTTTGCAAGATCTCACGCGTTAGTTGTGGCGCTGCCTTACCTTGCGTTTGGGCCATAACCTTGCCCATAAAAAAGCCAAAAAGCTCCTGCTTACCTTCCTTGTATCGTCTGACTTCATCAGGATGTTGATCGATTACTGATTGCGCAATGGTTGCCAACTCATGTGTATCCGAAACCAGCGATGTCTCCTCATCCATTACCTGCTGTATAAATTCGCCAGCGTCTGTTGAAGCAACAGACGGCTGGTTAATGGCTTTGATAATAAATTTTTTTGCGCGACCATTCGGCGCTTTCTTTACAATTTGGTCGGCAAATGTAAGTAGTTCCGGTTTCTCCAGTAGCGTGTCGATATCACCTGGCGCAAGGCCAAGTTTTGAAAAATTCTCCTCGTATGCTGGAGGGAGTTTAGGAAGCTGCTTATTCAAACCCTCGACCATTTCGGGCGAAAACACCATTGGCGGAATGTCAGGTTCGGGAAAATATCGATAATCATGAGCTTCCTCCTTGGTACGTTGACTCACGGTGATGCCTTTATCTTCATCCCACCCGCGGGTTTCCTGCGCGGGGATTTGGCCTTTTTCTAACAACGCGATTTGGCGGTCAATCTCGTATAGCGTGGCGCGCTCGGCGAATCGAAATGAGTTGATGTTTTTGAGCTCTACCTTGTAGGGAGGTAATGCAACAGCCTGGCCGTCTTCTACTCGCGCAACCGATACGTTCGGCTCAAGACGCATGGTGCCTTTTTCCATATCCGCATCCGACACCCCTGCATAACGCAGGATCAACCGTAGACGCTTGAGAAATTGTTTCATCACTCCTACTGATCGAATATCCGGCTCGGTAACAATCTCAATCAGCGGCATCCCGCTGCGGTTAAAATCAATAAGCGTGTATCCATTCTTGTGCATCAATTTTCCCGTATCTTCTTCCAAATGCACGCGGGTAAACTGCACCGTCGTATCCTCTCCGGTATCGGAATCGGCCACCGTCAACGTGCCACCCGTGGCAATGGGTTGATCATATTGGCTGATTTGATAGCCTTTGGGCAGGTCAGGATAAAAATAGTTCTTGCGATCAAACTTACTTTCCTGTGCAATGTCAGCGCCTAACGCCAAACCTAACTGAATCGTGGCCTCCACCGCGCGTTTGTTGGGTACAGGTAGTGCGCCGGGTAAGCCCAGACACACCGGGCAGGTGTGCGTGTTTGGCTCAGCACCAAAAATATCCGCACTACACGCACAAAACATTTTGGAATTGGTCTTTGGCTGTACATGAATTTCAAGGCCGATGATTGGTATATATGTCATGGTTTTATTTGCTAATATGGATTTCTGGAACCCATAAGTTTGCAGGACTCTTTAACACATTAACAATAACCGTTGCCAAGTCTTCAGGCTCCGTAAAACCGGTTGTATCTCTATCGTCATCTGCTTTTTTGAATATCTTTGTTTTGGTACCCCCTTGGTAAACCCCACAAACTTTGACCTTGGTTTCCTTCAAATCTTCACGTAAGACATCAGTAAAACCTCTCAGCCCGTATTTTGATGCCGCATATACTGACTGGCCTTTTTGAGGAATGAGTCCTGAACGCGAACTGATATTAACTATTGCTGCTTCTGGCTGGTTTTTCAAAATTGGCAATACGTCTTTGACGATATGTATAGGTGCAATGAGGTTCACCTCTATGACTTGGTTGATGGTTTGATGATCTATACCTGTTAAATCTCCGGGTTTGTGCCAGATACCTGCATTATTGATAACAATAGCCAAATCAGTGTGACTCTTGGTAATCTCTTGCAAAGCCATACCGCTCTCTTCCCTATCTAATAGGTCAAATGCATACACATACACCTCAGGTGCACCAAGCTCCAAAGCATGCTCTTTGACAGAAGCTAATCTTTGGTCATCCCTGCCGCAAAGCAAAAGTGTTGCTTTCTCTTTTGCAAGAGCCAAGGCAATCTCTCTGCCTATTCCATCACTTGCTCCAGTTATAATAGCTTTTTTGTTTAGTAAATCCATATAGTTACGGTTTTAATCTGTTCAGTGTACGGGGGAACCCAATCGCCTCCCGAACATGATCAATACCACTAAACCAGGCCACCATGCGTTCAAATCCAATACCAAATCCTGCGTGCGGTACCGTGCCATACTTTCGTAAATCCAGATACCAGTCAAAATCTTCTTCTGACAGATCATGCTCTTTGATATTTTTGAGCAACGTTTCGTAATCATCAATACGTTGTCCGCCGCCGATCATCTCACCATACCCTTCTGGTACAAACAGGTCTACTGACAAGGAATATTTAGGGTCTTCGTCTGTTTTGAAATAAAAGCCTTTGATAGCGGTCGGATACCGATGGACAAACACTGGTTGGCTGCCTTCTTTGAATAAAGTATCCTCGTCATCATTGCCAAGGTCTTCTCCCCATTGAATATCCGAACCTAGTTCGCGAAGCC
>CAZQWJ010000004.1:0-17906 GCA_964597265.1 uncultured Candidatus Saccharibacteria bacterium
ATCGAGAATATAGACATAGTACATAAAATCCTGAGCTTGTCGAAGGATGGGGTGACTTCCTGTCTGAATTTAGAACCGCAATTATCGAAACCGTTGCTTATCGAAGTATCCTGACTTTCTTTGAAGATGCTAATTGAGAAGACTATAAATCCCAATGGGAATGAATATACTTTGTAGTGTCCTCAACATCTAACATTTTGCTTGAGTTTCCTACACGGGTATAGAAATACTTCTCGCCATTGTTTTTTATAAATGTAGGTGATTTGGAAGGCTCAATATGCACCTTACAGATGGTCTTATTATCTACTTCCTCAAAAGTTACATGAACATACTTTACAAATTCCTTGCCGAGATACTTTTCAACCAGATTAACAAAGTGTAGATAAAACCCATCCTGATTGGCTTTGCCTAAGCTATTAAGATCATTTTCAACCCCGATAATCTCTCCATCATCTAAGACACCAATAAACAGTATGCCTCCATTGTAATTAAGGAAAGCTGCGATTGTACGCATGATGTTAAATTCAATTTCTTTGTCCACCTCGTTTTTACTTATACTCCACCTCAGGGAATTTTTTAGCTCTACAAGCTCATTCTCGCCACTCTCTATAATCTCCTTTGTAGTAGGTGTTCTTAGTAGTTCTTCATCTTTCAAGAAACTGTTAAGAAACTTATTTATTTCTTTTGCTATAGTTTCTCTGCGATTTGCGAGGAAGTCTTCATAACGTTCTACCTTCCACAGGTACTCATCCAACGGAACAAACTGTTTCTTGAGCGCATTTGGATATTTTTCACTTATATCTTTGAGATACTTTAAGGGGTCGGTTTTTGAAATTTTAAGATTTGTTTCTTTCGTCAGAAAAGCAAGGTTAGCAACCTCATTTACCATTTTCTTATCTAAACTATCTGCGGAACTATAGCCGCCTTTGTATAAGATGCTTTGAGGAAAAATATGATGATTCTCTATCTTGTAATGGACTCCTACATTTTTAGAGTACAACTTCATACCGTTAAACCAATCAATTGCACCCTTGTGCTTTGCTACAATATAGGTGATTGGATAAAAGCGACTTCTATTACCCTGCAATGATAAGTCATTTGGTTCAACCTCAAGGTTTCCTCCACGCCACCTTTTTAGATTTTCGATGAGTTCCCCAAAATTGTTTTTGTTTTTCAACATTACAATATCCGCCTGCAACTTTTGCGGTGTTTGCCCGCTATATCTTCCCCACAAAAGAGCCTGATACAACCAGTAGAGTGCCAATTTCTTTTCTGATTCTGTTTCAAATGTTCCTTTATTTCTAGCTAAGTAGTAAACGATAGGGATTAAAACATATGGCGTTTTTAGGTCTTGGCTGGATTCAATGTATGCATCATTGCGTAAAACATTTATCGTATATTCTAGTAACCGTTCGACTTTCTCCCAGCTCTTCACAACAGTTTCTTTTGGCGCTTCGTAAAAACTTCTTTCAAACAAAACACTATCTACAGCAATTGCTGAAATACATGTGGTCATGAAATCCAATTCTAAATCAAAATGATATTGTTTAAAATTTGATTGAGCTGATTTGAATATATCTCTAGCTTCCTGCCAATAAGAACAGATATGCGCTAATCCTAAGTCTGCCTTGCTCAAGGGAGTTCCAGAAGAGTTTACGAGATTAAATATCTTGACTACCTCATCTATATCAAGCTCAGAAATTTTTTGAATATCATAGGTATAGTTTCGTATCTCATTCAGCTTAATAAGCTTAGTAAGGTTATTGCTGTAATATGCCTTAACGTCATCATCTCGAGTATAATTAATAAATTTGCCGACATCACCAACTTGAAGAAACTGTGTGATTGCAATCCATTCAGGCTTATCTTTCATGCGTTTTTCCATATAGTAAACAAACTCTTCTGTGTCTAAATTGAAATATAGATCAAAATACAGGTGTTCACCTTCATAGAATGGGGGAGGACTACCATTGAATAGAGCATACAGACTCGTTAAACGCTGTTGGCCATCAAGTATAAGTTGATAGTATTTATTATCATCATTTCCTTTTCCACCTCGTGCTTTTTGAGCGTTAGGAGTTTTCCAAATCAAAAAACTGCCGGTAGGGTAGGCTTTATAGAGCGATTGCACATACTCTTTGACCTGCCAAGGTTTCCAAACATAACCTCGCTGGAATTCAGGCAAAATAAATTCTTGGTTATCTATATCTTTTAGTAAATTCTGTATATTTATTCTGTCTGACATATAAACGTTAACTCGTATCTAGGGATGCTATAACCCAAAATCCCGTATGGGGTGAGCGACGGGATTCGAACCCGCGACATCCAGTACCACAAACTGGCGCTCTAACCAGCTGAGCTACGCCCACCATGACAAATATACACAATTCAACGAATTGCACTCATTTTATCAAAAATTCCTTATGTTTTCAGTGTTGATAAAATCAACGCCGCGGTTTTACCTCATCATGCTTAGTACCATGCTTAGGCGCCTTATAGTCTTCCCAATTTTCGGTCGGTCCTTGTCTTTGTTGCAGTTCACGATCTACTCTACTTTCGGCAGCCCATCCAGTAGGGTCACCGGTATTCCCTTCATGCCGTGTAGTCACAAAACTACTGCGACCCAGACCTCCTTCTTTGGCACCAGAACGACTTGGCCCCCCGCTTCCTGAGCGCCAGGTTGCTGTATTTCTTGCCATAAAATAATACACCTCCTCAAAATAAGGTTACTATATTTGTATCCGCAAAGTCCTCCACCGTCAAATCCGGATGTACATCGTCTGGCAATGTTTCAAGTCCATTTGGTAGATATACACACGACATTCCTGCGCTTTTTGCTGCAATAACACCGGCAACCGAATCCTCAAACACCACACAATCAGAGGCGATATAATCCTGCTCCGGAGACATCTCACTAGCCACGGCAAGTGCTTTGATAAAAATATCCGGTGCGGGTTTGCGCTCAGGTACCATATCGCCGGTTACGACACTCGCGAAAAAGTCCGGCAGGGTAGGGAAGTGTTCTACGATCTTTTGCCATGTCGTTTGACCAGAAGAAGTTGCCAGTATTTTAAGCACGTTGCGCTCATCCAAAAATGACATCAGTTCTCCAAACCCCTCTCGATATCTTCCGACCGTAGTAATATTCACCTGGTATGCGGCAAGCGTCCGCTCAACCAATGTGTCTACGTGTGTGGTTATCTCTGGATGGAATAATTTGATGTGCTGCCAGTTGTCGTGCACACCAACCCCGGGACGTGTTTCAGGGGCACCCGGCAAACCAAGATTGGTAAATACTTGTTGAAACGCCTCGTGCCAAATTCCTTCGTCCTCTATGATTGTCCCGTTGAGATCAAAAATAGCTATCCTGAACATCCTATGTAGTATACCTGAATGCTTTGACTTTTTGGTAGTTACTTTCTACACTGTATAGTATGGATCCTCAACAGCCTCAAGATCAAGCTAATGACACCAACCCATTTGACCAATTTTATTCCGATCAACCCAATGATCAGCCGGCGCCAGAAACGCCACAACCCCAGGACGTACCAGCACCTGCTGGCACCCCAACGCCCGTGGAACCAACATCTGCCGACGTGCTTTCGACACCGCCCCTTGAGCCACCGGTAGCACAGACACCACCCGCTCCTGCCGAACCACTCCCGGCAGTGCCGACGCAAAATGAAGCACCTCCACCACCTCCTCCGTCCCTTACTAGTACCGAAGGCATTTTTGAAACCAAACCGCAAATAACGACCGCGCCAACGCTGCCAAACAAAAACCCGTACGCCGTCGCCCGAATGCACATGACGGTGCGAAAAATATTGCTAGGGATAATTATCTTCGTGATCATGATTATTGTAGGCCTCACAGCTGCGCTGTTTGCCTCCGGCCAATTGGAAGAACTTACCACACCTCTTACCAAGCAGTTATATCGCCTGCCTTTCTTTCCCAAAACAACAGAGTATGTACTGGATCAGATGGCTGCTGCCTCTCTAGATATCACTTCTTTTTCTTATGACTTTTCTGCCGGGTTTGACGTCTCAGATCAGCAATTTGATCTGGCAGCTGACGGCAAACTCAAGCTTGATGCCACTGGCGCCGCCGAGGAATTTGAATTCAATGGTCGGTTGAAGACAACAGCAGTTCCATACACAGGAGAGATGGCATTTAATATTATCGGCATCACCAATGGCCTCTACCTGAGACTACACAACATTACCGGAGGGCTCAACACATTTGCACAGTATCTGCCGCCTATAGATCAATGGTATTTCGTTGACTTGGAGCCATTGACGACACAGGCACGTACTGCACTGCAACAAAACGGAGGCACAATCACCACGGCAATTACACCACTGCCCCAACAACTGCAACGTAGTATCCAAAAGCTTCTGTCTACCGAAGGAATCAAAGAACACATTACTCTCGGCGAAAACGAGAAACTATCTGATGGGAGTGATGTCTATCGACTCACTCTCAAACCAACCTCTCAAATGATCGCAGATTACATCATTGAGTCGGCAGCTCAAAACAATGACCCATTTACTCCGGATGAGATAGCAAGCTTGCGGCAACAGACGGCAAGTATCCGACAGCTCGACATAGACGCATGGGTTGATACCAGCACATACTACGTGCGCAAAGCACAGGTAGCATTCACGTATGATGTTGATAGCACCGACTTGCAACATCTTGTGCCTATGCCAACCGTGGTCCAGTATCCAGACTCTATCACCGGCGTGATGGTCATTGAACTATCCAATATCAATATGTATACGCCGGTTACAATACCTCCGGTCGTGCGTCCGATAGATGAGTATTTGCAGGTACTTTCTGAAGCGATTGCGCCACTCTTTGGCAGCGACGCCCAAGACGGCAATATGGAAATTCAACAAACGTTTGAATTAGAACCACCCGCAGAAGATGCATTTTCTTTTTGAATAGCGTACACTAATAATTATCATGGGAGATACAGGTGGCTCAAGAAAGAGAGCCACACGAACATTGGACACCATTCCAACTCGATATATTGTGTCATCAATCCTGCACAGGCGACTCACACACCTCGGGCTAAGTGTGCTGGGTTTTTTTGTGTGGATGGGTATGAGCATAGGAGCGTTTGCACTGCTCTCCGGGGGATATGTTACGTGGCACCGCCCACAAGAGGAAGTGATGGCTGTTACCACGTACAAACCGCATAGTCTGTTTGCTGCGGTGCCGGGACTGTTTTCTATCTTTGGATATACCGAAGGAAGAGACGACCCTCGTGCAGCGCAGATAGAACGATACCTCTTATTGCGCAATTCACCCATGGCATCAGCCGCTAAAACATTTGTCGAAGTTGCCGACAAATGCCCGATGGATTGGGCACTCCTACCGGCCATCGCCGGAAAGGAGTCTTCGTTTGGGCGTATTATTCCCTATAATTCGTACAATGCGTTTGGTTGGGCAGTATATACCGGCCAAAATCATGGCGCTGTGTTTAGTTCATGGGATGATGCAATTCGTAGGGTAGGGGATGGCCTTTGCGAAAACTATATAAAGAAAGGACGCACCACCCCTGAGCAAATAGAAGTCTTGTATACACCTATCAGTGCCCAAACCCACGGAGGCTGGCGGGCCGACGTGACCTCGATGATGAAGGAGATCAAAAATACTCCACTATAACAGTGGTAATTGCCGCATTGTTTCCGTATAATCCGTAGTTACAACATATCATTTGCTCCAATGTTTCCTCGCCGGAGTGGTGAAATTGGCAGACACGCATGGTTTAGGACCATGTGCCGCAAGGCGTGGAGGTTCAAGTCCTCTCTCCGGCACCACCTCATAATGTATCACTAAAACCGTTCGAGCAAGTTCGAACCTAGATATAACCCTAACGTTCTACACGCAAGATACATCCAGTATCTTGCGCCCAACACCACATGCTTAGTGCATGCGGCGTATATCAAACACACATCCTCACCTCAATACTATAAGTTGATACCATCTACAGACATTGTTATAATCCGCTAAAATTGGCTTTTGCCAAAGAGTAGAGTTGTTGAACGTTAACAAAGAGGGGTAATAAATAATGAATGCACAAACTCAGGCTAAGGCAGTGGTCGTCTACGACGGCGCACCAGGTTCGATAGAGTGCGTCAGAGGCCTGCTCGAGGCAAACGGGGTTGGGCTAAATGACGTGGCACTCGTTGCCATGCCATTTTCTAACAACCTCATGCAAGACCATGGCCTCGAATACGATAAATATATAGTCTCTTGCACCGTTAACGCAGTACTCGCAGCATTGCGTGAATACACGGTACACGAGAACCGAGTGTTTGTTATTCAACTTCGTCCTCAAGGTGAGCTACCAGTCGAACACATCGCGCGCCAACTAAACAACCTATCGGCAGGCTCTATTACGATCTTGTCGAAGGATCTGGTACTACCGCCAAATCGGACCAGTATCCAGGCCAAGAGCGCATAAGGTATAGGAGAAAAAAATGACTCAAGACCTTAACAAACCAGTAGTCCTTCACGTGGATGACGACCCGAAGGTATTGGGGGTCATCAAGGACCTATTGGAGCTCTTGGGATACACGGTTGTATCCTGCGCTACCATCGCTGAGGCCGAGAAGGCACTCTCGGAGGGTGAGTTCCACGCCATTATCTGCGATGGCACGGTCTCCACAAGAGACGACGGTTACAAATTGGCCACAAGATTACACAGCGAGGGTCAGAACGTAATCGTGTTCTCAGGAGGCACATATCCTCATGGAGGGGACATTCGTGTCGTGCCCAAAGGGAATGCTTTGGAATACCTTCTGCAAGAGCTTGAAGGGTTCAAGAGTTGACCAACCAAGCCAGCTCCCGGGGATCATCGTCCCCGGGAGTTTTTTTTCTAACGTATATTTATAAGTGTTCTACACTTTCGACAAATATGGTATTGACGCACTCATCGACACACAGTATAGTACAAACAGATATGAAATCAGGTACACAGTTTACACATTGCATCAAGACCTCCCACATGTTTGGCCTAGAAGGACAGACCGTCCTCTTTGCCAAGATGATTAAGACTTTGTAAACCTTTGGGAGGTTTGAAACAGGAAAAAATACACAACATAACCAAAAAACCTCCCAAAACCAGGGAGGTTATTTTTTGGTTATTCTTCGGACAGCAGGAGATACACTCTTCACCTGAAGAGGTACGCTTTTCCTGCCTGCAGAATAGCTGCAGCATGTGGGATGCGAGGACCACATGATTTTACAACCAGTGTGCCACGGTGCCTGGAACACCATGGTACAAGTACAACCTAATCTGGGAGATGTATGAGAACGAACCCGCCTCATAGGGAAGTAGTACCCGCTAGTACTACTTCCCTTGGCGTTTGGGATGTAACCAGGTTTACACTTTACAAAGAAACTTCCAACATGGGGAGTCTCGCCTTCAGTTCGAACTGTATAGCCTACAAACCTAGTCTTAGTCCAACACAGAGAATTAACGGTTATTCAAAGAGTAAAATTGGAGAGGTTTCGTCGGTGGTAAACGCTTCAGCCATCATGCTTCCCACTCGACGGACATGGTATCCACGTACTTTGGATAATCCTTCCTGAAAACCTAACGCTTTCGAAGATGCCTGCGATTCATAGATCTTGAACAACTCCTCCTTCTTGTCATAGTAATCAGTAATATCTACCAAAATACTCGGCTTGATTGGTAGCATTCCTTCAACACCCAGTACAATCGGTGTGCGGTGATGATCACCCAATTCGGGTCTGATACCTGTTGCCGCCATTTTGAAGGCAGTGCTGCCGATACGGTACGCTGCCACGTGATCAGGATGCCAGTCAAATTCGTTCATAATAATACCTACTGCTGGCTGTACTTCACGAATTACCTCAACAGCATCAAACACCAATTTTTTGGAGTACTGGAGGTTCAAATCCTCTTGTTCAAAACGCCAAATCTTCTCTGTACCAAGAAACTTAGACGCTTCGGAAAATTCTTCGTCTCTAAGCTGCGCTACATTGTAAGTACCGTCAGGGTTTCTGAAATCTCGGCCTTCGCTAGAAGTAGTCAGAATAAGCTCGTATACTTTGTACCCTTGATCGCGCAACTTAAATACAGTCCCTGCCGAGGCTGTGTGGTCGTCTGCGTGAGCCGTGATTAATAATACGTTTTTGGTTAAAGGTTGATTTTCAGCCATATTTTTGAACATCCAGAGTATACCGCTCCGCGCACCTTTCAGAATACACTTCGGTTAGCAACCTTACCTTAGGTATGTCTTTCTTGTTTGTCGCAATAACCAGCTGGTCCAGATAGTATACACTAAGCATGTCCTGTTCGGTACGATTTGAGTACGGTACATCATGCTTTCTGACTAATAAATCTCTAATTAACCCTACAGGTACAGACCATTTATCTTTCCAAAAAATCGCATTCTGAAGCTCCAGCTCTACAGGGCCTTCCATACAGTGCTCAAAGTCAATAACATACGTGCTGTCTCTGCCTACAGCACCCTCTCTGATAAGAATATTATCAAGGTGAATGTCTCTGTGCAAAAAACTGAGTTGATAGTTCTGTTGTTTGATACTATCCAATGATGATACTGCATCGCGGTACAACAAAAAATCTTCCCTAGACATGAGCTCTCGCATCTGTCCTTGTATGGATCGGGCACGCACATGGATATCGGAAAAACGTTCCTCCCACGACATATATGGAAAGAGTTTAATTTTGTCTTTCTTAAAATAACGATAGTTCCAATAGATCTCTGCAATAAACGCAGCTGTTTTTTGTGCTATCTGCTCTTGAGAGATCATACCTGCCGTGTGATACAGATTAAAACAGGAATGTGATGGTATGTATTCAAACAATACATACGTATTACCTTTGTCCAACACGAGAGGAACGCCAAATGACGATAACAGGTTAAAAATTATACTTCCTGCAGTTTCATGATGCATTTGTGAGGTTGAAAAAAATTCTTTATAAATATACTTTTGATCCAACCCATACACCGCATTAGAGTCTCCATCCGTCAAATCCACTATTTCCTTCGGAGAGTAGGGAAGTGTTGTATGTAATTGTGGTTGCTCTTTTATACTCTGTTTCATATGACATACGTAATCCGGAGGGGCGGGTAAACCGCCCCTCCGGTGTTAGCTACGACCAGGTAACGTCCCTCTGGAGGTTTCGACTTCTCGTGTGATATCCCACCCGCCGTTATAACGAGCTCGGCACACAAGAAATTCACCTGCATTTTCCGGTTTCAAAGGAAACGCCCATCTTTCTACCATTGCCTTCAGTAACGCGTTGGTCCGTTCGGGATACCGCTGGAGCATCTCAAACAGAACCAACGGGTCTACATTGTCACCACCTTCTCGCGTGGCATATTTAGGGTAGCATCGGACAACGCTGCTCACTGCACTGCGCGATTGATTCCGTCCGGGCAATCCGGGGATATCAACTGTACTGGCCAAGGACACCAACCCCAACCTACTGTCTTTGAGGTTGAATATGATCGGCCCAAAATGAGCTAATCCACCCATCAGCAGATAGGTTAGGGTTCCTCCAGGCCATGCATTGTTACGTGCAAGCAGCTGCTCCACGGTGAGGCTATGCTCCTTCTTGGAAAGTTCGCTGACGCGAACCTGCCGGTGTGTATCACCGTTGGGGATGTTCATAAACACACGGTCGTCGCTCAGAACTTGCGTAATGACGTTAATCGCGGTTTTGACTTTGATCAACGGTGCCACATGCGCATAGATCTCAGTCGCCCGTACCACGCGAACATCCACGCTCGCTCCGAGAAGTTCGTTCATGTACCTCACGAACTCTCTGTGCAGCTGCAGGTAGAAATCAGGCAGCAATCGGGATGAATAGTGGGCGACCCGCTCTGGTATTGGCACACCCATCAACCTCATCAGTTGATCAGCCTTAATCTCACGGTCAGAGACCCTCACGAGAGACTGTGGTAATGATGCAGTATGGCCGATCAACGCCAAGCTCGGCCCCAGAATCCTCTGGAAGTACGAGCCGAGAGAGTGAGCACGATGATCGATATCAAACACCCCCGGCAGGCCCGATCTCAGGCAGGCAACATAGAGTTGTAGAAGCTCAACCCAGTTGCCGCCAAAATCGGTCGCTCCGTAGAGAAGAGGCGTTCCTTGGAAACCAAACATCTTTCGAATCACTTCGTTGGCCCCACGGTTACGAACCCCTCTCAACGTTGTCAGCAACCTATCGCGTGGATATACAGTCGTAATCCGTCCTGCTCGATCCGTCTGTTTGGGGACGGGCAGCATCATGTAACGGTTTCCCATTACTGAAACTGCTTCCTTCCACATAGTCTCGGGCATAACCTGACGGGGATTTTTGGCACTCACTCCAAGCGCCAACACGCCATTTATCCTCAACAGAGTCGCCGTAACCGAATTTGGCTTGATGCCAGGTGTCTCGGAGGTAGTCATCACAACGACCTCACTTACACCTATCGGTAACTCACGCGATACCCATTTGACAGTTTCGTGAAGGCCATACCAGTCTTTGGAAAACAGAACTCGCAACACTGGCTTGCCTTCACGCCACATCGTCTTCAAGGTACCTAGTGATGTCCCCTTAACAGACATATATGCCATAGGCTCAAGTCGGGCGATATATTTCAGTTCACCAGAATCTCTGTCTCGGTGTTCAATCACCCGTACGCGATAGTCTCCCAGAGCAGGCAAGTCTTCTAACCGCCTGACTGAGGACACATCTACTTCTTTTGGCCCATATAGTGTGCCGTGTTGAATGGCCCAACGAATATGTGCCAACAACGTATTTCGCTCTTTGTCATCAAACCACCGGTTACCCACACCGGCAGCCGCGATCAACAGCTCTTCGGCAAATCTGACAAGGGGTGCTTCTTTTGCATACACGACGAGTGTTTTGCACTCCAAGCCGAGGTTGTCTTTCAGCCTTTTGCTAACAATGAACGGTGCAACCAACTCCAACGTGGACATTGCTTTTCTCCTTTTCTTTTTCTACAGTTTTCGTAGCTAACTTTTTAACGTGCGTACAAACAAAAAAACCTCCTTTTGGGAGGTTTTGTCTTATTTCTTTTTTTGTTGCTATGTGATTAAAAACGACTCAAATCAAAACCTCCCATGTCAAATTAGCTCCAAAAGCAGAGCATCTTAATGACAAAGAGGCGGTGATAGTTCTGACTATTAGCTATAGTGTTACGTTGCGGGGCAGATGACAGGCATATGATTTGTTGTGACGGGTTTACATCATTTTGTGACATGATTAGGTGTTAATATACCACAAACTGTCAATACGTAAAACCGCATAAAATAAAAAAGGCCGACGGTTATGTACCGCCGGCCTTGTATTTGCCGCCTATCACGGGTTTGGACTCAATGCCCATACTGGGGGATTGAGCCCCAGGCTTTCTGCCTTCATTGCGACCCACTCTGGAAGAGACATCTCCATGAGTACGTCGCACCCAATCACAGCGTCGAGCACGCCATATGCTTGCTCCTTGATCTGGATTGCAGCTGGATGGTCGCTACGACGACACCGCTCTGCCGGATCAGGACGACCCTCTGCTTCCCATTCGGGCAGAGTGAGCCCTCTTCGAATTCGGTTCGCGTCATCCTGGCCGAAGAGCTTTTCTAGCTCGTTCCAGATCACCGAATCCGTAACATCACCCGCCATTCCTGTGGCGTTCACGTTGTCACACGCATACCACCGCCCTTGTACAACAGCCCAGTATGTATTTGAGCTATTGCACGTATCAACGACGATGGCTGTGATCTCCTCAGCCGTCGGACCACGATCGGATGGGGAGCCGTCTGGAGCCGTGACTGTAATCACCAGCTCAACCGGCGCCGCCCTTGTGGCTGCTGGTATTACCGCACCGCAAGGAACTGTCTGACCGTCAACGACAATCATATCCGGTGGGTCGTCACTCTGACACCTTTCCTGAGCGATCTCAAGTTCCTCTGCAACCTGCGGAGGAAGATCGAGTGTGGGCAGTGCTGATGGCACAGGCAGCGTTGGCAATACATCTCGCACCTGTCCTACCAGGCCGGGGTCAAAATGCAGCCAGATCGCAAAGCCTAGCAGCACAAAAGCTATAAATAGTAAGGCTGCTCTCACTATTTGTCGAATCTCACTATCTTTTTTCATCTTTACCTCACTTGGTAACAAGACCCTGAGGATCATCTGATCCTCAGGGCAATTTCGACACACTACTCATTGACGCCGGTATCCGGCAACGGTCCGGCCACAAACCGTAGGACCACATCCTGTGTCGGAGTGGTTGCCGTGCAGTTACCTGCGTCCAACGCACTCCGTGTGGCGACAACCTGGTACGTGTACAGGTACAGGTTGGGGCCGTTGTCAACCTTGGTGGCTCTCGCCCATGTGACGCCGTCGCAACTGAACTCTGCGACACTTCCAACTGGGTAATGCCACGTTCCGATTACCATGGCATTACAATCCAGAGGATTTCCCAGACTGGTAGTCTGGCCGCAGCGATCCTCTGGATATTGGCGTACGGTACTTCGAATCTCTCCAAGATTGTACGTACCGTCGGGGTTCATCACCCCGTGCTCAGGTCCCCACATGGGTTCGCCGCCGTATTGCTGGTACCTCTCACTGAGGTACTTGAGCGACTGTGTCGGCACCACATAGGTACCTGCCACACTAACATCGGCAGGCCCGAGAGGGGAAGGGATGACTTCCGACTCAGTGGGAGCGGGCTGTTCGACACCCGGATCGGTTGGCTGTGCCTCTGGCACACCGGATCCGAACGGCGCATTCACGTCTCCAATGCCGCCGCCTGCTCCCAGTGGGGGAGCGGATCGATTGCTGTTCATCAGTGCGGAAACCGCAAAGAACGCAATACAGGCCAACATCGGAACAATCAGAAGGATCAGCCCGATGTTCCGCTGCCGTGGCGAAAGCCCCACGATTGCAGTCCTCGCAGTATGGGCACCGGTGCGTACCCTCTCAAACCGCTGCGTGCGTCGGCCAGCCATCGGTATGACAGCTTCACCGGCTAGCTCGTCCTCTACGTCGGCTTCAATCTCGCCAGTTTCCTGCTCGCGTTCACTCAGCATGACGTCGTACGCCGTCATTAGACGCGTACTGATATCAATAGGCAAACGCACCGCAATCCGTGACAAACGTGGCAGGATACTATCCAGCCACTCAAGATCAAGATAGCCGCTTTGATTGAGGCTCTCACGGACATCCTCAATCCATTCGTGATGATGAGAGAAATTATCATCTCTCCTAATAGCAGCAAGGATGCCCATCATCCACTCTGCTGCCTCAACCGCATCAATCGGCCTTTCATCTTCCAGTTCCATCTCTAATCCTCCTTGTTCGTCTAGAGCTGTGGCGACGCTGTCATCGGCGGTAGCCGGTGGCGCGTCGTCAACTTCATCAATCTGCTGAGCGGCAGGTTGCTCAGCAGGTATCAGTACTGGTGATCTGGGTACTCTAACTCGTGGCGCTGGTGGCCTCGGAACTTCCTCTTGATACTCACTTATGAGCTCGAAGATGTCTAATTCTTCAACCGGCCTGTGCCGATTAACGAACTCGACAACGTCAACTCCTTCTTCTCCAAGCCCAGTCGCCCAGTTCGCGATATCCCCGAGATTCGCGATGCGATTCTCGACGTCATCAGCATACTGGTACGCTTGGGTTGCTACTGAGTATTCGTTCAACTTTTCCAGCCTTCTGGCGGCTGTATTCAGCAACAACACCAAATGGTTCAAGAAACCATCTTCAGTCATCTCACCTCCTTACAATCCCAACCTGCTGGCAGCTTGGCGACAGAGGCTCGCGCCTCCTGCTTCAAGCCACCGCTGCAGTGTTGGACTCTCTGCGTGGCCTGCCTGGATATCGCCGTAGATGCCGGTACTCCATTGGTAATACCGTTTGGTCTCCGCTGGCCAGTTATCTGGGTGGGTCCTTCCCACCATGTTGTGGCCGCCGTTGTAGCCGGCAAACGCCAAGCCTATATCGCCTTCACGCCGCTGCAATCCGTCTACAAAATACATTAGCCCTCGCATCGCATTCGTATCCGGATCCTGCATATCCTCGCCACGTGCAAAGTGAAACGGCATGACCTGAAACAGGCCCTGCGCTCCAGCTCTCGATCCTGCCTGGGGATCTCCGCAGCTTTCGATCTGCATGATGATCGCCACAAGATTGGGATCAAGGCCATAGGTTTGGGCCCAATATACGATCCAGGGCTCCCAATGCTTCACTTCTGGGGTGAACACTTCTGAGATCCCGCCTTGCGGCTGAGATCCCCAAAGAGTAACCACCCGAGGAGGTGCTTGCCCGGGATCCTGGAGTATATGAACCGCAGGACCTCCCGGACCCGCGAGTGGAGGAACAGAATTAGTCCTCCCCATCGCAAGCAACAGGACTATGAGGCAGAGCAGAAGCACGGTAAGGCTCAGTATTTCTGCACGCTGCGCCCATAGAAACCTTCCTGTACTCACGACAACAACGGCAGTAGCAACGGCTGGAACACCAACCATCACTATTGCCACCACGCGTCCGATCGTGCCATATCCACTCAGGGACATGGCAACGTCGATCACGCTTGTCTCAAGTACTCGGCTAATCACCAAGTACGAGACAAATACCGCAAACGACACTATGTGTAGTGTTTTTCGGTCCATTCGTCCTCCTTGGTGACCGTGATTTTTTAAATCAATTTTTGGATTTTTAAAGTTCGGTGCTCTCAAAAAGCACACCTGTCTGCTGTTTGGCATGCGTAACAACACACAGCTATGCTTTTGTGAATGAGTCACGCTTCCCGGTTTAGGGGAAGCGTGACTCGACTGTTTGATCCTGGTACAGGTACGCTTGAGCCGATCCCAAGCGTACCATCCGATACCGTTCGCTGCTCATCTCACAGCCAGATGATGGCCATAAGTGTGAGCACACTGGCGAAAACTGCGTAGTCGATCGAGCTGACGACAGCCCGTTCTGCAGCCTCACCTTGGGCTGTCCGCTGTTCCATTACCACAAACTCCGTGTCGCCTAGAAGTGCTCCGGCGACAATCGCAGTCAAAGTGGCAAACAGCCATACCAGTAGCCTGTGCAACACTCCCAATGCCTGCAACATAATCAGATCCATGTCTGGCCGGATCATGAACTGCACGCCTTTGCCAACGAGCCAATTCCAGGCAAGTGCAGACAAGACCAACGCGATGATCAAGATGACACTCTCTTTGATTGAGAACCGCTTGCTCATCTCGAGTCCCGCGATTGCCAGGGCAGCGACCGACAGTAGCAACGCCAAAGTCGTGACCGCTGCCGCCTGAAATTGCAACGTCAGCAGGAGAGTAAACCATCCTGCGATGCCATAGAACCCCACCCATGGCTCCGGCTCAACGCCTGATATCTGGTCCAGCCAGGCGGGAAAGCCTAACTCTCCAAACAAAAACAAACCAAACACGATTGCGGTTAAGAATAGTGCAGCATTGGTGTAGTCACGGTGACTGGCCGCACTACCTACCGGGCCGGTGAAAGTCAAGAAGAGGAACATGATCCCCATTAGGCCTGCAGTAGCACTCCAGCCGATTATCAGGTTACTCAGCGGCACAAACATCACGCCACCAATCACACTGATAGCCGTTAGCACCATAACACCTTGTTGGACGGAAACACGTGGTCGCATCTCCACAAACCACAGGATGATAAGTGCTAGGAACACTACCAAAGCGACAAGATCGCCAGCACTGAAAAATCCCTTCTGAGCAGGGCTTTTTTCAACCGGCAGACCTGTCGTTGATACGGCATCGACCCAACCTTCTTCTGTCCACAAGAACAGGGCCTGTTCGCGGGCCTCTTGACGGGCAGCCTCGAGTGCCTGTGCTTCGGGGTCTTCTTGAGTAAAAGACCTCGGCGACTCTGCCGTACCGGCAGCGCCTGAGGCACTGTCAGCCTGGCCAGCTGCGCTTTGGGCTGTACTCTGAGAGCAGGCCACGTTACGGAAATGGGTTTCGTACCCCGCAGGGTACAGCTGGTTTACCAGTTCCTGATCTTCCAGACGGAATGGCCCTTCGAGAGGCGTTCCCGTCTGATCAACTTCCACTATGCCAGATCCCAGCCAACCGCAAGGCGGGTTAGTCTGCCAGCAGTAGGATTCTGGATCTCCGCTGACGTATGCGCCGAGGTCAGTGGTACAACCCCACTGCCTCAGCTGGAGAATCTCTTCTGCAAGCTTGTTGTCGCTTTTGCCACCACCGCAAGCGGTGAGAGCAAAAAGCGCAACCACTAGCAGGAGCAATAGTCTTGGTAGTTTCATTGTGTACTCCTCATCTATCCAATGCGCCATGCTCGTGCTCGCTGAAACTCCTTTCTGAGCATTACTGCACACAATGGGAACGATGTGAGCAGTAATAATAATCCCAGCCCGTATACAACAGTATGCATCAACACGAGAAGTCTTTCATCGTGTGAAGGCATAGCCGCTGTTACATTCCAGGAAATCATCATAGAAATCAGGAGCGAGCCCAGGAGCCAAGCTCCAAACAGGTAGACCAGTAACCTGGTCTCACTCTTAGGCGTCACCAGAATGGCAAACACAAAGGTAAAATTAATCAACGCCAAAGAGATGACGACCACGTCAGTCAACCATGTTGGAGCATCAACCAGGCTTGAAAACGCGTTTTGCGTCATTTCAGCCACGTACGCTCCAAACATGACTGTTGCGCCGCACAGGAGTGCGGCAAGAAAAAACAGTACCATCAGCGATGGTGACGGGCGAGTACTCTTATTCATCGAAATATCTCCTAGTGATAGTGGTGATGACTACTGCCGCGTTTGGCGCCGAAGATGACACCAAGAAGCCAGAAGATCATCACAAAAAAAGCTAGTCCCGCCAAGAGCAATACCCAGTTATCTTTGAGGAACAGGCCCACGACACCGAACTTGAGTATTGTCTCAGCGTCATCGACCATCTCAACCTTACGCTGAATCCACTGGGTTTCCGCCTGGATCCGAGCAGCCTCTGCTTCGTTGACCAGACTCTGGGTCCGGTCAACCGCCAGTGCTGGATCATCACGCGTCGGAGCAGGTTGGGTGATAACCACAACCATAGGCCCCGAACTCAGCGGCGGTGCCGCCACCTGGGCAGGACCGCTGGTGAACAAATTGCATGCAACCGCCAACAGCACCCAGACCAGCAAAAACGCCATGAGTATCTTGACTGTTTTCATTTCACTCTCCTTGAACTAGATAAGGCTGAGCACCATCGGCACAGCCACGATGTGAGGGACAACCACTGCTGTAACAGCAGTACTGCGTCCCCACCTTTGACGACACTTGTCGTAGACATCAAGAATACACGTGATGTCCACAACGGCCAGTAGGATCAAGTAACCTAAAGCTGGATTCATTATCGGGACCTCCTTTGGCCCTTTCTGACTTTTTTAAACCAGGATTGTTAATGTACGGTAGGTATCTTGGCCTGGATTTTACATTATAGGCTTGGCTAAAACAAGCATTAGGCAAAACGACACTATAGTCACATTTTGGGTCTTTACTTTTTGCCACACTTGGCAATGCATGATATACTACCGACACAACCCCACACACAGGGGTTTTTTGAACTAAGGTATTGCACCTCGTAAAGAGATGCAGTACAAGATCGAGTAAGTTTCCCTATGGGATATTTATTTGATCTTTTGCACATTATCATCAGAGAAACCGAAAGGAGGAACTATACGACACATTCGTTTAGTGATTTGTTCGTTTTTAGTCAACAACCCACCCATCATGTAAGGAGGCACTGTGACACAAGCTTCGGATCGAATGAACGTACAAGGTCTTGAACTCGAAGATGAGCACGTGCACGCAGTCATCTGTGAACACGGCGGATTCCAATGGTGCGATT
>CAZQWJ010000004.1:18006-28076 GCA_964597265.1 uncultured Candidatus Saccharibacteria bacterium
GATGAGCACGTGCACGCAGTCATCTGTGAACACGGCGGATTCCAATGGTGCGATTGCGGCGTTTTTTGTCGCAAAGCCACATGCCCAGACGGGATCTGGCATCATGTGCGCGAGATCTCAGACGGAAAGGCATACACTACATGTCCATGTGAGGTCGCTGCTGCGAAGTCGGCGACTCACGAGACGATGCAACCCAGGGCAGGTAGGGGAAAGGTCGCGAACAAAAACGACGGCCGCAGAAAAGACAGATGTCCACAACGTCGTCCCGGCCGGCCCCCGCGAGGTGCGCGATGAGTGAAGATCCATATTGTTATGTTCAGGTCGTGCAGGTAGCTCGGCTTGGTCCGATTGCATACTGGCGGCCACAACTGGATACCTTCTACGGTGCAACCTATCGGGAGGCGTTTATAAGCGCTATCGATGCAACGCCTCCGGAATGGAGGGAACACACAACGTTCAACCTCTTCACTAAGGCACAAAAACGAAGCGGGCCCTTTAAACACCTCACTACCGATACCTATGTGTTTAAAGTGCAGATCCCTTGTACGGTTGCAAACAAACTCATACAAGGGAGCTACCCACTTCTGCACCCGGATGCAACAGAGGTATGGGTGGCATGGCCAGAAGTGTGGGTTGGTAACCCAGGCGCGTGGATCGCACGACCTCCCCATGCAACCTTCCTCTACAGCTCCAGTTTGACCGACATATATCAACAGCTCACATACTGGAGAAGATGGAGCGAGGAAGGTCGTGTACAGATCATGTTGTTCCCACTCTCGCAGCTGGGAGGTACACGATGAAGAGTGGCCAGGCGGAGTACGGTGCGTGGGTTTTGCAAGTCGCGGGTGTTGGTCCCCTTAAGTTTTGGCGAGACCGAACCTCGGTTCACTATGCCCCAACAATCCGTGATGCACTCATCAAGGCAACTGCGGATTTGTTACCTACGCCCAATCTAAAATTGGCTACGTACGTAAACATCTCTCAAGAGGTGGGGCATACACGCGAAGGGGAATCTTTTCATGCCCACGTCGCGTTTATTCCCTGGTCGATTGCCGTCCTGCTGACGCTCGAAGATCTGTCCAGGTACCCAATAATCTGTGCCGGATGGTTTGAGCGCCGGATTGGGATCCTACACACATGGATCCAAGCATCGAGACCAGTATTTGGAGTCGAGCTCGAAAAGCTAAAAGCTGAGTTCAAAACGAGGCAGCTTCCGTCCGGAATCCGATTCCGGACGGAGCCCTTTGAGCGAAGCCACCTGATCGGGTAACCTCCAACATCGGTAACTCAAAGGGACTGAGATAACCAGTTTCCCAAAAAACTCAAGCCGTCTCTCACGAGGCGGCTTTTTTCATATTACTTGCTTTCTACTACCAACAAACCTATAATTTTTACTCGTCCTGTCATACGACAGGCGAGCTTGGCACATTCTTAACTACCTTGGAGGAAAACATGTTGACCTTAAGAGTGACTGATCATTCACAGACATTTCGTCTTGTGAGAGCTTTGGGGGAGGTAGGATTCTGGATGGGTCGCCCTAGGCCGGCGACGGCTGTCGTCGAAGTTGGCGATGATGGCGTAATCTATTTCTGCAATATGGATCAGCTGTCGGTCGATATCCGTATGCGGCCCATAACCGTCCCCGACGACATAGCTGTCGTTTTGGAAGGTATCACCGTGCCGCACGCGGGAGAGTGGCAGCTGCCGTTATCTATCTGGTGCGACGGCAGGCAAGTCATCCTGCGACCAGCAGGGCCTCCTCAAGAACCAGCGACAAAATATGACGAGTGGAGGGATGTCGAGCTACCATAGACTTCACTAAGTCTACTGAGCTATTAATTTCGGGCGGAAACGTTGTACGTTTCCGCCCTTGCTTTTCACATCCCCTTTTATTTGCTGCAAAGGCAGAAGAGTGCTATACTCATCGCCAAAAAGACGGACCTTAACAATTTTTTGTCACACACGAGACCGATGGAGGCGGATCGTGTGTCTACATGGTGATAGTGACTGTTGTTTAGAGCAAACACTTTCAAGGAGTCGAAATGTTTAAAGTCAACTCTCACCCAGAGGAACGGCGTGCGCTGGTCATCACCAACAATAGTTGGCCTGACCATACGCAGAAAGCTTTCGCGGCAGTTCAGGCGATCGCACCTCAGTTGGTCGTGGATTGCAGCCCAGTGATGTACAAAACGGCTGATCCTACCGTAGAGGGAGACGGTGTGGTCGAGTCGTTTGAGTATGCACGGAAGTATGTACCGGATGCATATCAGGTGCCATACCCCGTGTTTGTCCACCTCACCATGTATGCCACCGAGCAGGAAAGGCAATTTGCCGATCAGCTGGTCGCATACCTGAACGAGACGTACCCGAAAACGGTCGACGCCCGACTGGTATACGAGGTCTAGCGGAGGTCCAAGATGGCCGGCTCTAACGGACATGCACCCTTAAAAAGAGGCAACACACGGCCGCTTCTCCCAGCCCCTGCCAAAACAACCATACGGGGCACGGTGAAGTGGTTTGATCCTGCACTGGGATATGGTTTTATTGCTCCGGAAACACGCTTCGGGAAAGACGTGTTCGTGCACTACACGAACATCGTAGGCGAAGGCTATCGGACACTGGAGGAGGGACAAGACGTAACGTTTGTTCTGAATCATGGTGACAAGGGACCATTCGCGACGAAAGTCCAAAAACTCAACTCCAAGTGGAGTTATTTTGATCCACTGTGAAGGAGGAAACATGGGACAGCTCAACTGGGGAACACCCACCAGAATCACGAGCCACCGCCGGCGCACCCCTGTCAGAGGGGTTTTGACCAACGCGTGGTTCTATGCAGTTATTCTGGTGATGGCAGCCATCGTTGCCGCCTTTATCGAAATTCCACTTTTGTTTGGAGGATAACAACAATGACTATCACAGCTGTCGTTGTTGGATGTTCTCTTGAACTCTGCCTAGGAGGCGTGTCAGCATTCATCCAAGAGTATGCCATGGAGATTGCTGAAAACGAAATCTTGTATTTCGTTGCCCTGGGCAAAGGTGGAGGAGCCGGGGAGAAACTGCTTGCAGACTCAATTCCTCCAGAATCTCTGGACACAGTCCAGGTTTTCATCCTAGTAGGGCACGCGGGGTGTGAAACCGGAACCATGGAGAATCTCAACGCTAATCTCCAACAGGTGCTGGATGCATTCCCTAATGCCCTCGTCGCCCACTATTGGCTGCAGCTGGGAAATTGTGGCTACCACGGGTCTCCTTCAGGAGCTGTTCCGTGGTATATGCTCAACTAGGAAGGAGGGTTTATGATCGTACCTGTCCGTATAAGTGTGCTTCGAGGGCCGTATACAACGCCGTTGGGATTCCTACTGATTAATCTCCCAAACGGTAACACCGAAACCATCAGAGAGGCGCTTGATGGTATCACCGTCGTAAGCCACAACCACAACCGATACCGGGTGTTTTCACGCAATCCTGAAGAACGTATCATTGTCGTGGAAACTATTCCCTTTGAGGTGGAAGTGGTACTTGACGAAGAGGAGTAATCCTCTTCTTCTCTAACGACTATCAACACTGTGCGGCAGGCTGGATGTATCCGGCCTGTCGCTTTTTTTATATCAATCTCCTGGATTCATGGGCAAAATTCTGATATACTCGCGAAAACTCAATCTTTCAGGGAGGAGAAGATGTGGTTCATTAACAAAGGACCTCCTAGACGAAAGGGAGCGACAACCAGGAGGCAAACAGACATCCGAAATGGTCGCCCCGTATTGGGACGTGCTCCTCGAAGGGCACAGTATCGGCGGTGTTTGATGTGCAATAGGATTACCCCTGCACACAAGTGGATCTCTGATGTAGCTCCACTTGGTGTGTGCCCCAAGTGCGGTTATCCGCATTTTAGAGACCGCACCCATGGAGAGCAGGGGAACAATCCCCCGCATAGAAGTAAATAGCCTGATCCGGACCCTGGTGTCTAGATCAGGCTTTTGTTTTTTGGCCGTATACCAAAACGCTATCACGAGCATTATCGTGATACAATACGGGCCAGCGGAGAGGGCAATCTAGCAACATTAACAACACAAAGGAGGTTTTGTCATGACCACAGAAGCATCTGCCGCGCTAGTCTATGCGTGTTCGGATACACTGTGCAACGTGGGTATGCAAATGTTCATTGGAGACTATGCCCACGAAATCAATGGACCCGTGATGTTCTTTATTGCAAAAATCCCTGGAGGTGGAGCTGCGAAAAAGTTACTCGCAGACACCATACCAGACGAGTCACAGCAACTGATACATTTCGTAATCCTGGTCGGTCATCAGCAGTGTGACCAGGGGAGTAGGGAAGACTGTTCACGTAACCTGCACGTTATGCAGGAAACGTTTCCCTACGCCCACGTTGTGTGCTACTGGATCGACGACAATCAGATGGATCTACTCGATCCGCCAAAGAAACCGGTCTACCAGTACCACTGACCGGAAGAGAATATCCTGATTTTAGTGACAGTTAAGTTTCGTCAAACAAGGAGAATAAGATGTCTAATGAATATAGTGAGTGGCCGTGGAGAGCACTAACTCTTGCGTCGGAATTATGCAAAGAAATGGGAGTCCCTCTGAAAGCAGGAGAGGATGGAAGATTCCCGTATGAGGAGGTTCTAGAGTTCGTGAATAACTTGAGGGGACCGGCAACAGACCCGGACCCACAAGAGGATACCTCACTTTGACACGTCTGATGTTATAATTTGTTGGTCTGCCAACATCGGCAGACTGTTGTTGAACATTACCAACAAAAAAGGAAAGGTACTCATGACCCAATGGTACAAAGGATTCTCGATCAGAGACATCCAAAAAGCGCCAGAGGCGCAGCTCTCCAAGAACACTGTCGGAGAGGTAGTAGACATCGTCTTGCATCACCAGGATGGGCTGCTGCAAATTCCGGTGACTACCGCAGATGACAGTTACATCGGTCAACTCGTCTTGATACGAGATGGACGGAAGCTGGTAGTGTACTTTGCTCTTCGACGTACACAGAACAGCTACTTTCTCACTGACGCGATGTATGCCGAAGAGTTTATTGAGTCGCTGCGGGCACAGCGCGAGGCGAGTGACTTCGTCACTCAATTCGAAAACGGAACAGACCCTGGAGAGTTTGTTCAAGCACTCCGTCTGATACTCTTGGAGTCCACTGACAAGAGGCGGATGCAACTCTTCTGGAGTCTTGATGCGTTCCTACGTTGGATTCCGGAGGACGCCAAACGACGAGTGCGGCGTAGAAAACTCACTCAGTACCAGGCGAGAACCGCTCGCCGATAGGGAGGGGCCACTTTTACCAGTCACCCCGCGTGGCCGGTTGGCCATGCTCAATTACAGGAGGTTTTGATGAGTACACAACGCAGCAGTTGGAGAGCACCCGAGCGGAAGCTTGACCCCGGAGCTGGGTGGTTGATCGTTACCTACCCCAACAAGGAAACGGCAATAGCAGAGGCCACACGACAATACCCGGATCATGTCGTGATCTGCACGATCGACGTATTCCTAGATGACAGTAACGAATACTGTGCATGTCCGACAGATCCTTGCCAGGTTGAAGTACGCCTCGCGCCGAAAAGGACTGCGATGACCCCAGAGGTCAGAGAGAAGACACGGGAATTCTATGAAGCCTGTGGTTTTGGTGTCTACCCGCTGAGACGCGGGTATCCGGGCGCCGAGACAGACTCTCTCATTGAGGAGTTATTGACTCAAAATGTTCGGCCGTGCGATCTTGCACTGCTGAGCAAGGATGAGTTCGACCAGTTACTCCAGGCCTTCGTGGAAGGACCCCAAAACCGGCAAACAATGTACGTCTCCTTCCGAGTCGAACTGGCCAAAGAGCCAGAATAGCGACCGATCGAAAGGCTTGACCAGCGTCAATCAGCGGTGCAACCGCTGAGGCGAATGTAAAAAACCGGCTGCGCTAAATTCTAAGCGCGGCCCCAAAGGCCTGGTCCCCACTGTGGGGCCAGGCTTTCTTTTTGGAGGAAAAAATGGCAAGAAAGCGGTATATCGAGACGAATCCGGTAGCCGTATCTGCGCTTCGATTGCTTTGCAAGGCTACTGGCATTCCCTTTGATCTAGCGTTACAGGCATTGGAACACCTAGCACGGAACAATGTCCCTCGACGACCAGATCGGAGAAAGCTCCTCAACGTGGATGAACACGGAATTCACTGGCACAACGGAAACCTTGGCGCCAACGAATTCTTGTGGTTGGTCCAGAACGGGATAGAGAAGATCGGTATTGAGGAAGTCACCGCAACTACCCTCAAGAATACGATTGTATTCGTATTCCGCGGCAAGCGTGTACGAGTAGGCCGGCATTTCAGCTCAATGCGGGCAGATGAAACCCCTCTCTCTGAATACCAGGTATCTGAGATGAAGAGAGAAGATGTTTTGGCCTGGTTACAACCCCCATCGGGGAAACAGGTCATCAATTATGTGTATGAGCTGTTTCATCGCGTCCACCCCAGGAGTGGGACGATCGACGACATGCTCGACCAAATGTTCAAGTAGAACAAGCTACGTATTGCCCCGTCTTCCCACAAGGGAGGAGGGGCCCACTTTTATCATCATCTCGACCCTGCCTCATTCGTCGTCCCGACCTTGCCCAACCCGTCATCTCGATCCACCCACATTCGTCATCTCGTACCTGCCTGCTACACCCAAACACCCTACTAATTCTTTTTTTCCAGCTGATAATAACTGCCTTTGGTTTCACCGATTTTTTTCACAAACCCTTTTTCCACCAATGAAGCCAATAACTGATGCGCCTGTTGGCGACTGACGCCAAGCTGCTCACCCAATAGCGGCGCTTTGACTTTGCCCTGCTCCATTATGATTCCCAGCACTTCTTCCTCGCGTCTTGAAAGTAATACACTATCCTCTCCCGCCAAGTCCTGTACCGATTTGTCCTTCAGATCATCTATCCGAGCTTGTGCAGCAATAAGCGAATACACCAACCCGTCGGTATAAAACTCCAGCCATGGCTCGTACTGCTTGAGATCAGCCTCATGTAATGTGGTGTAATAATCTTCGCGATTGAGTTCATAATAATCTTCCATAACAAAATATTTGGTCACGTGATATCCGTGCATCGTTAAGATAAGGCTCGCTAACACCCGTGCCATGCGGCCATTCCCTTCTACAAAAGGGTGAATATGAACAAACTGATGATGAAAAAAACCAGACTTGAACACCGGATGTATATCCTGATTGTTGTTATTCCACGTGACGAGTTCCTCAATCAGCGAGGTAATCGTAGCTCGATCGTGGGCCGGCGGTTCGTGTTTGACCTCGATTTCATGGCCCAAATTATCAATCACTAACGAATCTGCACGTACGGTATCATCTGTATCTTGGCCTTTTTTGCGGTATTTGCCGACAATCACTTCCTCATCCCGAAACTGGCCAGGTTGGTAGTGGGGGAGACCATTCATCAAACGTGCATGAAGGTCTAAGATAAGTTCAACACTGAGCATGTCATGCTGGAAGGCGGTTTTTTCTATCGAACTAAGCACGTCAAACGAGTTGCGGATTTCCTGTTCGGTCTTGTTAATCGGCGTCCGATCACCCAAAAGAATGTTGGTCACCTGGCGTAGATCATAATCATGCACACCCTCTATCTGGGTGGTAAAGTGAGCCGACTCGACCTTGACCTTCTCTGCCAGTTTAAGCTCTAGTGATGGCACCAACGGCTCAGCCTCGATATTGCCATAGAGCCGCTCAATTTGCGTCAAATTACTTAGTATTTTTGATGTGATAGAAAACGTCGGTTGATACATAATCTTTTGGTCGTTAGTCGTTGGGCCTTTAAGGGAGCCTCCCTTAAAGGATCAAGTACAGAGCAAGCTTAATTCGGAATCCAGCACTTAATACAAAGAATACCTTAATGTCAACCATTTCGTCAACATTATCGTAATCCATTACTATTGAAATCAAAGTGTAGCTATTATTGTAAACATATTATACAAATAACTGTCATATTTGTCAATATTTACGTAAATATTATTGTAGTCCTTCCGCTGCAATATGACTTACTGTATTGCACAAACATGATATACTCGCAGCAAATAACAGAGCCGCAATCTCGCGGCTCTGGGTCTTTAACAACAACCCTAGGAGGTAATAATGACAAAAGGCAACAGTGAAGCTGCTGTCAAATGCATCATCATTAGTGATGCCAATAGAGCAGTGCTTGCATATCGCGCTCGAAACAGCCACGTATCTGGCGTCGCGCCAAAATCCAAGGATGTGTTCTTTATCAGAATCCCAACAGAAATGGACCCACAAAACGTCACCTGCTGGATCAGTGGCGCGGTAGCAGCCGCGCTAGACAACCATCCAGACGTGGCCACCATTCACATAGTGGTCACACAACCAAGTAATAGCGACCTTGGTGTTGTACTACTTGACCACCTATACAATACCAACGGTGGGACGCGAGCAGTCAAGTTCACCCAACTACAGCAGTACTAGCAGGGTCCCATCAGAGGTTCTGATATTCCAGGTGGGAATAGGGGAGTAACTGTAAAAAAAGCTCCGGGCCTTGATGTCCGGAGCTTTTCATTTAATCACTTTTGTCAATGTTTTTGCAAATATTATTGTAACCCTTATTGTCGTTCACTCACTTGTCCATCCTTGTGTACCGTCATCTCGACTGTAGCCTGCCCGATCTTTGTCGGGTGGAGAGATCTCTCGACAAGCTCGAGATGACGAATGAAGGAAGGTCGGGATGACTGACTGGTTCACACGTTAGTATTCCTGTGTTGTCATCTCGACCGGAGTGGAGAGATCTCTCGATAAACTCGAGATGACGAATGTGGGTTGATTGGGATGACGGGTTGGGCGGGCTCAGGATGACAACATGTATCAAGAGTTTGAAATACCTTCCCCTTACGCCACTTGCTCCAACCAGGTATAATGAACACCGATGAAAATAACCAAAAAAGACCTCCAAGACCAGGAAGTACAATTTTCCCTTGTCGCCGAACAACAGGATGTTGAAAACGCTCGAGAACAAGCACTTATCACAGTAGGGCAGGAGATTAACGTCCCTGGCTTTCGCAAAGGCCATGCGCCCACCACCGAGATCATCAAGCGGGTAGGGGAGACTCGGTTACTCCAGGAGATTGTGGAGGCCATCATTGAAGAAGGGTACCGTCAGGTATTACAAGATTACGATATTTTTCCACTTACCACGCCACAAATTGATCTGACGGACAATAAAGCAGCAGACCAGGAAAACCCAGAACTTTCATTTACCATCACTGTAACAACTCGACCCACCCCAGAACTTCCTGATTACAAGGCCTTGGATGTTACATATGAAGAGCCAGTAGTAACACCAGAACAGACTGAGGAAGCGCTCAAAGAACTCTTTGAGAGGTGGAAGTCGGACGTACAAGCACAGCAAGAAGAAAAACCAGCACTTGAAACAGCAACAACCATAGAACAAGCCAAACAAAAGGCTGAAGAAGTAGACGAAACAGCACAAAAACATCAACTTATAGCTTCTTCCAAAGAACAGCCTGATGACGAATGGGCAGCTTTGCTTGGTGCTGCTAATTTGGAAGATTTGAGACAAAAGCTACAGGCTAACTTAATCCTAGAAAAACATTATCTATCCGGTAATAAATTTACCCAAGACACACTAGATAAACTAATCAATGAAGTAAAAGTAGACCTGCCTAATAAGCTCATACAAGCAGACCTTGAGAAAAGAATCAAGCAAAAAGAAGAAGATTTGGAAAAAATAGGCCTTAACCTAGAGTCTTTTGCCAATCAACACAAAAAATCTGTGGAAGAACTGCGTAAAGAATGGCTACAGGACATAGAGCGAGAGTATACATTGGAATTTGCACTCGCAGAAATTGCTGAGAAAGAGGGTATCACTGTCAGCGATGAAGAAGTGCAAAAAGAAATACAGGCTTCCAAAAGTGCCGATTCGCTCAAACTATTCCAGGACCCTGACCGACGTGAACATCTGCGCTACCTCATCAGACGTGATAAAATAATCCGTAACCTGGTCGAGTGGAACATGAAGAAAGA
>CAZQWJ010000004.1:28176-39573 GCA_964597265.1 uncultured Candidatus Saccharibacteria bacterium
TCATCAGACGTGATAAAATAATCCGTAACCTGGTCGAGTGGAACATGAAGAAAGAAGGGGCCAGTAGTTAGAGGATTGCTATTGGGCTAGGATTAATGACCAATGGCTAATAGCCAACACTGGCAGACCTGCCCGAAATGCTCGTGTAGCTCAGTTGGTTAGAGCACTACCTCGACACGGTAGGGGTCTCTGGTTCGAATCCAGACACGAGCACCATTTCGCAAGCTGGCGGGGCACTACCTCGACACGGTAGGCGAGAAAATATGCGGAGCTACGCATATTTTCTGGTTCAAATCCCTGCCTGCGCAGGCAGGCAGCATCACCCACCAATTCTCAATACCATTATTAATTCTCTATTACCCGCTATATGATCGTACATGTGTCAAAAGTAGTAACTATTTGACATCCTATGATTTAATTATTTATGGTATGTATATGTTAGATATAGTCGTGGAACATTAAAAGTCTTTTTATCAATTGTCTGCGGGCAGAGCCCTAGGACGGGAGGAAAAAATGAACGCGTTGAGACGAGCCCCGCTAGTGGCTATATTACTAGCAATATTCGTTCTTGTGGGGTGTTCACCTCCAGGAGACGCAGCTGAGCCTGGGGCGGCGCTCGAGCCGGCACTGGTGGACCAGATTACGGCAGAACCGACCAACACACCGGTTCCACCGAGTCCTACCGCCACCAATACGCCGCTTCCTACGGCAACACCATCTCCTTCGCCAACGGCAACGGCGACTGACACGCCAACACCGACGGCGACCAGCACGCCTTTGCCCACAGATACGCCAACCTTTTCAATTGATACAGGTGAATCAAGCGAAGAGGATGAATGGCTTGTCATTATGTGTGATGGAACGGAGATAGTCCGGATTTCCTTTGAATCCGATCTCCAGGAATACATCGTACAGGGGGACTGTGAGGTACCTCTCACGTTTGATGGTTATGTGAAACCTACCTCGTTCCTGGAGATTCAGGTCTTAGGAACAATGGTAATACTCGAGCCAGACACGCTGAGAGAACAAACTCTAGCTCCAGTGTTACCGATCCTAATAAGGTATCGGATCAATCACGCCCTGGAAAAGTGAACCCGAACCGGACGTACGTCCAGTACGTCCGGTTTTCCTCTCACCATATAATTGGAAAACCGTGATTCTTTGTTTACAATATACATATGCCAAAAGAGCGAATTGAGATTGACACTCCCTACGACAAAACAGTTGACCAAACAGTCACCATAGTCGGTAATTACTGGCAAGGGCTGCAGCCCAAGGCCGTGTTGCTTCTGCACATGATGCCGACGACCAAAGAAAGTTGGGACGAATTCGCGGAAAAATTGGTGCAGGAACAGTTTCACGTTCTTGCTATAGATTTGAGAGGACACGGAGAGTCAACCACAATCACCACAGAGTCACCCTCAGACACCAACAACACTAAAACCCCACTCCATTACGAGTCATTTTCTGATGAAGAGCACCAATTGTCTATTATTGACGTGGAAAAAGCGATCAACTGGTTAGCAAACCAAGGGATAGATCTTGAGAACATCGTGGTCGGTGGCGCATCCATCGGTGCCAACCTTGCGATACAAATTTTAGCGGAAAATCACTCTATCAAACACGGATTTACCTTATCACCAGGACTTGATTATAGAGGGATAAAAACGAATAATCTTTTTTATAGCCTTTCTGGTGACCAACGTCTTTTGTTAATAACCGCAGACGACGACCCCAAATCAGCCGAAACGGTGGCTATTCTACAAGAAATCGCTCAACTAAACCACAAACCTCAACTGAAAGTGCTGTCATACGACTCCGGCGGGCATGGGACGAACTTATTGTCCAGTAAACCAGAGGTGAGCACCTCCCTCATAGAATGGTTACATACACTTGATCGTCAATAAAATCACTCATATACACAACGTTTGACGCTGAGAGGCGTCTATGATACAAACATCTCACAAAATCAGGCTATAGGCACATTTTCGTGCAATAGCCACAAAAAGAAGAACCTTAACAACCTAACCGAGAAAAAATAAGGAGACCCAAAGATGACTATTCACGATGAACAGGCTAAGGCATGGGCTAAAAATTTGGCTCAGGCCCTCAACGTATGGCTCAAGAAAAACGGGTACGGACCCGGTCAGCCACAAAGCTTCCAAGCATTCGCTGACAGAGCAGAGATTACGGAACGCCAGTTGCGTACCGTAAAAGGCGCAGAAAATCTCACTCAACCGGAAGTGTATGCACGAATCTGGTTGATGACTGGGATACGCGCTGCCGATCCAACAACAATCCCACCCCGTGTGGTGATGTTGCCGCAGGGAGGCACAAAGGTAACAAAGCGCGCGTGGACGGATCGGGAATTTCGCGAGTGGATAGCGAAACAGCAGAATACGAAACCTGCTCCACAACCTGCACCTGCACATCAGAAGCAGGCGGCCCCTGCTCCCGTCACGGATCAGCTCGGGCAGGTCTTGACACTGGCAATGCACAATGCGGTGCGTCAGGCCTTGGTCGATGCGGGGTTGCACGATTTGGTACCCCATCTCCAACGGCTAGAGGAGCTGTTGAGTAGCCAAACGAGCACGCCTCACTCCCAAAATCTGCAAGAGCAGATTCGTTCAGTCGCCAACGAGTTGAGCAACCTGCTCGGACAGGTCGTCGACTCCAACGACCCAAACCTCCTAGATGAGCTTTATCAGGAACATGGTGAAGTCCTTGCCGATCTGTGGACCCTCTTGGGCGCATTGACCCTGGATGATCCAGAGGATCGTGCAGCACAAGTACGAGCAACAAGGGAGTACAACAATGACTAAAGATGATGACATTCTGGTCAGAGGGACAGCGGGCGTTATGCCTGCTCCAATCATTCTGCATTTAGCAGAAAATTACCCGTTGAACTTGTCAGCCCTGCTTGAACTCACCGATAACGCCATAGACGCCCGGAAGGGACCCAAAGTCAACATATTCGTCATTTTGGAAGATGGCACAATCACCATCATCGACGATGGTGTTGGCATGGTACCTGAAATGACGGCCGGCGATCTCGAAAAGCTGAACCGGTTCAAGGAGAGGGCGCAACGCGGGAAGGTAGCAGCACACGAAGACGTTCGCGATGAGCTTTCAGAAGCGTCGCGCGGCTCAATGCGATACCTAGCAGAATCGATCGGCTTCAGCGGCAAGAAAGGCGCGGGTCTCATTGGTCGACACGGCGTTGGTTTTTGGGGCCATCTCAAGTTTTCGAAAGCCGCAGTGGTCATTTCGCGACCTGCTCATAACCTTGCCAAACAACTGTGGCCTCGTGTTAAGCCAGGCAGCGAACCTACTTATCGGCTAGTGACACAATCATACGCCCAGCTCGTTAACCATGACTTGGGTTACCAGATCGAGCGTGACCCTCGTTCTCTACACGACCCATGGGGAAGAACACTCCCACATGGAACTCGGATTGAGCTTACACTCAAAGAAGGTGCACAGGGGACTTTCCAGCCTGGAGGTCTCGTGACATCTTTGGGTTCGAGGTATGCAGGTCGGATCCACAGTGGTGAAGTCATCATCACCGTGGTAGACCGAGTTACCGCTCAAGGTAAGGCAAAACGAGGCGGGCTAGAGCTGAGGGTATCGCCTCCGGCGTACCTAGGAACGGAACTTTTGCGCCAAACGTATTTTCTGTCTCGTGGGAAGAATCCGTTTGAGGTACATATCCGCTACGACGAGACTGGCAACAGCTCTCCAGTACAGCTCAGGATCCTTGGCATAGATCAGTGTCATGTAACCGAGATCACCGCACTGAAACCGCATGCCAAGCTTTTTCAAAGTCCGATGACCGGGTATATAGAGCTTCCGGATGATCCAAGCATCCCGCTCAACACTCGAAAGAATCGGCCCCAGGAAAACACTCCCGGCCTAAGCCAATGGGAGCAGAAAATCCTGACGTACGTCGTTCCCAACCTGCAGCAGCAGATCGCAGATCACGAAGAGCGCATCGGCAGCAGACGGCTTGAGACGTACGGTAAAGCAGCAGCACAGGTCATCAACGAGGCTTTGCAAAGTCTGCCTGCGTTTTCTGATATCACGTTTCAGGAGATGCCACCGTCCAAAAAAGCTACCAGAAAGAAGCAGACGGAACGCTCTTCCACTCGCACGACTGCTATGTACATCAGAGCAACCGTTATGGACCAACACAAACGAGGCATTCAAGGCGTGAAGGTAACGCTACGTCGAGGCAACGACGTAGATACTATCCCAACTGGTCTTGGCGGAGGTGTGTGGTTTGGCAAACGGCCAAACGGCATCTACACCATCTCTATACAGTTGCCGCCAAATACAACGGCAGTTAGCCGAACGGAGTATCGGTTCCAGGTTTCTGATGAGAAACCCGGATATGGGGCTGTCTTTGAAATCAAAACAAAAGATCCCAAAACTCCGAAAACCTCATCGTTTCGTCATTTGGCATTCCAACCACTGACCGATCCAACAAGACTGTTCGATGACAGCAGAATCGGATTAGGCGTGCTGGTGATGAACAGTATTGCGGGACCGGTCGCAATCGCTCGCGACCTGGGGCTGCAACAAGGCAACTGGGAAGAGCTGGACGCGCTGGTAGCAACGTGTGCCGCGCTGGCACTCGCAAAAGCGCAGTTTCCAGATGATGTAGACAGGATGCTCAATCAGGCTGCATGGCTTGATTGGTCTATCAACGATATCCTCACTGCCTCGCGGCGGAAACGCAAGGCAAAGGTAAGATAGGTAAACTCTAAGTGGGGGGTCCCTGAGATATGGGACCCCAAGGAGATATACAAAAATGTCTACTACAACTAGAACTGACCGAAGACGCGAAGAGGTCGCTTCTCTTGTTGATGCAAAAAGAGCGCTTCAAAAGCTCATCGAGTTTTTGAAAGGTAGATGCACTGTACTTGACAACCTTCTCAACATTCTTTCGGAGATAGGGAGCACTTTCCCGGAGGAAGAACGGCAGCTGATTTTGGGGTTCATTGAACTTGCGCAGTCAGGCAGAAACGACCTGATGAGAAATTTGGTCCCTGAGTTGCAGGAACTAGGTAAGTATGTAACTCTACCACCTCAACTGGCTGCTCTGATTGGCGAACAGGCCGAGGAGGTAGAGGAGCCGGAGCCGCCCAGCCTCACGTATGGCTTATCGCCAGGCATCTCTGGCCTTTTCAACTCATTGGCTTCTGCCTTCGAGGCAGACACACCGCCCAAAACCCTACTCGACCTGCTTACCAACAGGTACGGAAAAGAGTGGCCAACGCGGCACGCCATCGGCAAAATCCAGTTTGGAGTACTGAAACCTGATGCTTCACCAAAGGTCGTCCAGTCCAAACAGGCCGCGGCCCTTCACGAAGCAATCGTTTCCGGTGTTACCATAATCGAAAGATTCCTGGCGGACGATAATCACTCCGCTCCAGCCAGAGTCCGAGATGTGGCAACGAACTGTCGTCCATACTGGGAGGAGATCAAAGCCCTGTTGCGCGAATGGGGCTTTAAAATCAAATAATCCTGCACCGCAGGATTTCTCGGTTAGGTATCAGGCCTGGTCCCCAAAGTGGGACTGGGCCTTTTTTTATTTCAAGATTGAATATCAACAAGGGAAAACCGCCGAGTTTATTCGTCTCTCGGCGGTTATTAGATCCTCTCTTGTGCGGCACTGCTACAGTGGATGTTCATTTCCCTCTCCTGTTCCTACTTTGTCCGGTTTGCTTGACTCAATGTACGACTCGACGAGAACCGAACGCCAGTATCAAACAGGTTCGGGTTCAGGTTGAAGACCGTCGTCGTTGAACACCACCCACATCTTGCCGTTGCGTTCGACTATGTCTGCAGACATAGCCTCCAACAGCATGATCCGATCCAGCGGATCGGTGGGGGCGATCTCAGGGGCCTTTGCCATCAAGGCAGGCCAGAACTTCTCAGTACTCGCTCCGTCAGGACCAAACCCGCGGAGCAATTCAACAGCCAACACTACCAGTTGTTCGCTCATTTGCTACCTCCGTTGTAGCTTTTGGAATATTTGTTAACCGTGCCATCACATCAAGAGTATCTGATCATATTATACGGTAATATGGTATATTGGGAAACGAGACAACATATATTGTATTCAGTAACAACATTTGGATACAAACTATCATGTCGATTCTAAAAATCACTGGCGGCTATCCTCTAAACGGCACCATCACCCCCTCCGGCAACAAGAATGCAGCATTACCCATGCTCTGTGCTACTGTGTTAACTGATGAAACCGTAACTCTCCACAACGTCCCCGATATCAACGACGTCAACAAGATCGTCGCACTCCTTGCCCAGCTTGGATCAAAAATAAACTGGAGCAAAGAAGAAAAAATAATCACCATCAACAATAGTAACCTTTCTCTGGACAGGTTTGATGGCAAGGTTCCGTTTGGTATGCGGGCCAGTCTGCTGCTTCTGCCACCCCTTCTTCAGCGTTTTAAGAAAATCGAAATCGACAACCAGATCGGTGGTTGCACTCTTGGTATACGCGAGTTTGATCCGTTTATTGATATGCTTAAGCAACTCGGTGGTGAAGTGGAGAAAAACGATCATCAGATACTGTTTGAGATACACGATACATTTAATGCTGCTTCTCTTTGGCCCAATTACGCAAGTGTAACCGGTACGGAAAACATTATCATGGCAGCAGTCATGGCAAAAGGCGAAACCGTACTTATGAATGCTGCGAGCGAGCCTCATGTCCAAGACTTATGCATAATGCTCAACCAAATGGGTGCGCACATCGAGGGTATTGGATCAAGTCGTCTAATCATCCAAGGTGTTGACTCATTACACACAACCACAGCTCACATCAGCTCCGATCATCAGGAAATTGCCTCCTTTCTTGCTTTGGGCGCAATGACAGGAGGAGAGATATCGGTCACACATGCTGTTCCTCACCATTTTCCTCTGATCGTATCTGAATTCAAAAAACTGGGAGTTGTCATTGAATATGACAAAGATACCGCTGTAGTCAGAAAAAACCAGTCGTTTGAACCAGAAAAACCATTTACAGAAAATTACATCCCCAGGATCGAGGCACATCCCTGGCCGTATTTTCCTGTTGATATTCTGCCATTAATGATTGCCTTGTCATTAAAGACCAATGGCCCTACGCGGTTTTGGAACAAAATGTATGAAGGCGGGTTGTTTTGGGTAACTGAGTTTTTGAAAATGAATGTCAAACTGGAGATTTCTGATCCACATCGAATTATCGTCCTCGGCCCGACCCAACTGAAGGCGGCAAATTTGGAGTGCCCCGGGATTATTCGCGCCACAGTGGCATTGATGATGGCTGCTATGGCAGCAGATGGAACGTCTACGCTAGAGAATATAGATACCATCTATCGAGCGCATCCGAATTTTATCGAGAATCTGCGGTCGCTCGGCGCAAATATAGAAGAAGAGTAGGGGACAGGTAGTGAATGCGTGATCGGCTGCCAAAAGCATTTGACTGATAGCAAACGGCTAACGACCAATAGCCAAAATTTTGTTCATACTTCCGTTTCCTGGCCAACTAACCGTCCTTTTCTGTCTATATTCTTCTCATCAGGATTACCGATTTGGGCGTATTTGGCGCCTTTGCCCACAACCATAAGCGCGCGTATACCGTACGGCAGTGCTTTGACAAGCAAGTAATTGTAAAAAATCACAAGAAAAAATAAAACGCCCCACTGTAATACATTAGGCCAAGGCAGTTCAGCAATATATGGAGTGGGGGAGAAGGGGATAGGTATGCGCAAAATTCCTTGACCAACCAGGAAAACAGGAAAAGCATATATAAACCACACTCCCATGGCGTGCGAAAATAGGTGCCAACCAGCTTGACCAAGTGATTTATGCATGAGCACGCCCATAGGCCAAATATAGTCTCCGTAGTATTGACCTTGGATCTGCTGGGTGGGTTCGGGGTTAGGAATGAGGAGGTACGCGAAGAAAAAAACCGACAACGCAATGATTGCATATACGCGCAGAATCGAAAGTTGTTGTAATAATTTCCCCATACGTATTACTAATAGTATACACATCCGGTAGGGGATTTGGAAACACCTCCGTGGGACATATACAGAAGTTATGGGCTATTTATAAAATGGATGAATGTTTTATCCCGTCACATCGATGCCCGACTCCGGGAGTCGGGCAGACAGTAGTACTATAGGTTTGACTTGGGCGGCACCGTTGCGTATAATGCATGTATGTATCCTGCCCAATATGGCGGACAAATATCAATCACGTTTGAAGAATTTTTCACCCTGTACCTGCATGCCAGTCCAATAATCTTCGGAATAGGAATCTTCTTTTTTGTATTATCATTTTTGTTTTCTTCTAACAAAAAAGGCTTGGCTAAGCCAAAAATTATCGGCACTTACAATCCTGCATTTGATCCCAGCTGGAAAAATAGAGCACACAAAAGCCATCATTATGAAATAATATCTGTAGGTCTGATAGTACTGGGTATCATTCCTTGGGTGGTCAAATACCTCGTGCTTTCTCCACCGACCATATAACATCAACCTTGACCACAACATTCCGAATAGGTACAATATGTCAAATTGTATTGCAGCGTTCGCATGAGACCTCACCAACCTCAAAGCTGCACGCTTCCCTGCGAACGGGACAAGCAAGCCACCTTAATCGGATGGAACCGCGAGGGCTCCGATACTGAAGGTGGTTTTTTTAGTTAAGGATACAAATTCGCCTCAAGCGAATTTGCAGGATCCTACTAATCCGCCCGCCATAATCCCGTTAAACGGGATGTCGGCGGATCGCGATACAATTGCACATTGTTCGTCAGGAAATGTGCAGGGTCATCAATATATGAAACACACGAAAGAACACCTAGACAATCTACGCCACTCCGCCGCACATCTTTTGGCCGCTGCTGTCGTACAATTGTGGCCTGATGCAAAGCGGACAATCGGTCCATCTATAGAAAACGGATTTTATTACGACTTTGATTTTGGTGGCACAAAACTATCCGAAGACGACCTGTCCAAGATCGAAGAAACCATGCATCAGATTGCCAAGACATGGGACACATTTATACGGCATGAAGTCACCAAAGATGACGCTCTTGCCGAATTTGCAGATAATGAATACAAACAAGAGCTTATCCAAGAGTTCGCTCAAGATGAGCAACAGCTCACGATCTATCAATCTGGTGAATTTCGTGACCTCTGCCGTGGGGGACATGTAGAAAATCCTTCCGAGGTATTGAAGCATTTCAAACTGCTCTCAGTCGCTGGCGCGTATTGGCGGGGGGATGAGAACAACAAGATGCTTACCCGTATCTATGGCACCGCGTTCGAAACAAAAGAAGAATTAGACAACTACCTTTGGCAACAGGAAGAAGCCAAAAGACGGGATCACCGAAAGCTCGGTCAAGACCTTGGATTATTCTTATTCCACGAAACATCTCCAGGAGCTCCATATTGGTTGCCTAACGGACTGGTTATTTATAACCAGCTTATAGATTTTTGGCGACAAGAACACAAGGAAAGAGGATATCAAGAAATTGCAAGCCCACTCATTAACAAAAAAGAGCTTTGGGAAATCTCAGGCCATTGGGATCATTACAAAAACGATATGTTTATTGCCGATATGGGCGAGAATGAGGTATATGGCCTCAAGCCGATGAATTGCCCTAATGCGATGATTGTCTATGGCTCAAAGCTCCGAAGTTATCGCGAATTACCATTGAGATTGTCCGATACCGACACTTTGCATCGGTACGAAAGATCAGGCACTCTTAATGGGTTACTCCGTGTGCGTATGTTCCGGCAGGATGACTCACACAACTTTATCACCGAGGACATGATCGAAGATGAATACGCACAAATTTTTGATATTGCAAACCGTTTTTATGGCATATTTGGTTTAGATTTCAAATATCGCCTTGGTACACGGCCTGAAAAGTTTATGGGCGATATGGAGTCATGGGAGAAAGCAGAAGCCGCATTACACAGCATACTGACTAAGACGGTCGGAAAAGAAGGTTACTATGTGGAGGAGGGTGATGGTGCATTTTATGGCCCGAAAGTCGATATCGTTATGAAAGACGCGTTAGGAAGAGATTGGCAGATGGGGACTATACAGCTTGATTTTCAAATACCAAAACGTTTTGACTTGAAGTACATAGACTCTGATGGCTCTGAAAAAATGCCTATTGTTGTACATCGAGTTATCTATGGATCATTAGAGCGTTTCATTGGCATAATCATCGAGCACTTTGCAGGTGCGTTTCCGGTGTGGCTTGCCCCAGTGCAGGTAAAAATCATTCCTGTCGGCGCAGACCAGTACGAGTTTGCCCATCAGGTACACACACAATTACTTAATCGTAATATCAGAGCTGAGGAAGACGTGCGCGGCGAAAGCCTCAATGCGCGTATCCGTGCCGCGCAGCTAGAAAAAGTGCCATACATGCTCATCATCGGCAAGAGAGAAGTAGAAAACAACACGGTTAGCGTGCGCTTGCGCACTGGTGAAGATTTGGGCGAGCTTTCAATTGACGACTTGCAAAATCGCATTTTGGAAAAAATCACGACCAAAGCTCTCGACCTGTGACACACCGACCCTCTCGCACCGCTATACTCTCGCTGATATGCTTCGCAGTATTGCTCATTGCCGGATTGTTGTTTTATCTCTGGGGGATTGACTCGTGGAAGTTTGCCTATATTGGCGATGAGTGGGACTTTTTCATCTTTGCAAAAGATCTGATAGGAAGGGGGTCGTCCGTGCACGCATTCCAAATGGACGGTGTGTTTGACAAGAACCCTGTTCTGGGTAGTTTGTGGCAGGCGCTTTTTCTGGCTCTTTTTGGCGCAACAAACACTGCCTGGCGTTTATCAAACATTGTGTTGTATATTCCTATGGGGACGTTTTTGTACTTGTGGCTGAAAGATGTGTTTGGTCTACCAACCGCCCGATATGGTTTGGTGCTTCTCGGTTTTTCCGCTCCATTAGCGAACTTTTTCAAAATCGGCTACGTCAATCCGATAGCAATCGCATTACTCGTGATTTTGCTCTATATCGCACATCAAGCGGCTACAAAATCCCAAGCGATATACCCCGTCGTAGCGGGGGTGTTGCTTGGTATATCGTTTTACATACACCTGGGGCTTATATTTCCGCTCATTATCGGCGTGTACATAATGTTGGTTACCTTGGTGACCGATCAATCAATCCCAAAGCGCCAAATCGCCATCGTGTTTGCAGTGTATCTGGTATGTATCGCGCCAGGAGTGCAAAGTATGCGCGATGGCATATATCCCGCAGCGGTACGTTCCGAGGCCTTAACTGTGTATGACGCAGAGAGTGCTGCGGCAATTGGCCAAAATATCCTGAGTATATTTGGAAGTTTTT
>CAZQWJ010000004.1:39673-47069 GCA_964597265.1 uncultured Candidatus Saccharibacteria bacterium
GCAGAGAGTGCTGCGGCAATTGGCCAAAATATCCTGAGTATATTTGGAAGTTTTTTCTTTAATCTCGATCCACTCAATAACCACTTTATAAGCGGCCCGCACCTTGATCTGATAAGCAGGACGCTATTTCTGTTTGGAATAGTCTGGGGAGTATGGGTGGTCAAACTGCCTTATGCACGAGCAATTTTTGGTACATATATCCTCACGTGTATTGTATCCGCTGTACTTTCACCTGACCCGTGGATCGGTGTCACTCGCTCTATTATCCTGGTACCGTTTGGCCTGGCGTTCGCCAGCATCGCATTGGGGCAACTACATACTCGATACAGACACCTCGCGGTCGTTTTGACGATCGCCATCGTATGCCTAAACATGTATCAAAGCCAACACGGGGTATTTGCCAAAGAAGGCCACCATGCTTTCTCTCTTCTATTACGAGAAACCTCCTATGCCCGGGAAAATAACTACTCACACGTTATGCTCCTAGACGGACGTAATCTCACCCTACACGACCGCAATCTGGCCACGATGTTAGCAGCATACCAACTGGAAGGCATCACATTTGTGCACAGTCTTGTCGATGAAAATCCAATCAGATGTGATGATCCGCTCAACAACACATACCATGTAGTACGTTTTGCCGATGATTCAGTAGCTAACCACTATTATCTGGCCAATCTACCATGCCAGTCTATGGTATCGTACCAAGTACTCACCAATTATTATTACTATCAACCTGATAGGTTTATCGTCTTCCGACAGGGTTCCGACGGCTCCGTAACCAGACAGATGGACGTCATAACCGACCAATCTCCACAATAACCAACTCAGTCATGCCATTTGGCGCCGTAATGTCGTGGAGCTTCTTAATACCATATTCTGGAGGGATGTGCGAAACCTCCTCCGGCCTGAGTGCAAATAATTGGCGTTTCGTCTCATCATACCGTTCAAACCCTCCTACAAAACACTGCTCACACGTTTCTTTTGGATCATAAAATTTGAGAAATATATGTGGGGCGTTAAAATAACCCGTCAGGTATAGCTCGTCATATTCGTCCTTGTGTTGCAAGAAATACACCATTACCTCACGCGGCCCATACTGCCAGCCCCAAAAATCAGCAGCGTACATCTTGTACTCATCAAGCAAGACCACAAATCGTATAAACGGCAATGCTACGATTGCACTTATTACGATAAGTGATAGCACCTTCTTTGGTATTGAGAAAGATCTGACTGTCGTAACAACTGTCCAAGCGCCGACTCCGGCAAAATATGAGAGCGGAATCAGTCCCAGGATAGAACGTGTTGCCTGCGGTGGGACATCCAGACTAATCGAAGAGGGTAGGGGATAGATGAGGAGAAAATACACAAAAAACCACCGAAGCGGAAACTTTTTCCACAGTGCGAATACAACTCCTGCTAACACCAACACTCCTTGCCACAAATATAACTGACCCACGCCGCGAACAGAATGCCGGGAAAGGAACTGTCCAGGCATGTCAATGTCCCCATCTGTGACTAAAAATGTGGATGAAAAGTGTAGCCGATATGTCGTCCATATTTTATCAGGGATTGACTGCACTTCTGAAGTAGGAACAAACTCTTTTAATCCCACCTGATCCCACCGGGCAAGACCAGGGCCAAACAGCATATGATGCAATAGAGGAATACTCACGACAAAAACACCCCCCGCCAACACAGCACCATGCCAAAATCTCCGTTCCATCAGTAAATTGACAAAAAACCATATCGTCACTAACGGAACAACCACACGTGCCGATGAATAAGTGTACACCGACAGAGCGATCAACATAGCAACACCAACAATCCTACCGATCGTCGGTTTACGCAAATACACGAGCCAGGCTACGATACTCACGCTGAGCAAAAATAGTGCGGCCTGCTGCGCGACAAACCCAGTACGACTCAAATGAATGCTCCACGGACTGATTGCCACGACAAATGCCATGCCCAAACCAAGCGTATTATCTTTGATATACCGGCCAATAAAAAATAGCGTAGTGATAAATGCAAGAGACCAAAACACAGAGCTCATCCGGACGGCAAATTCAGTCAGTCCCAAAATCGCAACAAATGGTACAGTCAGATATATTTCGAACGGCCCTTTATAGTCGCCGACAGACTGAAAAAATAACGGAAACGGCCTGCCAAAAGAGTCTTTTCCCGTTGTTATCAAGGAGTATGCCTCATACCCAACCGATGCCTCGTCGCAGAAAAACCCAGGAGGATTGTTACTCAAATCCCACACTCGTACCAACCCAGCGATCAAGAGGACAACCCCCAGGACGATCAATGATCTATATTGTGTTTGTAATAACGTGCTTCGCATCCTTTTATTAAACTCCAAAGGTACCTTGGTTTTCAATCACTACTAGACTTCAAAACTTGATACCGGACAGATACCCGACTCCGGGAGTCGGGCGTTGCTACTACAGTCAAAACTACCTGTCTAAATTAATAAAAACCCATAGCAGGCAATACAACCCCAAATCTATCGCCTATTGCTTAATAACCCTGCAGTATGCTAAGATTGCCACTGTTACGTGGTAAAGAATAAGTATTATCCAGTAAACGAGAAAATAGCCGACCCGGAATTGCGAGTTATTGATGCCAAAGGCGAGAATGCAGGCATTCTGACACGGGAAGACGCACTGCAGTTAGCCCATGAGCAGGGGCTTGATTTGGTCGTAGTATCTACCCAGGCCAAACCGCCAGTGGCAAAAATATTAGAATTTCGGTATTTTCTCAGAGAGCAAAAAGACCAAGAGCGCAAAGCGCGACGTAAGGCAAAACAAGATATCAAACAGCTACGGTTTGGCCCCAACATCGCAGAACACGATCTTGCAGTACGGATTAAGCGCATTTTGGAATTTTTGGAAGACGGCAATAAGGTCAAGATAACGGTCCAGTTTAAGGGCCGAATGATTGTCCACAAAGATATTGGCCGAGAGAAGTTGGACAAAATAAAAGAGGCCGTTGTAGAACACGGTGATATAGAAAAAGATATCTGGGTTGAAGGTAAGCAGATGATGCTGATCCTCCGACCAAAGTAGGATGCTACATATTTAGAATTTAGTATTTCGAATTTAGCATTTAAACACATATGCCAAAGATGAAGACAAACAAAGCAGTATTAAAGAGGATACACGCTACCAAAGGAGGCAGTGGCAAGCTTCAGGTAGGTAGTATTGGTATCCAGCACGGCAAGACCCGTCTTAGCCGACGAACCATTCGACGCAAGAAAGGCCTCAGCGATATCACCAAAGCTGACGCAAAAATTGTCAAACGATTTTTGCCATACGGAGGTAAAAGCTAATGCGCGTCAAAACAGGTATCGTCCGACGTCGTCGGCACAACAAAATTAAGAGCATGGCCAAAGGGTTTCGCGGTTTTCGCCGCAGGACCTACAAAGGTGCGCACGAAGGTGTTATGCATGCATTGGCGCATTCCTACGTTGGTCGTAAACAAAAGAAGCAAACCATGCGCAGGTTATGGATCACTCGTCTCAATGCAGCCTTGAGAGAACGAGGTTATACATATCGTGAGTTTATCCATAAGCAGAACAATTCCGCCATACAGATAGATCGTAAGATATTAAGCGAAATCGCTATACAAGATCCAGCGACATTTGATAAGATAGTAGAGAATGTCATGGCTTAACCTTTAGTAAGCCGTATCAAACCATGAACCCTCTTCAACAAACTATTGTTGTTTTTATCGTACTTCAGGTTCTCTTTGGATTTATCCTATTTCAACAACGAAAAGATCTGTTCTTCGCATTAGGTGAGCTGATCAAACCCAAATACCTCATACCGTCCCTCGTCATCTCGGGCGTGTTTCTCATGGCCAATTTCGTTTTACGAATAGTGCTAGACTTGTTTTCATAACAGACCATGAGCAACAAAGACGCGTTATTATCATCGCTACAAACAATCCAGCAGGATATAACAGACCGCATACATAAGGTGGAGCACATAGATGAGCTTGACGCACTCAAACTACAATACCTTGCCAAAAAAGGGCCACTCAAGGATATACAGCAGCAATTGCCTTTATTACAAGCCGCTGACAGAACCATAGTGGGGCAGCGATTCAACGAGGTACGCGCCCAATTACTTGAAGTGTTTGAACAAAAAAGCCAGGCACTACAGAATCAGCATATTGATTCACTCATGCAGACAGAATGGCATGACGTTACCCTGCCAGGCCGCCCACCTCAAGCAGGCCATTTGCATCCCATCACGCAGCTTAGAGCGCAAGCAGAGGATATCTTCATGAGCATGGGGTTTGAAATTATTGAACCGAATGTAGTGGATACTGATTTTCATGTATTTGAAGCACTCAACATCCCTGCCGGCCATCCGGCGCGGGATATGTGGGATACGTTTTGGACAACACATGGGTATATCCCAATCACACATACATCTGCCATGCAAAACCGTATCATCTCCCAAAACGAGCTTCCCATCCGTGCGATTGTGCCGGGGAGATGTTTTCGGCATGAAGCAACCGATGCAACACACGAACATACGTTCTATCAAATCGAGGGCGTCTATGTAGACAAAGGTATTACGGTAAGCGATCTTATCGGGACACTCAAGACCTTTTTGTCCGCATTCTACGAACGCGACGTACGGTTAAAAATCCAACCCAGCTACTTTCCGTTTGTCGAACCAGGGCTTGAGATTATGATTGACTGCGCTATCTGCAAAGACAATACGGACAGGTATTGTGCAACCTGTCGCGGCAAACGCTGGATTGAGCTGGTTCCTGCCGGTCTCATCCATCCGCGCGTGTTGGAAATGGCTGGCGTTGATCCGCAGGAATACTCCGGGTTTGCCTGGGGTATGGGTCTGGATAGGTTAGTGATGATCAAATATGGCATTGAGGATTTGCGCTGGTTTCACAGTGGAGACCTGCGGTTTTTGGAACAGTTTTAGACTATGAAACTATCATTACAGTGGATTAACCAATATATAGACTTGAACAAAGATCCACAGGATATTGCAGAACGGTTATCTGTATCTTTGGCCGAGGTCGAAGGTGTTACCGTATACGAGAATCAATACGAGGGGATTGTAGTTGGTAAGATACTCGAGCTCGCAGCTCACCCTAATGCCGATACATTGCAAATCGCCACTGTAGACATCCAACGCGAAACTCTCTCCATAGTATGCGGAGCACACAACATCGCAGTAGGGGATTATGTACCAGTAGCAACAGTTGGCACCGTTCTACCAGCCATCGACCACCAGGAAGGCATGAGTATAGAAAAACGCACGATCAGAGATGTACCCTCCGAGGGGATGTTATGTTCACCACGTGAACTAGGTATTTCTGATGATCATGAAGGCATTTTGCTTTTGAATGATGAACCTCATGTGCGGGTAGGGGAGCGATTGGCGACACTACTAAAGGCAGACGATGTGATTTTTGAAATTGAGAATAAAGCCCTTACTCATCGCCCTGATACGTTTTCGCACATCGGCATGGCACGAGAGCTTGCCACTATGTACGACATTGACTTGTCCGTGCCAGATTGGCCAACCCACCAGGTAAACAATGCCACTGGCATCTCATTTGATATCCAAAACCCGTCCCTATGCCGTCGATATAGCGGCGCGGTTATCAAAGATATAACGATCAAAGCTTCACCGCTGTGGCTGCAATTGCGCCTGCAACGTCTGGGCGTGCGACCGATCAATAACATTGTAGACATCACCAATTATGTCATGCTGGAAACCGGCCAGCCTCTGCACGCGTTCGACCAAGACAAACTGCACGGGGATACGGTGATCGTCCGCACCGCCACAGATGGGGAAACTCTCACTACTCTCGATGGCAAAGAACGCAGCCTCACTACAGATATGCTGGTTATTGCCGACCAAAACGGACCTATTGCATTGGCTGGCGTCATGGGTGGAATTGCATCAGAAGTCAGTGACAAAACGACCTCTATCGTGCTCGAGTCTGCCAATTTTGAACAGTATAATAATCGCAAAACCAGCCGTTCATTGGGACTACAAACAGAAGCAAGCATACGTTTTTCAAAAAACCAAGATCCCGAGATCACCATGTCTGCACTACAGCAGGCAACCGCTATGATTGCGGAATTGGCAGGAGGCAGCGTGGCAGCGGTAAAAGACATCTACCCTCAACCACGCACACCACAGCAAATTACCACAACCAGCACATTTATTCTTGACAGAATCGGCGATCCAGCATTGGCTGATACCGATGATATGATCCAAACTTTCAAGCGTCTCGGTATCCAGGTATCACAGAAACAAGACACCCTAACCTGCACCATACCAACCTATCGCCCCGACCTGACCACGCCAGAAGATCTAGTAGAAGAAATTGCGCGTTTTAAAGGCTACGACGCCATCACACCGACTCTGCCACAACGTGATCTTACCCCTGCCCGCGTCAATCCGCACATCGCGTGGAAACGACGGATCAATACTACGCTCACTCAGGTTGGGCTTACCGAAGTGTACAACTATAGTTTTGTTGGCAAAGACTGGTATGAAACCTGCAAACTGCAAAACACCTTGACCATCCCATTACGCAATCCTATCTCGCCTGACCACGCATATCTTAAGCCTTACCTCTTGCCGAGCCTACTTGGCAATATCAATACCAATCTTAGACACTACGATCAGGTTGCGATTTTTGAGCTGGATACAGTGTTTAGGGACAATGATGACCAACTGCCAATAGAAATCGAAATGGTGAGCCTTGGACTGTATACCAAAGAACAAAATATATACGACCAAACCAAAGGCGTAGTAGAACATATCCTTGGGCGGTTGAATATACCACAGGTTGTGTTTCAGCCCGTGAGTGACGAAAACTATGATCCGATCGTGGCCATGTTGCACCCACACCGCACAGCAGTGGTTAAGAGCGAAAACGAATTGATCGGCTACCTGGGCGAACTCAACCCAGAGATCAAGGTCAAACTGGGCATCCAGGGCGCGATCGGACTGGTCGAGTTGCGTGCCAAGACGCTCTATCACCTCACTGACATCGGAAGAATCTATCAGCCGGTTTCTATACATCCTGCGCTGACCATTGATATTTCCTGTTTACTGGATCGGGAGATGTCGCTTGATGAGGTTCGACACACTCTTACGCAAGCGGGAAGTGAGCTGCTTGTTAAAACCATTGCATTGAGTGCACGCGAAAACGTAGAACGGTTTGGTCAAGGCAAAAAAGCAGTAACATTCCGACTTGTATTCCAATCCTCTCAGCATTCGTTGGCCAAGAAGGACGTGACCCCTGACGTGGAGAATATCAAAAACGTCCTTACCCAAAACTTCGGCGCAGAAATCAGAAGCTAGACTCCCGGAGTCAGACCTTGCTACAACAG
>CAZQWJ010000005.1:0-46718 GCA_964597265.1 uncultured Candidatus Saccharibacteria bacterium
GAGCAAACGGCTGTTAACCGTTAGGTTGGTGGTTCGAGTCCACCCCGCGGAGCCACTAACTGAAAATACCCTTAATGGGTATTTTAGTTGGTGCTCTGCGTTGTTGAGTCGAAGCTAAGCGAGTATAACGAGCGAGGTTCGCATATCAACAACATAGTCGTAGACTATGCTTGATATCTAGCTTGCGTCGCCCCACCCCGCGGAGTCACGCTCAGGGTGGCTATATCGCGCTCAGCGCGAAGCCAGCTTCCACGGAAGCTACGAAATGGCTTGGCCATTGGGCGTTAGAACTACACTAAACCTCTCATTGATACATATTGCCATATTAAACCTTTTGGGGTATTATCTTTAATATGGCAAATCATATTAAACTCCCTTTTTTAGGCGAATATGTCCAGCAGTATGGGTATAAAAGCTACTCTCCCCCTAAAACTAATCGACCTTTTAGATGGAATGATGAAAAAATAGACGTACTATTAGAAGAGGCTGTTAGACTACTTGGAGAATTAAATATCTATTCAAAACTCGTACCTGACGTTGATTTTTTTATTAAAATGCACGTGGTCAAAGAAGCAACCAGTTCAAGCAGAATCGAAGGTACAAAGACAGGTATTGAAGAAGCATTGTTGTCTGAAGATGAAATACGTCCCGATGAGCGTGATGATTGGGAAGAAGTTCAAAATTATATCAAAGCAATGAACTTTGCAATTTCTGCTCTTGCTGAGGTTCCCGTTTCAACCAGATTAATTAAGAAGATACATGAACAACTTCTCTCGGGTGTACGAGGTGAGCATAAACAACCAGGAACTATCAGAACTAGTCAGAACTGGATTGGAGGGTCTAATCCTACAGATGCTTTTTTTGTTCCTCCTCACCATGACGAAGTCTCTGAATTGCTCTCTGATTTAGAGAAATACTGGCACAACGAGAATCTAGATATCCCTGTTTTAATCAAAGTAGCTGTGAGCCATTATCAATTTGAAACGATACATCCTTTTCTTGATGGAAACGGCCGGATTGGAAGGCTACTTATCGTGCTTCAGTTAATTAGCAAGGGCTATCTACAAAAACCAACCTTATATATATCAGACTTTTTTGAAAAAAATAGAAACTCCTATTACGACTCCTTAAACCAGGTCAGGAGCACAGGAGTGATCGACCAATGGATTAAGTTTTTCCTCAACGCTGTTATCGAAACATGTCAACAAGGCGTTAAGACCTTTGATCAGATCATCCAGTTGAAGGAACAATATGACCGTAAAGTTCTATCACTTGGAGGCAGGGCGGAAAATGCTTCGCAGTTAATCAATGCACTGTATTCAAAACCAAGAATGCATGTGAATGAAGCGGCGGACGTGCTCAAAATCAGTTATGTTTCTGCCAACGATCTTACCAAGGACATGGTAAAAATAGGGTTATTGAAAGAAACAACAGGCTACTCAAGAAATCGCATCTACGCTTTACACGAATATTTAGAATTGTTTAAGAAATAGCAAACCGGAAGTGAGGTGGAGAATAATTTCCCGGCTTCATTCTGCCCTACCCGGCTTTGGCTCGGCCCAATTGTGTTTATCTTTAGACCTTGGTAAATAGCACGATAATTGGTATTATTGCATTGTCTATGCATCCACACGTGCGATCCAGCGAAAGACCACCTCGGCAAGAAGTTTTGCCACAACCACCAGTTAAAGGAAGCACCCCCGGCATAGTAGCGTTGCAACAAACACTCGAAGCCCCTATAGCAGTACGACAAGAACCAGACGCTGTCGGTGTCCCTGAGGTTGGAGGTCACTATGAACTAGCTCGCCCAGAGAAATTATCCAACCCCGAAGAGTTCGAAGCCATCTTGGCCAGACACGGACTAACCACTGATATGCCGGTAAGAATGTTAGCGTATGGACGAAACAGAAAGGTTGGCCAAGAAGCTAGACCACTTTATTTTGGTGCCTTAATCTCTCCCGACGGGACACTCACCTCTCAAGCGAGAGTCCCCCAAACTAATGCCTCGGAATTACCTCTCAATAGAATTATCTCTTTTGGAGAATGCAACGTTGCATGCCCATACTGCAAACGAGGCATGCAGTTCATTGACCAAGAAGGGAACCCTATTGTAGTCGTCAATGTTCCCCTACAAGGGATAGGTGAGATCGGAGAAGGCGCTATACAAAGAAATGAAACCGTTCGGTTCTCTGGCGGAGATCCGATCATGTACCAGCGTCAAGTACTAGCGTTGGCGGAATACTATCACAGCGTACACGGCAAAAAATCGTCAGTGGCGCACAATGGCAGTGGGCCGGAATGGATGAGAAGGCTAGCTCCATTTCTAGAATCTGCTGCTATTGATCTCAAGGCTACTCCTGAAAAAATCGGGGAAATAATGGGCCTTGATGAAAGAATACAACAACAAGCAGGCCCCCGGCTCTATCAGAGGTCACTAGAGACACAAAGGATTCTGACTGAGAGTGGTGTCTTGGTTGATGTAAGAACACCTGTATTTGGTGATACTACACTTGAAGAGATGTTACGCTTAGCCCATGATATAGCAAATAACGATTTGGAAAGAACATTCTGGACATGGAGGATGTATAAGCAAGTCCAAGGGTGTGATTTTGTAGTGCCCGATGATCCAGATAAAATCTTGGAGATGATGACTAAGGTGTCTGCACAATACCCTCAGATCTGGATGGGAATGCGTGCCAAATGGCATCAAGGAGGAATGGTTTTTGTCAAAGAAGGAAGAATCATCCAAGAGACATCCGATACTGCTGATTTTGAACCAGAAATCGGACTAGAAAAAGTCAGTTGACGTAAAAATAAAAAACCATGAAACAAGACGGTAATCATCGAATCTATACCATGAGCGTTGCTAGCGTTTATCCTTTTTATGTAGCAAAAGCAGAGAAAAAAGGGCGTACCAAGAAAGAAGTTGATGAGATCATCCGTTGGTTGACTGGCTATAGCCAGAAGGAGTTAGAGGCGCAGCTGGAAAAACAGACAGACTTTGAAACTTTTTTTGCCCAAGCTCCTCAGCTCAATCCCGCGAGGACTTTGATCAAAGGTGTGATCTGTGGTGTTCGGGTAGAAGACATTCAAGACCCAGTTGTGCAGTCGGTACGTTATTTGGATAAGCTAATCGATGAGTTGGCAAAAGGCAAAGCGATGGAGAAAATTTTGCGGAACGAATAAGTCTTTGGGCAATCATTACGATTTCTTTTGAGATCGTTTTTCAAGTATCCACTTTTGTGAAGCGCTAATCGGCTTGTCCGTGCGGTGTATGCAACCGATCCAGCAACACGGCCGACGTTTTCCTTCCTGTAACTCTATGATAGTCCGTTCAATGTGATTTTTTCGTGTCTCAGGTTGCTTAACGCTAATATTCCAACAAATCCACTCATTGCGCGCGAGAGGTGTAAGACTTTCCCATGCTACTTGCGCCGCTGGGACAGAAGTAAGCGCGCTTTGTAAGTCTGCTGGCATTTTGTGTACAGTACCGCCGGCAATCTTGTGGTGAGCTTGTCGAACCATTTTCTCTTTGGACATAAAGTCATTGTAACCCAGTCAATATTTTGATTCAAATCCTTATTACCACGGCACCTTTACGACAACCAAAACCGACAGCCGTAACTGTTATTTACAAAAATAGATGCTATGGGGTACAATCGAGCCTAACAAATCCATGAGGATTTGTCTTTTTAACAATCTGGCCAAAAAGGAGATTTAGAAATGTTGACTGGGTATTCACTGAGTCTTTGTGTAAAAGACATCATAGGAGGACGTGTCCCCTATGAGGAAGTCAAGGAGATCATTGCCGGCACGGCAGTCGAAGAATACAGTGGGTGGAAACAAGTTTTGGCATACTATCAAATCCACTTCTGGTACCGCGCCCCGGAAGAAGGCGCCCGAATTGCTTGGCGGTTGATCGATGAAGGAAAAATCTCTCAACCTCGTCTGGAAGGAAGGCCCTACCCGGATTTATCTGGTGGTGGCGGTCCGAAGCACTGGAAGGACGAAAAAGGGAGTTATTACAATCCCTATCAACAAGGAGAAAACGATCATGATTGAACATTTCAAATTCGGAGATTTTGTCAAAGCGTTGCTCAAGACGTGGCAAGGCTTAGTGGCCCTGCTTCTGTTGGTTGCGCTGGCAGGCGCAACCATATGGGCATTTGCCACGGGCAACATTGCCCTGGGAGCTATCTTGCTCCTGGCGACCGTTGCCTATGGCGTTGCGCTTTTCTACCTTATGGCCTGGGCGTTTGCCTTGGCCATGTTCATAGGAGCAGTTCTGGGGGTCATCCTCAGAGGCCTGTTCCCGTATATGCGTTAAAGCTCCGTCTACGGGGGCCTCGGATTCATTTCCGAGGCCCCTTTTTTTATTCAACCCCTCGTACAAAACTGATGAAATTGCCAACCTCCCACCAGAAGGCGGGCAGGCTCGCACCACAAAGAGCCACACTCAAGACTGGAGATTCATATTGTGCTAAACAACGACCACTATTACAATTAAGGTAGCATGCCAAAACTTAATTCAAGTAAATGCAATACATGCAATTTTGAAACAAGCAGTAGTTCGGGCGGTTACATGTATGTCATGGACGAGCAAGGCAATAAGGTCGTTTGTCGTCACCCTGGAGAATCCCCTGTCATAGCCAAAACCTTAGGTATCCCACTAGATGATGTATCTGCATGGATGCTCATGAAATACGACAAAATATCTGAGGAAACAAAACAGAAAATTGAAGACAACATAGGGATGCGACTGCAATATATCTGCCTAAACTGCCTTGCAGAAAACTATCTTGACAAAAATAACGAAGAGATGAAGTGTGCCGAATGCGGATCAACCGAGCTGAAATACGTTGCTGAGCTGGTACACAATACCTGTCCAAAATGTCACAAAGGAACCATTGAAATAGTTGATAGAGGTGTAAGTTGACCCCTCACCCGCTAACTCTTACGTAAACGATCCACCAAAACACACTATGGGTGATTATTCTCCGCTTTTATAATATAATCCCCTCCTAGTGACCTTAGACCTTTAACAACCCCCAAAAGCAAGGAGGAATCCGTGAATTTTTTAGAACTGTTCGAAGAGTTGTACTACCTTTCGCGGGAGAGCACCCAGACGTTAGTCAACGCATTCGAAAAGCATTTCGAAGATGTCACCACATTGATCTTGTACCTGTGGAAAACCGAAGATCCATGGAACAAACTACGGAGAAAAGTAGATCCGCACCCTATTTTCGTCACTCGCTTTATATACCAACGTCTGACGAAGCTGGGTTACGCCGTGCCACCTGTCACACCTGATTCGCGTCTCTCTGATTTTCAGTGGGATGTGATCCAGGTCCTTCGTAACAACCCCGTGGAGCGTTTCACCTCTCGTGAGGTTGCAGAGGCTATGGGGCGGGAAGATGTCGGAACAGTAACCCGCGCACTCAACGCACTCACCGACGGGTGCACTGGCGTAGTCCGAGACACGGACGCGAGAGATGTGGATCGATTCTGCTGGCCGGCACATGCCTGGGAAGGCACTGCTTTTGACCAGCAGATGGCATTGGCTACCAATACCGCTATGTGGAACAGGCAACGGCTATTGAGCCTGCTTGCGCGCATTCGTTTGCTGGAACAACAAATCACCGCTGGGCAAAAAACGCTCGCAGCAACGCAGCAGATCGTCGATGCGCTAAGCGAGGAGGCTCAACGCCTCCTCGAAGAAACTCGCCTTTTCGAACAAACGCATGAAAAAGGAGGAATATCATGCAAATCTTGATCCCTGATCTCGACTTTACCGGAGGTTCGATACCAGTTCAGTGGTGTCTGAACCGCAAGGAGAGGGCGCGTGTGGCAGATCGCAGTATCGAGGACTACTCGGTGCTACTGGTAGTCACGCGTGCAGGTACAGAGGCCCAACGCATACTCGTACCCTTGGGCGACATCAAACACTATGTCGCGTTCTACCGGCCAGGGGAACATACACTACATGCGTTTCTATTGGTCGCGCACCCCGGACGAAAGAGCCGTGATATCAAGAAACGCCTCTTTGCACGGACTAGATACGGCCGGTATGAACTCGATGTGGTGGACAATGACGATCACCCCACTGATTCTTGGTACTGGCCATGCGAAGTGATGGGACACGATCAGATCACCATCGACGTCCCCAAGGAATACTTCGCCAAGGATCCCCCGCGTTGGCTTGCAAGGTGGGCCACGTTTACATCTGGGCCACTACGGGACCAATGCGACTTCAGACGCCGCCTGCTGTATGCGTTTACCCTACAGCCAGTGTTTGTAGCGATCATCGTAGCCATCCGGCTGGTGCTTGCCTTCTTCTGCGGTGTCTATTTGGGGTACCGTGGTGTCAACTGGAAGGCGGCGTTTGCCATCGACCAGTATTCCACGGGAGATATATGGGCATATACTGAGGCCAGGTGGGCGCAAAGCAGAGAGCGACGCCGTTCCATCTGGTATCTTGAGGACCGGCAAGGTCGTCCTCGCCCATTTTTCCTGTGGGCATTGTACCCACCGGTTCTCACATTATTGGCGATGATTACGCTGTTTTCGCAAGAAGGGCAGATCATACCGCTGCTAATTGTCATAGGTACTTTGGCGGCGGCATTGTTCACCGCCCAGTACCTGGTGACGCCGCTGGTTCGCAATGTACGTCACTTCGCATGGATGGCCAGGCCATTCACGTGGGTGTGGTCTATCCTGAGTGCGAGATTCTCGGCACACAGAGAAGTGGTTCAGCGACACGACACCGAAGAGGCCGTGGAGCTGCTTTCCTGCACGTTCCCAGAGCGATATGGCGCCGTCGAACTGCCCGACAGGACAGTCCACCTGAGAGTCCAAAAAATCAAGGCTAAGGTTTGTCGGCCATACCGTCATTGACGTCGACCGACACACGTGAGGGTCATGCTGCAATAGCAGCATGACCCTTTTTTATTGACTCACTATCACCGAAACTAGTCCGGACAAACGATGTAATCCGCACCAGGCATACTGGGTTGTTCTGCTGTCAGTGGATATGAAGGGCACGGATACGGCGGCAAAGGGTACGCTGTAATAAACGGCATTGGAGATAGTACAACAATTGGCTTGGGTGTCGGCGTTGGCTCAATCGGCAGAGTTATCTTAGGTTTCTGGGTAGGTGTCGGAACTATCGTGGGAGTCACAATTGGTCTCTTTTTGATCACTGTTTTGGCTACTTGCTTTGTATTGTCCGCAGCCGTCTTGGTCGGGTATATTAATGATTCGTTGTCGGCATTGGTAAGCCGTATCTCTAATAAATCAATATCCGGATTGTCTTCATGTTGTATGGAACTGATGTCTGTATGTACAGGCACGGCTGATGGAGGATATTTTGCAATAACTGCAGGCGTTACCATATCGTGTTGCGCAGTTGACGCAATCCTCTCAAACGCCAACCCATCATCATACAACTGAAATAATCCTATGTAGTTAACAATAAAGCCGGTGAAAATGATAAACAAAAATGCCCACATATGTTACTGGGCAGTATGAAAGCATGGTAACAAAAAAGAACAAACACGTCAAAGAGCGGCAGGCACACGCAAAAGACACATGCGTCAACGACACTGAGACATTGCAGCGGAGGGGTGCTCGTGCTATGCTCCAGATAGAATGAGAGCCATGAGTTCTTTAATAGAAAGGTGGTGAGTACGTATGAAAGGATTTGTACAATTTATCCGAGAACAAGGCGTTGTTGGATTAGCGGTTGGTTTTATCCTGGGTGGTGCTGTTTCTAAACTGGTAGCAGCACTGGTTGAGGACATCATCAATCCAGTCATCGCCCTTGGTCTCAACAATGTTGAAAACCTAAATGACGCGTACCTCCAAGTCGGAGCTGCGAAGATCATGTGGGGCAGTTTTGTAAACGTCCTGATTGACTTCATAATCATTGCGCTGGTAGTTTATTTTGGCGTGAAGATGCTCAAACTCGACCAACTGGACAAACAGAAGGAGTAAGATCATACCTATGCAGCATCCAGCCATGTGATCCCCCACTTGCATCTAGCACATATTTTCTTTACGCTATATGTATAGTAAAGGGGGTGAGGTAATGCAAATTCTCGTAAATCTTCTCCTTAGCGGTATCGCTGTTCTGATCAGTGCGTATGTTATTCCTGGTGTCCAAGTAGATGGCCTTTTTGCAGCAGTTGTTGCGGCCATTATTCTTGCGTTGGTAAACGCATTTATTCGTCCGGTGATAGGGCTTTTGACCTTACCGGTGAATGTGATGACACTGGGACTTTTTAGTTTTGTCATCACAGCGCTGATGGTGATGCTCACTGCAATGATCGTACCCGGGTTTGAAGTAGACGGCTTTTTGGCAGCACTACTGTTTGGTGTTGTATTGTCGCTAGTGAATGGACTACTGTTCACTATGATGCCCGATAATAAGTAGTGGCATCATTGTTCGCAATAACAAAGCTACCTCTGGGATTAGAAGAGGTAGTTTTGTTATACTCCAGGCAATGGCCATGAATATACACGACAGAATCTATGGAGATATCACGATAGAAGAGCCAGTCATTGCCGAGCTTATAGACTCCCCGCCGTTTCAACGGCTTAAGAAAATAAGTCAGGACGGCGCGCCGCACTTTATCCAACCAGTACGAACCGGAACCCGATACGAACATAGTATCGGCGTCTGGTACCTATCCCACCGATTCAGCCGCCCCATAGAGGAGCAGATTGCAGCTTTGCTTCATGATATTTCTCACACTGCGTTTTCCCACGTTGTTGACTTTGTTGTACAGGACGAAAAGCACGAATTCCACGATACATTCAACAAACAAGTTATCCTCGACTCTGACATACCTGACATCTTGCAAAAGCACAATGTTGACTTACAAAAAGTTATTAATAAAGAACATTACGTATTGCTCGAAAACGACCTGCCGGATATTTCTTTTGACAGATGGGATTATTTTATGCGGGACGGGTTCACCATAGGATTTTTGCCAGATACAATCATAGCTCAATTTCTTGATGAGATCGTTGAGAAAGATGACACCTTATACTTTACCAACTATAGATTAGCAGCATTATTCTCAATATTGTTCGTAAACTGCTCCCGACTGATATGGCTTGATCCTGTATCTCACGGATCATTCTTTGTGCTTGGTGAGGCACTACGTCTGGCATTACGCGCACAATATATATCCGAACAAGACTTTTTTACCGACGACGAGACGTTATTAAACAAATTAAGACAAACAAACGACGAGCGCATACACGCTCTGCTGGACAGATTAACACCTGGCAACGAGTTCGTATACGCGGATAAAGATACTGCGGAGTTTTTCGGCCTCAACAAACCAAGAACTGTAGATCCGTTCGTGCAGACAGATGCAGGCCTACAACGAGTATCACAGATAGTGCCCAACCTGAACTATTTTTATCAAGAGTTCAAAGAAAAATACCGAAACATCGGCGTAATGCCCATATGAGCGTTCTTCACATGTCCCTTAACAGGAGGTGATTATTATGGCAAAAGGCAGAGATCGACAAGGCAAAGACACCCGAAAGAAGCCGCAACTATCAATCAAGGAAAAACGCAAGAAACGTCAAGACAAGAAAGACCGCTGAGTATGATTGTTAAAATTAGCGTATTCATTCTGGTACAATCCATCTATGGAGGATATCAAACTTGTAGTATTTGATCTCAATAAGACACTTATCAAAGAAAACACCTGGTACGAACTCAACCTTGCTATGGGTGTTACGCCAGAAGAGGACGAGCAGTTTTTGCGCTGGTTTGAAACCGGCAAAGTTACCTATTATGAAGGCCAAAAATTCCTGGAGCAAATTTATCTAGAGCGAGGCCAGGCGACAAAAGAAAACATGATGGCGGCCATTACCAACTACCGATATGTGGACGGCGCACAAGAAACAGTGCAGTACCTGAAAGATCGAGGCTACCATATCGCCCTACTGACCGGCTCCATCGACCTGCTCGCGGAAAAGATCAGTGAAGACCTGGGTATCACCATGTATGCCGCGCACAACCAATTCATTTTTGACCCGAACCATTATTTCAAACGCATCGTATGCCATGGCAATGACTACGACTTTAAGGTTGATATGTTGTGGAAGTTCTGTAATAGGCTTGATATCAGCGTCCAACAGGCGGTGTGCGTAGGAGATGGTGATAATGATACCGGACTATTTGAAGAATCCCAACATGGAGTCACATTTCGCGGATCTCGCGTGGAAGATCGTGCGTGGAAAGTCATTGATCGATTAGAAGACCTCAAAACATTCCTGTAATAGTTGTAGTATCACTACTGAAACTACCATTTTTTACCTTATTTTAAAGGGAAATCAAACGATCTGACCATAATTCCCGCAACAATTACCGCACGTTTCCCGCACTTTTGTTGAATATTTCCCGCAAGATCGACGGCTAGGGTGATACATCAGGAGTTTCAAGTTCAATATAAATATGCGCAGCATCTGGTACCTTCTGGCGAATACTCGCCTCAATGTGGTCAACCAATTGTTCAATAGTATCCGTATCGAGCCCATCCTGTAGATGTAGCTCCATACTTACCTGCAAGGTCTCGGCCCCGATCAACAGTGTCCGCAGGTCAAGCACTGCCTGTACCTCATCAAATGAGTACACTATGTCAACAATCTTTTGTTCCACCTCTTGGCTAGCGGATTGGCCCAACAACAGATCTTTGGCTGTTCTGAGATTGAGCAGGGCAAAAATACCCAATGCCACACCTGTTACCATTGCGCCTACACCATCAAATCGCATATCTCCAGTAATACCATACACGCCCAGTGCGATTAATCCTGATAAAGAAGCAACCGTTCCCATGAGATCCAAAACAAATGCTGTCTTTGTACTAATGTGCTCAGACTGTAAGAACAATCGCCATAGTCGAGTAATCTTTTCCCCCTTTAGCAAGTGTCGAGAGCTTAACGAAAGTGCATATCCATTTGCACATAACCCTAGGACCAGGGCAAGATATGCAAGAAATATATTGTCAATTGGCTGAGGAGAAAAGAATCGGTTAAGTCCAGTATAAAATGCACCTGTAGCGGTCACAGAAAACGTCGCCAACCCCGCAATAAACGCCCAGAAATACATCTCCCGGCCGTGCCCGTATGGATGACGCTTATCAGCAGGTTTTTTTGACCTCTTCACCCCCAGAACCAAAAACGCTGATGATAGCAAGTCCGCACCACCCTGTAACGCTTGGACAAAGATCGTCACACTTCCGGTCAAATGCGCAACAATGATATTGAAACCAACATCCCAGATATTTGCCAAGAACGAAACTGTAACTACTTTTTCGAGGGAAATGTTACCAAATCGCTTACGTACCATTTGGTTTATTATAACGTATCAGTATTCCCTCTGTAGCTGATCGAGAAACGGTATGAGAGTCTCAGCGCAAGGATTCAAGATAAATACCTCCCGTGCTGCGACTACCCCTTGCCTCGCTATTTCTGTAGGTTTGACCACTTTCTTGTAACCTCCTTAACAACATATTCACAACCTACCCAGCATGCTCGATTATACACCACAAGTACGCCCCATAGCATTGGCGCCTAGCGTGTTTTTTGCTACAATACCGATGTTGACTCTCGAGAGACAGTTCATAGCTCTCACCAAATTTTTTCCAGAAGTGGTGTCGTCAGCCCTGCACAAGCAAGGAGGTGTAAAAATGACTAATTCTCCGAAGAGGAGTGTTGTGGACGAACTTGAAAGAGTTCACGCGATTATAAGGTGGATCTTAGAGAACGGATCTCCGTATGACGCCATTGTGTTGCACCCAACTGGCCGTAACGAATACGGTGTACTTGAAGCCTCGTTCTCGTATGAGGTCGGAACACCTACATCCGGCTACGTCATAGGCTACGATCTCATCCCGAATGAACCTGTCTGCGTCAAGGCAACCGTACCAATGGAGTATTCTCAAAAGCCAGGGGTAATCTCTCGAGGAATGGCCTACTTCGAGCCTGGAAAGCCATACCCTCAGTATCGAGTCAAGGAGCCGTTGAGATATAACGCCGAGAGTATCGACCCCGACGCAGATCTATCGGATCTTCAGTGGGAGGTCCAGGATCCTAATACTGGAAACTGGCTGTTGGCCATCCCATCCGAGGCACAACACCCTTGGCTGGGACACCAACCCATCGAGTGCTATGCAATACATGGCTGGCACGCAGCGGGGTACTCTCAAGGCCATCCGCCCCAGGTGGAGAGAATCGTAGTGGTCTGCCACGAGAATGACACCGATCGTGTCTGGGAAGCCTTCATTCGAGGGCTTTTTGGAAGGGGTTGGCTGATTCATATCGACCGTGACGAGAAACCTCACAGGCGGCTGGTAAATGTCGATTCGAGGTTCGCAAAAAACCTCACCTGGAGGACAACTCAAAACCTCCAGGAACATTGGAAAGACGCCAAGGCACTCGCACAGATTGAAAGCTACATTCGCAGCCACGCGGACAAAATCATCGCCCCAGATGAATTCTGGCGCCTGGTGAGAGGGAAGCCAGTTCCCTTGGGTCGTGTGCGCCAGGAATGGGACAACATGGGAATATCGTAGAATGTTTGACCGGATGGCCTCACACGAGGTTGTCCGGTTTTTTTATGCCTGACATATGACGGGAGTATCTATATAAATCCCCTATCAATTAAACAACGCTTTGGCAGTATCCCAGTAGAACGGCTCGTTTTGGGTTTCTTTTTCAAACAACCACCACTCTGCTCCCCAAAGGTACAGGTCAGTGAATCCGGTCTTTTGTGCATAATTGAGGGTATCAATGAATTGAGTACGGGACATGGTTTTGTTCTTTTCCTCCCGAGTCAAACTACTATTGATACCAGGCCCCCACGGCTCAGCTTGCAGTTCGGTAACAATAATTCTCTCTGGTGGCACTCCAACCAACTCAGCCTTTATCTTATATGTCCAATGGGCGAGCGGGTATTGAAAATACACATGCCTCCCTAGCAACAATCCCCAGAAGTCATACCAGATTCTCCTATACATTGATATAGCGAGGTAATCTCCCGCACGATATGACGGGAACCACCAACCGCCTTCCCCGCTATCCTGAATGATAATAGGACGATCATCAAGACTCCTCACAATAGCAACCTCGCGTTGCAACACGCCCCATTCGATATCTCCCGCACAATCCCCAAACGGCCAAAACGGCTCGTTCTCTACCTGCCACATCACGATGTTGTCATATTCTTGTAACTCCATGACGGTGAGTTTGACAAACTCGTATAACTCCGCCTCCCGCGTGGATACGTCCTCTATGGCCTCCCACCAATGCGGCTCAAAACACTCCGGCCACCGAACAACTTTTCTACCCGTAATGAGAATTACCGGTATATTTCTAGCCTGTGCTTGATCCAATTGCCAACGAATAACACCAAAATCATACACGTCCCGTTCCGGCTCCACTTCATCCCAGTACACGGTCAGACGCAGGTTCTTGACGCCCAAATCATCCAATATCTTCAGGTACGTATCCTGCCAATCCATACCCAGCTCTTGTGCATATCTGTTACTGAACGTAATGCCATAGTTGATATGTTCAGGCGTGTGTGGACGCAGCCACACGAACACCACCAGTGGCGAGAGCACTAAAAGCAGGGATAGTATGACTAATAATTGTACAATTCGTAGCGATACAAGCCTGCGTATCAGATACCATGCGTATCGTACTTGAGTGGTATACCATCGGCCAGGTTTTGGGCGGTTAGGAGTTGCCATGATCTTCGTCGTGCGAATGTTCACACATCTACTCTTCCATTCTTACACACTATTGCATAATAGTAAAAGGAATCGCGCGGTTTGCGTGCCAGGTTATGTTCGCGGTCTATCTCTACCAGGCCAAACCGTGGCCAAAAACCCTCGTGCCATTCATAATTATCCATCAATGACCAGTGAAAATACCCCCGCACATCTACTCCACTCAGGATCGCTTGTCCGCATGCTATTAACATATCCCGCAAAAAATGCGTACGATATTTGTCCGTTGCATCTGCCAGGCCATTCTCTGTAACATAAATCGGTAATTTGTACGCGCGCAGTTTTTGCAGCAAATTACCCAACCCGCCCGGATTAATCCACCATCCCATGTCGCTCACATAATCAGTTGGCTCCCGGAACCGAAGCCGCTTAATCCGTTTGGTGAAGTAATAATTGAGTCCGATAAAGTCGAGTTTGCTAGCAATAGGTTTGAGGAAAAACGTGTCGTTAAGATAATTGAGGATACGGGCGGCTGTTCGGTCAATCCAGGCGGACTCAAACGGATCCGTATCATACCAAACCATGTGCTTGGCTAGTCCTACGGGCGTATCTGTCACTTCTTTGATTGCATCGTATGCACTCCGATGTGCTCTGATGAAGTTGAACTGAACGCGTAACGAAAGCCAAGGGTTGGTCTTGTTGGGCGGCCATGTACCGTCAGTGTACGCCTTAAGCGCATACACCTGCGGTTCGTTGATAGTAATGAACGCGTCAACCAGGCCGGCGAAGTTCTCAGCACAGCTTTTGGCAAAGCCAGTGAAATACTGCACGCTATCTACTGATGCCCATCCTCCACGCTCGGCAAACCATACAGGACTCGTGAAATGATGCAGCGTAACAAACGTCTTAAGTCCGCGGTCTTTGGCAGCTTTGAGTATATTTTTGTAGTGATCTATAGCCTCTTGGGAGTATTCGCCTTCGTTTGGCTGGATGCGTGCCCACTCTATTGATAAGCGAATAGCGGTGGTATTGAATGTTTGGCAGATGTCGAAGTCTTCCTCATAGCGGTTCCAAAAATCACAGGCAATGCCCGAAGGTTCAAGCGGATACTTGCGTTCAGGCGTCTTGGATTGCTCCCATTGCCACCAATCACTGTTGGTATTATTGCCCTCTACTTGATGTGCCGCGATTGCCGTACCCCACAAAAAATCCTCCGGAAACTCATACCTATCTGCCATGTTGCTAGTATATACGTATCCACGCCCCATTGTCATGCAAATGGCGTTTTTTGACGCGATATGGTACAATAGCCACGATTTGGGAATCAAAAACATGATATCCCGTATGAAACATAGAACGTAGAACAGTCTGTGTGCTTGCTTCAATGAACGACGATTTTTTTCATCCCTATTTCTCAACAATTCAGAGCGGAGGTGATTTGTAATGGGTACCAAGTTATACGTCGGTAAATTACCGTATTCCGTCAACGATGCACAGTTGGCCGAACTCTTTGGTCAAGCTGGAAACGTTGTTTCTGCAACCGTTATCATGGAACGTCACTCAGGCCGCAGCAAAGGCTTTGGTTTCGTCGAGTTCTCTACTCCAGAAGAAGCAGAGAATGCAAAACAGATGTTTAATGGATACGATTGGAACGGCCTCAAGCTCGTGGTAGACGAGGCACGACCTATGGAAGCACGAGACAACAATGGTGGATCTGCAGATATGCAGTAACCTCCAATAGTTACCAAACCACTCGCAGCACGCGTTTTCTTTGATCACAACAACATAGATCAATAGATCACCGCAATCACGCGGTGGTTTTGGTATGATAGGATGTCAGTATGGAAAACATCACGTTATTATTAGGCGCAATTATTGTATTTACCGTAGTTGCCGGTACACTGTTGTTGTACAAAGGCAGGATACGGGACTATCAGGAGATCCGAGAGAACCCCTCATTGCTACCGTTTAAGCACCGGTATATGAGTATGGGTAAGATTTTACTGATCAGTGGATTACTTTCCCTCGTGTTTTGGTCGTACCTCATACTTATCCACAGAAGTACGCCGGAGCAATTTGACCCTCTTTTGGTATTTGTCTTGTTGATTATCTCGTTTATGACCGCACTAACCACGCTGATGTATGGCATAAATATTTTCCTTCATATCACCACCGAAGTCAGTCATCCGCAGACCAGGCCATCCAAACTAGCGCATTGGCTTTCACTGATCATGAAAGCAGCTACTGGGACATTGGCGCTACTATTGTTTGTTTTGGCAATCATCACGATCGCGTCTATTAGTATTCCATGCGAACCGAACAGTTGGTGGTGTCCATCTGACGTTTTTGATGAAGTGTACCCCTTGCTGGAGGAAATCGCCGCCTTGTTTGGTTTCTAGAACGTATGCGCTCAAAGATGTACCTACTAGCTATACCCATATGTGTTGCTGTTAGCTTGCCTACCTTGGCTATGGCGCAGATAGACCATACCCGCCAGGAGATTTTTGAAGGAGAAATCATCGAAGTACAGGAAACCAGCGTCATCCCCTCAGAAGAAGGCAGCGACACACTCTATCAAAAACTTCTTGTGGAGATAACCAAAGGCCCGGCAAAAGACCAACGGGTTGTCGTAGAAACCGGTCTGCGAGCCACTGTCTACCAACCGACATATGCCATAGGCGACACGGTGCTGATCTCGTACGTGCAAAACGATGACGGCGAACGCACCTACTACATTTTTGATTATGTGCGCCGTGCCCCGTTGGGGTGGTTGTTTGCATTGTTTGTGAGTCTTTCGTTGTTGGTTGGTCGTTGGCACGGACTGCGGTCTCTGCTTGGGCTTGCGATTTCGTTCGCCATCATCGGATTGGTCATGTTGCCCCAAATCAGCAGTGGCACCAATCCCATCATTGTAGCTTTGGCAAGTGCCATTATTATCGTACCCATTACGTTTTATCTGTCCCACGGCATCAACCGCAAAACCACGGTTGCTATCGCCAGCACAGCGCTCTCATTGTGTCTGACCGGGCTTTTGGGCAAATATTTCATTGATGCGGTCCATTTGACTGGCTTTGCCAGCGATGAAACGCTCTTTTTGGACATTGCCAAACAGGGCAGTCTGAACATCCGAGGGTTGCTACTAGCAGGATTTATCATTGGTGCTTTGGGTGTTTTGGACGACATTACCATATCCCAGGCTGCTATTGTCCAAGAGCTCAAACTTGCCAAACCCACTATTACACGCAAAGAGCTATTTGCACGCGCCATGAATGTGGGTAGAGACCATATTGCCTCGCTTATCAATACATTAGTACTCGTCTATACTGGTAGCGCGCTGCCACTACTATTATTATTTATCGGGAATGATGCGTCTTTCTTGGAAGTGATTAACTACGAAATCGTTGCCGAAGAAATTGTCAGGACCATGGTCGGCAGCATTGGTTTGATCGCCGCTGTTCCGATCACCTCTGTCATCGCCACACGATTTGCGACATATCTGTCTTCTGACACCGCGCCTACACACAGGCACTAACTGTGGTACCCTGTACGTAGACATGAAACCACTTAGACACCTTCTCCCACGCACACCATTTATCCGTAACCTCGAATCGGGAGTACTAATGGAGAATTTTCTGATTGCAGCTATTACCTCGTTGCTTGGTGTAAGGACACTCCTTGCGGTGACTAACTACCCACAACTTGGTAATGAACAATTACACATTGCACACATGTTGTGGGGCGGGCTTTTGATGTTGGTAGCTATTGTAATCCTGTTGGCGTTTCTTAATCGAGAGGCAAAGAGTTTGGCGAGTGTTGTTGGTGGGCTTGGATTTGGGCTGTTTATAGATGAATTGGGTAAATTTATTACACGGGACAATGACTACTTTTTTGAGCCAACCGCGGCGTTTATCTATGTGGTTTTTATCTTGCTCTTTTTGATAACACGGGCAATCGATCGTTTTATCGAGCTAGAACCCCAAGATTATGCAGTAAATGCCCTGGAGGTCTTCAAAGATATACTGATCGATGACCTTGATATTCAGGAAAAACAACGAGCTTTGTTATTTTTGGCAAATAGTGACCCAAAAGATCCTTTGGTAAAAAGTATGAAGCAGATTCTTCGGCACATTTCTGGACATCGGTTAACTCACCCTAATATACTCTCACAAACCAAACGGCTATTACGAGAAGTGTATCTGGATCTGTTACAGTTCCCTTGGTTCACCCATACGGTCATCCTCTTTTTTATATCCACCACTACACTGAGTTTTGTACAGGCAATCAGCCAATTTCGATCAGTAGAATCGTTTTTTGATACGTCACATGTTGTGTCTTCTATGATGGCGGGCGGATTTGTGTGGGTGGGAATTATATTCATGCGGCGAGGAAACCGGCTAGCGGCGTATGAATTGTATAAGTATGCAACGTTAATCTCCCTGTTCTTGACCCAATTCTTTTTGTTCTATAAAGAGCAGTTCTCTGCGCTCTTTGAACTAGCAGTATGTATCGTTGTCTACATTACCTTACGATATTTGATTTCTCAGGAATTGTTGCTATCAACCAATACCGCAACGCTTTGGGAGCGATTCCAACGGATTTTACGCAAAAGAAACACCGCATAAATAACCGAAGCCACTATATACAACCCCAACTGTGCGCACAACCGCCACACTGCGTACTGTGTGCTAATCGCATACAACCACGCGCCGGTTCCTACCTGCCACATGACGCTTAGTGCAAACGCCCGAAAGATACGGGAAAGCGTTGGACTACCCTTTGTCTGATACGCTATTCCTGCGACAATCAAGGACACCCACACTCCAGCGCCCACTAGATGCATGAGCAATGCAATTGACATACTTCCATCATCACCACTCAACACACCAATGTCAAGACTTTCCAGTTTGAGCAACCTGCGATAGTATAATGATATGCGTTCGTTTTCACCTGAGTATTTCGACCGACACGTCCAAAAAGCACACGGCCTGTCTCCTGCGTCGGGCTATCTGCGTGAGTTGGTATACGGCGGGAGCGATGGCATTGTCACGACCTTTGCAGTAGTAGCCGGATTCACCGGCGCCCAGCATATGACCGGCTCTAACGCCTTGCCATTTATTACAGTTATTTTGTTTGGATTGGCTAATCTGTTCGCCGATGCGTTCTCTATGGGACTGGGGAATTTGCTTTCGAGTCGTTCACAGCAAAAAGTCTATGCCCAACAAGAAAAAATAGAAAAGAAGCATCTGGCCAAACATACTGAATTTGAGATGGAGGAAACGCAATACCTGCTCACTCAGCAAGGGTTTACGCCAGAACATGCCCAGACATTGGCAAAAATATTTAGCACCAATCCAACATTCTGGTTGGAGTTCATGATGCAACACGAACTTAATATGCCTGCCAACAACCACGTCTCGGAATGGATCACGAGCATTGTAACGTTTTTTGCGTTTGTGGGGTTTGGACTGATCCCGTTATTGCCTTATTTGCTCAACCCCGAAGCATCAGGATTGTTTGTCTCTTCGGTAATAAGTACGATCGGAGCATTATTGTTACTTAGTATCATCCGATGGCGTATCACCAAAGAAGCACTGTGGAGATCAGTATTAGACGTGTTTTTGATCACTGGAGTGTCAGCAACCGTGGCCTTTATGGTTGGTAGAGCAATCGGCACTTAACCTTGACGACCAGTAGACCTTAAGAGGTCTCGAGACGTAGACAAAACATTTTGATGAAATTCTACCGCCTCCTCTGCCATGCTTTCCAGTGACGAATCTCCGATACGTTCGGCTATACCCTGCACCAATCCCCAGTGTACCACGGCAGCGCCCTCAAAAAATCCCAGCCACTCCAATATCTCCGTTGGATCTTCCCATTCGTCCTGAAGGTACAGATCGCGCATGTGGACTAGTTTGTCGGCGGTTGCTTCGGCTTTTGTTTCTATACTGTCTGTCCACTGGTTGTGGTCCATGAAACGCTCAAACTCCTCCAATAATTGTTCGGTCGTATCAAAGCACGTATCCAAGAACTCCTGTTCAAACACCGACTCAAGCGCCCCTTCTCCGCGCTGAAGTGTATCAAGACCCACGCGAGTAAAAGCCAACACTTCACCGATTTTTCGCGCATCATGCTCGTTCATATAGTTAGTATAGCATGTACCTATCTGCTTCATGTTAGAATAATTTTTGTGAAGGTACTTATCAAACGTTTTGACACATCACTCCCCCTGCCGTCTTACAAAACCGACCGTGCAGCCTGTATGGACTTGGCTGCCCGCCTTGACGTTACCATCCAACCTCACACCATTGGCTATATCCCACTTAACGTCGCCGTACAATTGCCTCAAGGGTATTGGCTTTTGTTGGCCGCGAGAAGTTCCACCCACAAACTCGGTCTCATACCAGCTAATGGTATCGGCATTGGTGATAACGACTTTTGTGGTGATAACGATGAATATGCACTGATTGTGTACAACTTCACCGACCAACCGGTCACTGTACAACGAGGTACGCGCGTTGCCCAATGTATGATCATGAAACAGGAACCCATTGAGCTTGAAGAAGTAGAATTTTTGGACAACCGTGACCGTGGGGGTATCGGATCTACCGGTCAGCATACCTGAAACGGCCATTCCCAAAGGGGGTGACATTAGTATGCTTAGAAATTTAGTTGAAGAAACCACAGGTGCGATAGCTGCTGCTATAGAGGGAACCGACGATGTGCTCTCAGCACTACGTGGTGCGGTCAAAAACCAGGTCGTTGGCGTTCTCCAAGACACGGGTGATATCTCGACCGGTGGCATGGATGCCATTACTGACATCATTACCGGTGCCATAGCTAGTGCCGGCCAAGTCGGACAATCAGTTACCCAGGTTACCCGAGAAACCGTCGGAGGGGTCATCTCAGGCGTTGCCGAGTTAGGCGGAGATGTACTCACTGCTACACGTCAAACCGTCCACGAAACAATTGTCAGTGCAGCGTCGGTCGGCGGAGATGTAGGTGCTGTCGCGGTAGCTGCTGTGGAAGGTGCTGTTCGTTCGACTGGCGAAGTCGGTGAAACAGCTACCGATGCAGTCGAAGCTGCCGTTGTCGGTGCTGTCACCGCAGCTGACAGTATCGGAAGCGAAGCTGGATCTTCTGTTCGTACCGCTCTTCTTTCTGCTGCTGCTCTGCCACGCGATATTGTTGAGCGTGCCATTCAAGGTAGCCAGCAATGAAGTCCTCCCGTACAGTCCCGCAGAAAGCGGGACTGGTGCGGGGTGTGTCTGATGCTTGTAGGGAGTGGGTGGTTTCATTAGAATAAAGAAAGAAGCACCCATGCACTACGCTGACGTCCAAGACGTCTATCAACAATTTATTACTAACGGCAGAAGTGACACCACCGATCAGTCCACCCTGGAACGAATCAAAACGCTTAATGTCGTAGGGAGTGTATTTATACTGTTGGCGTTATGTTGGTTTCTCATTAGTTTCACATATGCTGACACAGTTAGTACTATTATCAAAGGTGCTGGTTTTTTTGTTGGAGCAACCTTTCTGATCGTACAGCGCAAGTTTCAAAATGTTGAACTCATTACCAATATTGCCGTCGCGTTACTCACCATAATACTCTTTAGTCTTATCCTTCCAACCGGCGCTGATAGCAATGGGATCGTTTGGATCTATCTGCTCCCGACGTTTGCGTTCTTTCTCACCGGCTCAGTTGGCGGAATCATCTGGACGGCTGTTACCATGATAGGGTTGATTGCGTTGGTAGGCGCTCAGGCATATGGCGTATATCCCCTCCCTATGCGTAGCGGGTTTCCGATCAATTTTCTGTTATCATACAGCGTAGTTGCTTTCTTTTCCTATCAGTATGAACGGGCACGAGCACAAGCCGAGGACACACTGTACGAAAAAAACGCTGAGCTGCAGCAGTTGATCTACACTGTATCTCACGATCTTAAGACTCCCGTGGTGTCCCTACTGGGGTATCTGTCTTTTATCAAAGAAGAGATTGCCACGGGACAGGACCAACAGCGAGACGAGGACCTCCAGAAGATGACGGTCATTTGCGAGAACATGCGTGAAATGATCAATGACCTGCTTAACCTCAGCCGGACCAGACGCGAAGGAACCTACGCTCATGTACCGATTTCAGATGTGATTGAAAAGATACTCAGTGAGAACGAATCCCAGCTACGTGCCGCTGGTATCCAAACCGAATTGCAAGGCACCCTCCCTATTTTGTACACAGACGAACGCAAGGTCGAAGAGGTGTTCAGGAATCTCATTTCTAATGCCATCAAATATATGGGTGATAAGGCCGAGCGTAAGATAATTATCGGTGCAGACAAACAAGACGGCATGTATAAATTCTTCGTACAGGATACTGGGATTGGTATTCCCAGCTCAGAGGTAGAACATGTGTTTGATCCATTTTATGCAAAGACCAATACTACCGCCTCCAGCTCTGGCATTGGTCTTTCTATTGCCAAAGGATTTGTCAACAGCCTGCAGGGTACGATTGGTGTAGATTCCACGCGGGATGAGGGGAGTACGTTTTGGTTCACCTTGCCTGCCTCGTTTAGCATTGATGCCGACCTCAAACTTGATGATCGGCCAAACACATGAATATACTGCGGTCAATTTTTCTTAAATTAATCTCCAATGGTAAGACATTTGATCCCAATAGGTTCGATATGCGAAGGATCCGGGCGATCAACGCCATTGGATACACACTGGCATTTTTGGCGTTCGGTTACGCCAGCAACAGCTTGTTTTTCTCCATCACTCCTGATATGCAATTTGTTGTTCCCGCAATACTGTTTCTGTTTATTTGGGGCGCTTTTATCATCTTCCAACGACACACCGATAACATAGAGTTGCTTACCAACCTTGCTGTTGCCTTGTTAGTAGTTGTGTTTATGAACAGTATTATTGTGACACAGTTTGACAGCCCGCTCACCCTGTGGGTCTATGTACTCCCTCCGTTTGCGTTCTTTCTCACGGGCCTACGTGGTGGTATCACGTGGACTATATTCTTACTCGTCTTTTTGAGCATCGTTGGTCTTGTCAACCACACTGATCTGTTAGGCGGGTCAATCAGAGATCATTTCACGCTCAACCTCATGAGCGCACTGATCGTAGGTGCATTCTTGTTATTCCAATATGAACGAGTACGTGCTCAAACAGAAAAAAATCTTTCAGGTAAAAATAACGAACTGCAGCGTCTCATCTATACTGTGTCGCACGATCTTAAGACTCCCGTGGTGTCTCTCCTTGGATACCTGTCCTTTGTCAAAGAAGAAATCGCATCTGGTGCGATCCAACAACGGGATGACGATCTGCACAAGATGGACCAAATCATTGACAACATGCGTGCCATGATCAATGATTTGCTGAATTTAAGTCGGATCAAACGAGCCGGGATGTATTCGGACGTACCCACTGGCGACATTATCGTAAAAGTCATTGACGAGCTTGAACCGCAGATTACCGAAAACAACATACAGACCAAACTAATCGGCACATTCCCGACTATTCATACAGATCAGCGAAAGTTTGAAGAAATCATCAGAAACCTTGTTTCTAACGCCATAAAATACATGGGCAAACAGCCACAACCACGTATCACTATTGGCGTGCAGGATCAGCCGAGGCACTATTACTTCTTTTGCCAGGACAATGGTATTGGGATTGATCCTCAGGAAATGACCAGAATATTCGAGCCGTTTTATGCAAAATCAGACATTTCCATTGGGCAAGGGGTGGGCCTGTCTATCATCAAAGGGTTTGCGACCGATCTGCAAGGCAAGATTTGGGTGGAATCTGAAAAAGGCACAGGCAGCACGTTCTGGTTTTCTCTACCCAAAACACACAAGAAAAATTAGTCAACCGTCATGCAAAAAGGTACAATGGTACCTTATCGTCAGTCATCGTCAGACGCTGACAAACACCCTATGCCAAACCAGAACTCCATTGCTCCTCTGTGGGGGGTCAATCCACCTGCAGCTGGTTTTGATAACATCAACGAACTTATCTCCACCGGAATATCCATTGCTCTGCTTGTGGGAGGGCTTATTGTTCTGGTGTATATGTTCTTGGGTGGATTTACCTATTTGACCGCGGGAAGTGACGACGAAAAAACCAAGAAGGCTCGGGCAATTATCACCAATGCGATCATCGGTCTGTTCTTACTCGCAGCAGCCTGGGCAATTTGGCAGCTCATTATTAGTTTTATCCCCGGCCTTTCTGGTTTGTTAGGGCAGTAGTATGGTTATCTTCGTACCAAAACAATCGCGTTGGGCAATTGACGCCCCGGTCCAACCTTGTACGCGCCACCAATATACATCGCCGCTGATCCACCGCCGTCCAGATTAAGCGCGTATCGAGCGCCCAACGCCTGCATAACATACCCCATATCCGTTACTGACGCACCACTAGAAATGGCAAGGTACACAAACGTGTCATCAACGCCGATAGCACCCCGAACGCCTTTGGCCTTTTGGGCGTTGGTTAGTTCGCCTTCATTCACAATGACATTACCATTGTGTACCGACGATGGAAAATTGGACAATCCTGCTGTGACGCCGCCATTGCCATGCTGAAAGTAATACTGCTGGATGTCGTCATAAAATAGGTGCTGGGACCCATTAAACGCCGCCAGTCCGTTGTTGTACCACTGGAGGGTATGCTCGTTGCGCCACGACTGGGTATTGGAGTCATACACGGCAAAATCATACGAATTGACCTTACCGGCACATGCTGCATAATCAGGCGGGCAAAAATAACTGCCGTGTATACCCGCATACGCGTTGTTTTCTGTAATGTATTGGGCAAGTGATTTTGCAGGACAATTGTCCGTACAGTCTGTGTCATTGGCAGCCAGGGTTTTGACCGTATACTCGCTGAGCCGGAGTTTGATTAAGTGAGTGGAATAGGCACCACGCTCAGTAGACACAGATTGAAAACTGTACCCAGCCGCAGCAACTACCGGCGGCGAGGTTGGTACCGGCGTTGGGGTAGGTAATGTAGCGAGGTATTGCTGGTACTGTTGGTCCAAAACAGCATTCTCAGCGTTGATATCCGCAGCTAATGTGTCCCATTCCTGGCTGAGGAACTTTTGTGCCCAATCATCAAGCTTTTCCTTCGCACCCTGGGTATCAAGCCCCACGCCGGAGTTGCGTTCGATTTTTGCCAGTGCTTGATTGTATGCGCTGTACACTTCCTCAATCTGAGCTAACCGTTCACCCTCCGCGTCTGCCTTGAACGCTTCGTATTCAGATTTCAAAGCCTCCTGTGCCTGCTCCAACTGCCGCACCGTCAAAAAATGCAGATGGTCTTCGTACAAGATCGTATCAAATGCCTCTTCCAAATTGCCTCTATCCGCGGTCAATGCCGCATAGTCGTTTTGGAGGATTCGGACATTTTTTTCAAGAGAATAGAAACGAAACGCCACCAACCCACCCAATAAAACCAAAAACGTGGCTATGATGACAGATAATAGTTGTTTAGACGGAGGTCGAACGGGCAGCATATCCTCAGAATACCCCAAACACGTCCCAAGATACAAAGGGTGGTTTTGTACGTACCGGCAGTCATTCCAGGCTTGACCTGGAATCCAGTGCTGATTCACTCTGGATCCCTGCCTACCTGCCTGCGCAGGCAGGCAGGGATGACAAACCCTCTAACTATCAGAAAATTTCACGGAGGAATTGCGCGAGGGCTTTGCCGAGCGTGATGTTGTTCTCAGCGTTTAGATGTACACCATCCTCCTTTGACGGAACAACCACCGTGCTAGCATCAAAAAACAACACACCCTGCTCTCCTGCCATTGCCTTAATCAACTGCGGTAACTCCTGCGACTTTTTCCCGGCACCACTGAACATACTGTTTTCTTTCAACACTGACTCATCAACTATAGATGGCGCTATAAACATAGTGTGCTGTGGGGGCTGCATGCCCATGCTTTCCGAAGTTTCCCGTACCAAAGGAAGATACGAACCTAAATCCTCCGCAATATCTGCCGGGGTTTTCTGTGCACGGGAGTTGGTATCATTCGTCCCCAAAAAGAAAATCACCATATCAAGTGGCAAGTGGGACGAAAAAATCGCAGGAAACTGTGCATACCCATCTCGATCTGGCACATAGGGGTTTTCTCCTTTTGCCATCCTGCTGCGCAAACCTTCCTCTATTATTTCATAATCTGTGCCAAGTTGCTGTTGTAAGACACCAGTCCAGCGTGTTTGCGTGTCATACCGTTCGTATATGTTTGGAATTCGTCCCCACGTGTGTGAGTCGCCATAAATCAGTATTCTTTTGGCATAATGATTGATGTTCATATCCGACATTATACACAAATACCCGACTCCCGGGGTCGGGCCTTGATGTAACAGTCTAAACACCCTGCCCAAAACACACAAGGCCTATAACTTAAATTAGCGTAGCGCAAAACGTTCGGTGAAAATCTTATGGGGCGGAACGCGCAGCGTTTGAAGGATCTTTTGAGTAGTATCCATCATCCGTGGCGGCCCGACGATGAAGAAGTTGGAATCTTGAAGTTCGAATCGAGTAGCTCGTAGCTCTTGTTCCAGAACTTCCCGTGTTATAAAGCCTTTGTACGCACCGTCTACCTCAGCGTCAGAATATACATATGCCACTCGCAGCCAACCTTCCTGTGCCATCTCATCTAACTCTTTTCGAAAAACAACATCATCCGGTGTGCGATTGGCGTAGATGAGCAATGCTTTTTGCGTGTTCCCGCTCAGATGCATTGTTCGAAGCATACTCATAATTGGTGTTATACCTATACCCCCAGCGAGAAACACAAACGGTCCGGACATCCCAACATTGCTACACACACCATATGGCCCCTCCAAACGCGCTTTGTCCCCCTTTTTAACCTTGTCTAACTGGCGGGTATAATCCCCCAACGCTTTGATCGTGAAAGAAAGATGCTCCTCCAATGGCGATGACGACAGGGTAAAGTGGTGCTCTTCGCTAGAAAGCCCTGTCGAATAAAACCGCGTGAACGCAAACTGTCCTGGGGCATAATCCAATTTTTTGCCACTGATAGATTTTAGTCGAATCGTCCGAACGTCCTGAGTCTCATCAAAAACGTCTACCACCTCATACATACTGTTGCGGTTTTGGTAGACACGCCACACATACCGATACAACACCACATACACTGCTACAGCGCCCAACGCCAACCACCAATACCACAGCAGCCCCCGTCTCATAACACTAGTTCCAACGAGAAAACTATGCGAAAACCCTAGTAACATCACCACATATACCAGCAGGTGCAGCTCCTTCCAACGTTCATAGTTAATCCGGAGTACATGTGAAAATATCGTACTTATAATAGTAAAAATCAACAGAGCCAACGCGGCTACACCTAGCCACACCCCTGTGGTGTATGTCTGCACGATTTGGTCTATCGTTGCGCCGACACGCAAGAGCGGCATGTACAGTATAAACAGTGGGTGGAGCAATAACCCAGCGAGCGTCAGGTTGCCATTAACCTTATGCCAGCGAAGCAATTGATCGTGTCCTATGCCCTTTTCTAACCATTTGAGTCGGCCTGACAGAACAAACTGAATGATGATCCCCGTAATCCCCCAAAACCCCAATATCCTACCTACCGCAATCATCCACTGCGCCTGCGTACTGGGTTGGTAGGCGGTTACGACTATAAGCGCCAGCACCACTGCAATGCCTACGTACAAAAAACGCATAGCCCTAATTTTTGTAAGTGAACGAATGGGTGGTTGATGCATATGTTCTACCGTAACGGCAACGACAAATAGTCCAAAATCGCCCTGCCGCTGGCCCCTTCTTCGATCCGAGGTTGTGCGTAATCATAAATCTTAACAGGCACCGGCCGAATACTCAAAAGCCGTCCATCGTACAGGTAGACACGCAAAAGCAATCCTTCGCGAGTTTTTTCCGACCACATTTGATCAAACACAAAATTCCCCATGCCATAAAAAATCGGCGTATCGTCATGAAACTTCATGGTCTGCACCCAGTGCGCCTGATCGCCCACGACCAAATCCGCACCAGCCTCCACCAACACTCTGCCCCAGGCAACCTGTTTATCCGTATCCGGTAGGTGTACATACTCCGGGCCCCAATTGGGATATGCGATAATTACATCATACTTTGTGTTTAACGCAGCAATCTCAGCTGCCACCTCCTCATCATCCAAAAGACACGTAACTCCCCACCGTTGCGTATTGTCCGCACATGGCGCGGTACCAAACACGTTATTGTAGGCAACCAACGCAACCGTCGTGCCGTCAGCCATCTCAAAGACAGCCGGTGCAAACGCCTCCTCGTATCCTCGACCAAGACCGGTGGTTCGGACATCTACCGCCTGCAAAAACTCCACAGTCTCGCGCATACCTGTCTGGCCATAATCACCGATATGATTACCCGAAAGCGAAACAGCATCAATCCCTGCCTCTACCATGCCATCCAAATAGTGGGATGCACCACAGAACTGCAATGTGTATCCGTCATACACACAGTCACTGGTAATGGCGCCTTTGAAATTAACAATAGCAACATCAGCCTGTTTGAGTACATCCGCCACTTCTTGCCACGGATACAACGGATCCTGATTTTTATTAATCCGTTCCGCTACACCGCGGGAAAGTACCACCGTGCCACCGATGGCAAGCTCCGACACTCCATCCGGCATCAAAGCAAACTCAGAACCGTCATCCAATGTAATCGCGAGTGGCCACGCGTCGACATCATGCAACATATCAAACACGGATCGTCCATCTAGATCCAATGCTCGTACTGTCGGTCGCAGTAATGTCACTGGCACCAGCCAAATCTCATCTGTTGGGTTGGCCAAAAATTCCGACATATCGTCCCAAGTGGCACGTTCCAGAGTATGGGCTTTACCCTCCCAATACGACAATTGCTCGACCGCATCCACAAATGGCTCCGGTATCTGAATAGCGGTAGTTACATCTTCCATATCAAGCACATTTAGGGTTTGAAAACGAGTAACCGCAACAAGTGGGATAGTGTAGGTTTGAGGTGGCGTGGGTGTGTTGATATCTATGGCAACGGGAAACACTGTACTGTCGCTGTCTTTATGCATAATCGTCCAAAGACCAACATTAATACCAATCAGCGCAACAGCGATAACGATCAAAAATATAACACGACCCCACATTACTGCTATTATACGTGAGCAACAGCGATATACAATACACCACCCAACCATGGTTTCTAGTGATACAATGACGACATGAAGGTCCCCATTGTCCTGGGAGTGATAATGCTTGCGACTGTTGGTGTAGTTGGCCTATATGTTGTCAAAACCCTATTGACAGGTCCTTCCGAGCTACCCACAACCGACTCTGATATAACCGCGGAACAAACCGGCGGTATCACACGCATGCCAATTAGCCCTACACCAGTGAGCCAATTTGGTTTGCAAAAAGACACCACATCCATAGACGAGCAAGCAGTGGTAATCTATCGCCCTGAAGAGCTATCTACTACTAATGGACCCACTGCTCTTATTATCTACTCACATGGAAGCAACGAGCACGTGGACTCAACGCTTATTTCTCAGCAATTCGCACAGGATCTTGACCGGTATGGCGAATATTTCGCCACCCAAGGCGCGTTGTTTGTTGCATCCGAGATGTACGGAGAAAACTGGGGATCGCGCATATCACGGGAACACCTGCAACATGTTATCGAATATGTTTCGTCACACTATGACATTACCCCAACGGTAGTGTTGTATGGATTTAGCATGGGAGGATTGCCAACATTACGATTTGCCAAAGACTACCCTGACCAGGTCGACCTGATACTCCTACTGGCCCCGACCATTGCGATTGACGACTGGACACCATCAGCTGTATCGGCAATCAGAAACATCTCTATACACATATGGCATGGCATGCGGGATGTAAATGTGCCGCATTCGGTTTCTGATGCATTCGAGGAACGAGTACGATCACTCGGTCACACCAACGTCACACTCATATCAGTACCAGATGAAACACACCGACACTTTGTGGAGCCAGCACGCCTGTGGCAGGAGATCGAGCCGTTTCTTGTTCAATAAAAATCATATACAATACCTGTATGCCCGATGATCAGCAATCCACTGCGCCCCAACCTACTCATGATGCACAACCCACACCACACACCGGTTTTGCAATGAAAAAAGTACTGGTTGTTGGTGTTGTCTTTATCGTCATCCTGATTATAGGAATTGTCACAGTATTGGCGCTATCTGCACAACGATCAAACCAAACTACCGATCCGACTCCTACTGGATCAACCGAACCTACCCCCACCGTACAACCGACATCGGACATTGCTCCAGGCACCACATATATCGCCTACATCAGAGACAATAACATATGGCTCGTAGACACCCGCGGGACACAGCATCAGCAGCTCACGGAAAATACTTCCCAGTCTGTACGTTATCAACAACTGCGTTGGCTTGACACTGACACCATTAGCTATGTCAAATGTACCGCAACCTGTGGCATATACTCTTTGGCACTCGCAACCAAGCAGGAAACCACACTCGTGCCTGAAACACTTGGCTATACTGCAATATACGGGTACGACGTACAAGAAGACGATCAGCAGGTCGCCTACACATACCTGACACCAGACAATACCAAGCTCTTCATCATGCTCCTAAAAGACGACGTTCCAACGCCAGTCAAAGAAGTCCCGTTCAGAACAAGTACGCCAACAGCACTCATCGATCTCAATCAGCAGGCGGTGGTGCGTTTTTCACCCGATGGCGCACACCTCATGGTTATCAACACTGATACACAACCTAATGCTCAGCAAGTGCCACACACATTATGGGTATTTAATGTTGATACCGGTACAGAACTCTTTGCCATAGGTAGACAAAACACCTTAGTCACATTTGGTACATGGCTTGATGATCAGACACTATTGTTTAAATACGGCACGGATATTATCAGAAAAAATATCCTGCACCAGGGAGAAACGTTATTGGGCAGTTTACCTGAGTCTTATGATCTGTCCATTTCTAACGATCGACGGACGTTTGTCTATTGGACATATGCACAAGCGATCAAATCAACCGCGCTTAGCACATACTCTCTAGAAACCAAAAACGCTCAGCCACGCACTGCGCATTTCTATAAACCGCAATGGTTCGACCCGACAAGAGTCGTTGCGCTACAAACACGACAAGCAGAACAAGAATTACCCGCGTTATTCGAGACCGACGGTCGTTTGATGATGCTAGATATAACCACCAATGCCGTGTTTGAACTGGTTGCCGATGGTGTGACTGCGTTCTCGATCAGGCCCTCCCAATAAACCTATGACACTTATTGTTGCGCTTTTTTTGGGCGTTGTACAAGGGATCACCGAATTCTTACCTGTGAGTAGTTCAGGCCATCTCATCTTGATTCAGTTACTCTTAGATATACCCAATCCCTCGCTCTTTTTCGTGGTGGGGTTACATGGAGGTACACTGGTAGCGACGTTTTGGTATTTTCGTAAAAAACTCGCTACGTACTTCACCCAATTGCTGAGACGAGAACCAGTAGCACTTCGCCAAACCCAACTCGTAGTGATCGCCACGATACCAGTTGCTGTGGCAGGAGTACTGCTCAACGATTGGATTGAACAGTCGCTATTGTCCCTCCCGATTGTAGGTATAGGATATGTCGTTACCACCCTGCTTCTACTACATCTGGCGAAGTCAAACCAGAAGCATACTGACACAACAGATACCTACCAATTTGACCACTATATCGGAAGCAAAGATGCATTGACCATCGGCTTGTTTCAGGCCGTGGCATTGCTGCCGGGTATTTCCCGCTCCGGCGCTACCATTGTTGGAGGGCATATGCGCCGGTTGCCACTGCAGGATGCGTTTGATTTTTCATTCTTATTATCCATTCCGGCGATTGTCGGCGCGCTATTTCTGCAATTAATTGACATGCCTGCCACCACTGATGTCGGGTATACAATCGCAGGCGGTGTTGTCGCCGGTATCAGTGGGCTGATGGCACTATCCGCACTACACTATCTGATTGTCCAAAAGAAAATGATCTACTTTGCCGTCTACTGTGCCTTCGCCGCAGCAGTAGCGTTTGTATTCACCCTAATCTAAGTAATCCTTGAGTTTGCGGGCACGAGTGGGGTGTTTGAGCTTACGCAGAGCTTTTGCCTCGATCTGCCTGATACGTTCTCGTGTTACACCAAAATATTTACCCACTTCTTCCAGGGTACGATTGCGGCCGTCTTCCAGGCCAAATCGTAGCTCTAGCACTTTTCGCTCACGTGGAGACAAAGTATCCAAGACCTCACGCATGTGCTCTTTGAGGAGTTCTGACGAGGCCATCTCATCAGGTTTTGCGATCACCTCGTCTTCGATAAAATCACCCAGACGTGATTCTTCATCATCCCCGACTTTCTTTTCTAGTGAAACCGGCTCTTGTGCAATCTTGATAATCTCGCGAGCACGCTCTGCAGGGATTTCCATCTCCTTAGCTACTTCTTCTGGAGTGGGGGCACGACCCAAATCCTGGGCTAGACGGCGGCTGATGCGGATGAACTTGTTGATGGTCTCCACCATGTGGACAGGAATACGGATGGTTCGTGCCTGGTCGGCAATGGCCCGGGTAATTGCCTGTCGTATCCACCAAGTGGCATAGGTTGAGAATTTGAACCCTCGTCGCCAGTCATATTTTTTAACCGCTTTCATCAGGCCGGTATTGCCTTCCTGTATGAGATCCAGCATATCCAAACCGCGGCCCAGGTATTTTTTTGCCACAGAAACCACCAACCGCAAATTGGAACGGATCAAGATCTGTTCTGCTTCTTTGTCACCTTGCTCAACCCGTTTGGCAAGAGACACCTCTTCATCATGCGTGAGTAGCTTGACCTGACCGATTTCAGAGAGATACATCCTGGCTGGATCCGAAGGAGATTTGCCAACACGTCGGGATACTTTGTCGATTTTTTCCTGCAATTCTTCGGCGATTGATTTTTTTTCTGTGGGAGCTTTGTCGGATTCTGTATCTAGGACTTCGACACTCTCATCAATAAGTGCCGCGTACAATTCGTCCAGCTGTTGCAAGTTTTCTTCAGCCTCAGGGAACAACTCCAAAATATCATCAACGGTCACGTACCCTTGGCGCTTCCCTTGTTTGATGAGTTTTCGTATTTTTTGGACGTCGGCACGAGATGTCATAATTAGGATGTATGTATTATCCAAGGCCGCGAAGCCGTTCGGTGAACTCTCTAATCATATCATTTATTTGCTTGATTTTCTGCTCCTCGCTACCTTGGCTTGCTTTCTGTTGCGTAAGTTGTCTGATCTGCTTGCGATAGTACAATTCCTGTAACTGACGCAAGACGCGCTCTATCTCTTTGACCACCTCACTATCAGTATCAAACAACGTCCCAAAATCTCGCATGATAAGCATGTCAAGATTTCGGGCGTCTTCGTCAGGTAACGATTGTACAACAGCTGTCAAGTCCGATTGCCCACTCTCCAACCATTCTTTCAACTGGACAAAGTAGCGCAAACAGTGCTCCTGCGAAAACACCTCTTCCTCGACCGCGTCGAGTGTTTCACTGTTGAGGATTCTTTTGGGCGCATTGTACAAAAGCGCAATCAGATAATCCTCCAGTAATTCCTGTCTATTCTTCTTAAGTGTCCCCTGGGGGTCAGGCAGTGGGTTGGTGGGCGAACCTGTTTCGACAAACTGCCGTCCCTGGTTATTTCTCACCCATGCCGCAAAATCATGCTCCAAGGCTGTGGGCGTAGTATTCAACTGGCTGGCTAACTGCTGTAGATATTCCTCCCTGACCACACGATCCGGCAAAACCTGCAAGAACGGGAACATGCCTTCGACTATCTTCTTTCTGCCAAACGCCCCTTGTGTCGGAGCATGTTGGGTTGCTTGCTGGAGTAGGTAGTCAAATCCAGTCACTGCCTGTCGCAAATCATCTATCAAGCCCTGCTTATTTTTCCTGATTGCTTCGTCAGGATCTTTGCCGCTGGTCAGACGTGCCACTTTGACTTCAAACCCATGTCGTGCTGCCTCCAAAATTGCCCGATGCGTTGCCTTTTGACCTGCTTCATCTGCATCAAATGCCAACAAAATCCGCGGCTGGATACGCTCTAACAGCCGTAACTGATCAGCAGTCAGGCCGGTTCCTAGCGGCGCCATGACATTGCTGATCCCCCCATCAACCAATGACACCACGTCCACATTTCCTTCTACCAGGATTGTATAGCCTTTCTCTCGTGCTGCTGGTTCGGCAATATGATATCCGTAGAGTACATGACCTTTCTTAAACACCGGCGTTTCTGGGGTATTAAGATATTTGGCTTCTTTGGCGTCGGTTAGTATCCGCCCGCTAAAACCAACAATTCTTCCCAGATGATCAAAAACTGGAAACATGACCCGCCCGCGAAAGCGATCATATGGTTGATTGCCACGATCACTTTGGATTGCCTGCCCGGACTGAATCAAGAGCTCATCTGCAAACCCGCGTTTTCGTAAATAATCTCCTGTACTACGCCACGAATCAGGTGCATACCCTATCCGAAATTTTTCTATAGCCGCATCCGTCAACCCACGCTGTTTGAGATACTCCATGGCAGCAGTGCCCTGTCTACCATGAAGCGTCTGCTGGTAATATTCCGCGGCAGACGCCAACACTTGAAACAACCGCTCTTTGACCTGCGCACCATCACGCTGAAATCGCCCGGTCAGGGTAACTCCTGCACGTTTGGCCAATACCTGTAGCGCCTCACCGAACGAGAGGTTTTCTTTTTCCATAAGGAAGGTAAAAATGTCTCCGCCTTTTTGGCAACCAAAACAATACCACAGCCCTCGTTCTGGCCGGACAAAAAATGAAGGGGTCTTTTCTTGATGAATGGGGCATATCCCACGGAAGTTTTTGCCGGTTTGTTTGAGCGGGCTGTACTCACTGATAAGCTGCACAATGTCTACCTTGTCACGCACCAATGATACGTCATCTTCCATAGCGCTATTCTACCTCAGAAATGATACATATAAGAAAACTGTCACTATGTCTCTGAATGAAGTGTTCATCAAACAATATTATGCATGATACCGCATGTATGCTAAAATACGCCTGTATACGGACATAAATGACGCGGAGGGATGGCCGAGCGGCTTAAGGCGCACGCTTGGAAAGCGTGTGGGTTAACACCCTCGTGGGTTCGAATCCCACTCCCTCCGCCATGTCAGTCGCGACTGACGTGATTCCGTCATATATTTACAAGATTCCCAAAATACCTAGTACAACGATCCCAAAAACTATTACAATATACGTATCTATGCGCATAGTTATTTTGGGCGACGCGTTCCCTCCGTATATATCAGGCGTAACCACTCATTGTGTCGAGCTTGCACGTTGGCTTCTGAAGTTTGGGCATGAAGTCCTTATCCTGACACCACGCCAACCGAAAGAACAAACATTGGTCCCCGATGGCCTCGAAAACGCCCACATTGTCTACTTACGATCGTTTCCTACACATTACACACACCTACGTATTTGCTTCCCCAACATGCCCAACGTATTACTGCAATTGAGAAAGTTCAAACCAGATATCATTGATACACAGGCGCCATCTTTTTTGGGCAACGATGCATTGGCCGCAGCTAAGATACTGCAGATCCCGGTTGTTTCGACGTTTCATACCCTTTTTACATCACGTGAATACCTCCAGATGCTCCTGAGGATAAACAGAGTAGGTGTTTTTGAAAAAACCAGTTGGGCATACCATCGCTGGTTTTACAACTCAAGCGATCGGGTGTTTGTAAGTACCAGTGGAATGCAAGAACTGCTAACCACCCATGGTATTGATACAGACAAAATTGATATTATTCCGATGCTCTTTGAATTTGACCAGGTTCGCCTCCTACCACCAGATGAAATCAAAAAGCTCAAAATCGACTATGGACTCAAGACAAACGTAGCGCTATTTGTTGGGAGATTAAGCAAAGAAAAATCACTCGACCGTTTGGTTGAGATTTGGGCACAGGTCATCAAAGAACACACCGACTGCTCGCTGCTTATTATCGGCGGTGGATCATATGAAACCAAACTCAAAGAACTTATCGCGCGCGCTGGTATTACAGATCATGTTGTTTTGACCGGTGCAATCCCTCACCACGAACTTATCTCGAGTGGCGTCATGAACGTAGCGGATGTGTTTGTTTCTGCCAGCACGTCCGAAACCTTTGGATTGACCGGACTCGAGGCAATGGCACACCAAATACCTCCCATTCTTGCCCGATCCCAGGGTTTGAGTGAAATAGTTGATGCGAGTGGTTTTACGTGCGACCCTGCTGATCCATCCGCCTTCAAACAAGCCATTTTGAAACTCTTTGACGATCCTGCGCTGAAAACCCGTATGGGTGAACAAGCACGCCGCATTGCCAGCGAATTTGGCGGAGAAAAAGGAGCTGCCACGATCCATGCGTGCTATGAGAAAACAATCAAAAACTATACACCACGAGAAAACGACTTTCTGCCATTCAATATATGACCAATATACCCAAAACCACCATCATCATACCTGCATACAACGAAAGTAGACGACCTGTTTCTCCCCTTAAGAGTGCGCTCAAGGCTCACCATGTCAGCAAGATTATCATCATTGATGACGGCTCAGCCGACGATACTGTCCATCATATACAAACATACCTGGATACAGAAGGAAACACTCTGGCAGCAGAAACAGGAATAGAAGTCATATTCATAAAACACACCAAAAACCTAGGCAAAACCGAAGCTATCAAATCAGGATTGTCTCAGGTTGATACACCAACGATTCTCATGCTTGATGCAGACATCAAAGATTTTCTACCTCACTACATAGACGCGATGGTCGAACAATTTCACCTCAAAAACGCGGGTATGCTCATCTATTACAAACAGAGCAAAGGTCATCCCTTGCTCTGGCTGCTGGATACTTTGCTTAGGTCTGAGCTTTTGTACAACGGAGAACGTATGATTAAGACTGATATACTACAGACTGTATTAGAACAGGGTACACAAGGATATATGTTAGAAACAGCCCTTAACATGCACTGCCTGGATCACAACCAAACCATTGTGATCTTAAAAGGGCCATATTTTCATCATATTCTCAAGGCCGAAAAAGGTGGGGGGGTTATTCAGGGAATCCGGGGTGATATACGTATGGCACGGCAAATTCTCAAGCAGGGAGGCTTGCGGGCATATCTGCGCCAGCGTCGGGTGATTGGGTCGTTGGTGCGATCAGCACCGTCGGTCACGCTTGACCACTAGGCCAAAATCTTTTCCCACCATTTCTGTGGACGGTCGTCTATCTCTTGCAGTTGCTTAAGTAAGTCTTTTTGTTTTGATGAAAGTTTGGTCGGTGTTTCGATTTTGACTGTAACAATCTGATTGCCTATCCGTTGTGAGTGCAGGCGTGGTATTCCTTTACCAGGTAAGGATATTTCCGTACCGGATTGCGTTCCGGGTTTGATCGTTACTTTTTCTTCGCCATGAATCGTCGGTACCGTGATCGTATCGCCAAGCGCTGCCTGGGCAAAACTAATCGGTACTTCCAAGTGAATATCATGTTCTCGGCGTTTGAAAAGAGGATGTGGTTTTACCCGAAACACCACAAACAACTCTCCTGCAGATCCTCCTCGTTCTCCTGCATTGCCGCGTCCAGCAAACCGTAACCGCGTACCAGTGTCAACACCTGCTGGCACCTTGAAGGTAAACTCTTCCTGTGCTTGAAATCGCCCACTGCCACGACAGTTGGGACATTTATCTGCAATCACTTCTCCGGCTCCATGACACTCAGGGCACGTTACTACCGAACTAAACATCGCCCCAAACACCGATTGTTGTGTCCGCACTCTACCTTGCCCTTGGCACGTCGTACAGGTCGTGGGTTTTGTGCCTTTTTTGGCTCCAGAACCATCACACGTCTCACATACAAGATACCGAGAATATTTGAGTGTTTTTTCGACACCATGTACGGCCTCATCAAACTCCAAATCAATCCTAGCTTCCAAATCAGCACCTCTACGCCTTGCTGTACCTGCCTGCCTGCCAAAACCACCCGACCTACCACCAAAGAATTGCTCAAAAATATCAAAAGGATCAGAGAACCCAAATCCATCTTGTGCACCAAACCCACCAAAACCTCCTTGACCAAAACCACCAAACCCAGATGCACCAGCACTCTGATCAAACGCCGCATGCCCGTACTGATCGTACGCTGCACGCTTTTGAGTATCTGAAAGAACTTGATATGCTTCACTTACTTCTTTGAATTTTCCTTCTGCGTCTGGAGATTTGTTGACATCAGGATGATACTGTTTAGCTAGTTTCTTGTAGGCTTTTTTTATCTCTGCCTCGTTAGCAGTTTTGGAAACACCCAGGATATCATAATAGTCACGTTTTGCCATAGGTACATAAGAGTATAGATGAAAAGGAAAAGAGAAAAATTACAGATAGAAGGAGGGTGACAAAGATCTTTTAATTTCTTCTCTGTAATTTTTCTCTTTTCTCTATTCTTTTTCCTCTTCTTTGTCTACTACTTCTCCTTCTACTGGTTCGGTATCTGACGGCTGCTCAGTTTGGTCGGCGTGTTTGTACAACTCGCTGCCAATCTTTTGAATTGTCTCACTCAGATCATTGAGGCTTGCTTCAATCGTGGCAGGATCCTCATCATTTTGTACACCCTTGAGCGCATCAATCTTTTGTTGTACTTCGTCACGCACGGTCTGATCAATCTTATCACCAGCATCTTTGAGAGCTTTTTCTGCCGAATATATCAACGTATCAGCACGATTTCGAACATCAATGAGCTGCTTCTTCTTATCATCTTCTGACTTGTACGCTTCAGCTTCCTGGCGCATACGCTCAACCTCTTCATCACTCAGACCAGTGGAGTCGGTGATAGTAATCTTTTGCTCAGTACTGGTTGCCTTATCTTTGGCCGATACGTTAAGAATCCCATTGGCATCAATATCAAATATGACCTCTACTTGCGGAATACCACGAGGAGCTGGAGGAATACCTGACAGGATGAACTTACCCAAAGATTTGTTGTCTGCCGCCATAGGTCGTTCTCCTTGCAACACGTTAATTTCTACAGAAGTTTGATTATCCGCGGCCGTAGAGAAAATCTGGCTCTTGGAACTCGGGATCGTGGTATTTCGCTCAATCAGTGGCGTCATAACACCACCAAGTGTTTCGATCCCCAGCGTCAGCGGAGTGACATCCAACAACAATACGTCCTTAACCTCTCCACCCAACACACCTGCTTGAATTGCCGCACCAATAGCCACGACTTCGTCTGGATTTACTCCTTTGTGTGGTTCTTTGCCAAAGTATTCCTTGACTCGCTCCTGCACCAACGGCATGCGGGTTTGTCCACCAACGAGGATTACCTCGTGAATATCTTTTTTGTCTACCTTGGCATCTTTGATAGCATTGTCTACTGATTTGAAAGTTCGGGTTACTAGATCCTCTACCAATTGCTCGAGCTTGGCTCGATTCAGACGCATTTGCAGGTGTTTGGGGCCACTTGCGTCAGCGGTTATAAAGGGTATGCTGATTTCGGTTTCTTGTTTGCTGGATAATTCGATCTTAGCTTTTTCTGCCCCATCTCGTAAGCGCTGCAAAGCCTGCTTGTCTTGTTTGAGATCTACTCCGTGCTCTTTCTTGAATTCACCGGTTAGATAGTCAATCAACACATTGTCAAAGTCGTTACCGCCCAAATGCGTATCCCCAGCGGTTGATTTGACTTCAAACACCCCATCACCAACCTCCAAAATAGAGATATCAAACGTTCCTCCGCCCAGGTCATACACAGCAATCAGCTCATTATCTTTTTTGTCCAAGCCATAGGCTAGTGACGCTGCGGTTGGCTCATTGATGATGCGCTTGACCTCAAGGCCAGCAATTTCACCTGCCTGCTTGGTGGCTTGCCGCTGAGAGTCATCAAAATACGCGGGCACCGTGATAACTGCAGCGGTTACTTTTTCACCAAGATAAGCTTCAGCATCGGCTCTGAGTTTGCCTAAGATTTTGGCAGAAATTTCCTGTGGAGTATATTTTTTGCCTTCGACTTCCACCACGGCCATGCCGTCCTTGCCTGAGGTAATGTCATAGGACACATAGTCCGTGGCGCGTTTCACCTCTTTGTGATCTGCCTTCAACCCCATGATCCGCTTAATACTGTTGATGGTCTTTTGTGGCGCTACAACAAGCTGACGCTTGGCAGGCTCACCCACAACGGTATCCACGACATCCACCACACTTGGTATGGTGTTGCCGCCTTCGGCAGATGGAATAACTTTGGCCTGTCCACCTTCCATCACTGCTACGACTGAGTTAGTTGTTCCAAGGTCTATACCGACTATTTTTGACATAATAATAAAATAAGATCAGAGAGAAAAAAGAAAAGAGCAAACATAACGAACTATCTAATTTATCTCCGTATCTTTGCTTTTTACTCTTTAATCCTTGCTCTTTCTCACCCTGACTCTCCCGTGCCGTACTATCTTATCATGCAATCGATACGCATTACTATACACGGTATCCACGATAGCGCCTTCTCCATCAATCGCATCCATTATCGTATGGTCAAACGCATCTCCCGGATTCAGGACTATTTTCTCAAAACCTTGCTCTTCCAATAACTCTTGAAACTGTTTCATTACCATTTCCATCCCCTCCGTAATACCCAGCAGCTTAAGTAAAAGCGATTGATTGGCAAACCGTACGATATCCTCTTTTTCTTTTTCAAATCGTTTTTCCAGGTTCTGATAATCAGCCAGAGCGCGTTTTAATTGCGCTTCCAAATCAGTATTCGCTTGGTTATCATCATGCTGTATTTTCGACATCTTTGCTCTTCTCTCTTTAATCTTTAATTTTATCAATTACCACACCCGAGATAGCTCATCCAGCACCTGCTTGAAATATCGTACAATCGGTACGATGCGTGGATAATTTAACCTCATCGGACCAATGATACCCAATTGTGCATATCCACCGTGTGGCAACGTAAATCGCGCATACACCAATCCGCACTGGCTCAGCCCTGATAGCCGTAATTCTTCTGCGAGTAACACACCTAGCTCTTGTTCTGGCAATACGCCCTCAAACAACGAGGCGAGCGCCTCGGTCTGATCCATGAGGTGAAGCACGGTGCGAGTCAGATCAATATTGTAAAATTCCGGGTGGCGCAATACATGCACGCTGCCAGCGTGATACACCCTACCGTCATGGGTGATGACAAATGCAAGGTTTTTTGACTCATCAGCCAAGACATGTACCATTCGTCGCAACAACCGATCAACGTCATGCCGTTCTTCCCAGATGCGCTGCTTGATAGTCACCTCTGATACCACAGGTATCTCAACCTCGTCCATCATCTCCCGAATATATAATCTGTACGCCTGTGGGCCAGGGATACGGCCGGCAGAAACATGTTCTTTGATCAAATACCCTAACTCAACCAAATCAGCCATTTCATTTCTGAGCGTAGCTGGTGAAACATTAATTTCATACTGATCCGCTAGAGTTTCGGAGCCAACAGCCGAGGCGGTTTTGGTATATTCCTCAATGATAGCTTTGAGGATTTTGACTTGTCGTTCGGTTAGGTCAAGCAACATAACTATCACATATATACCACAAGTGCCAAAAATTATGCAAGCATTTCTTGCCCCATTATAAATCAAAAAACTTGACTCATCGTAAAACCACTGCTATACTAGCAAACACAGACATTGCTCTGATAATTCCAATATCAATACTAAAGGAGGTGATTACATATGGCACGCATTGTACGATGGGATCCATTTGGCGAACTGCGACAAATGATGGTTAATTTGCCAACCGAATTTGATTATGACGAAGGGTTTGGTCTGAATATGGCAATTGATGTCAGCGATAACGAAGACCAAGTTGTCATCGAGGCCGACCTTCCCGGCATCCGACCAGAAGAAGTGGATATTACCGTTACGGCTGATCAGGTAACGATCAAGGCCGAGCGACAGGAAGAAGAGGAAGAGACAAAGAAAAACTATCTGCGTCGCGAACGCCGATATGGTCACACATCCCGTACCATCGCCTTGCCCACGCCAGTCATTGGCGAACAGGCAGAGGCTACGTTTGAGGATGGCAAACTTACCCTCACGTTACCCAAAGTAGAGGAGGTACGTCCCAAACAAGTCAAGGTTACACCAAAGAAAAAGCCCTCTTGAATTGGTAATTTTCCATTATCAATGGTATAGTTTGGGTAAGGAGGTGTGTACCATGTACTACACGTTCCCAAAGACTCCCGGTCTCGGGAGTCTTTTTTGAATAGTGTCAAAACGTATAGTCTATCTTCATTGCCTTGCGAACTAATTCCATAGTGTTCTCTGCCTCAACAAGCGCACGTTTATTGCCCTCTAGGATCATGTCCCGCACTTCGTCTACATGTGTTTCATAATACTGATGTCGTTCTCTGATTGGATCCAAAAACTCATTAACCGCGTGAGCCAGCTTTTCTTTTACTTCTACATCGCCTACTTTTCCCCCCCTATACCGCGATTTGAGATCTTCCACCTCGTCTTTGTTCTGGTTAAATGCATCGTGATAGATAAACACGGGATTTCCTTCTACTGTGCCGGGGTCTGTTGGGTGAATGCGATTAGGGTCCGTGTACATGCTCATAATCTTTTTCTTAACAGTCGAAGCATCATCTCGCAGATAGATAGTGTTATCTAGACTCTTACTCATTTTGGCATTACCGTCAGTGCCTACCAACCGTGCAATGTCTCCCACTACCACCTCTGGTTCAGGAAAGACCTCACCATACAGTGCGTTAAACTTACGCGCTATTTCGCGCGTTTGCTCTATCATAGGGATTTGGTCCTCACCTGTAGGTACTATCTCGCCTCGAACTACCAATATATCGGCTGCTTGGGATACGGGATACATAAAAAAGCCTAATGGCAGGGTCTTTTCCAACTTCTTCTGCTTTATCTCACCCTTAACTGTAGGATTGCGCTCCAACCGTGCCACAGTGACCAGGTTGGCAAAAAAGATCGTTAATTCTGCAATTTGTGGGATCATGGATTGGATAAAAAATGTGACTTTCTGAGGATCAACCCCTGCAGCAAGATTTCCTATTACATCGTTGATGATGTTATCGCGGACTTTTTGAGGGTTGTCAAAGTTGTCGGTTAGTGCCTGCACATCAGCAACCAACAAAAACGACTCGTAGTCATCTTGCATCTTAACTCGATTGGCCAATGTGCCTACGTAGTGGCCTAGATGCAAATAACCAGTTGGTCTATCACCAGTAAGGATTCGTTTTTGTGCCATATGCCTACCTTTCCTTCGTACACCAATTCTACTAAATTCACATACGCAACAACAGTAGCCAAATGGTATTATACTTAAAAAATGAGTGTGCTACCCTCTAGACCTGTTTCCATGCGATTGGATTCCTCTCACTATAATTCGAGTCTGATAATATATGAACGAACTACATAATCTCGTCGAGCCCTCTCAATTATTACTTAATAATGGTCGCGACCTTCGTAGCTTAATACACTTAAGAAGAAGGTTGCTATCTGCAGAAAGTGCATTATATGAAGGAGATATCCTGTCACCTAAATGGGGTAGAAAACACCTTGGTGAAACGTATGACAAGGTCGTGCTTGCAACTCGAGGCGTTGAGACTGCATTTCAGGACGTCAACGAATATACTACCTTAGGAGGATGGTGCGTCTTGAGAACCTTTGACACAGTGAAATTAACCAAAGGACTACTCACCCATCCCATTACGAACAAGGCGTACCCGATCACAGATATTACAAACGTAGCCGAATGGATCGTATCTAATATTGCACTAGATCAGATAGTGGAAACAGTAGGCTATCATCCCAGTAATAGGTATGTGGCCATATCAGAAGTAGAACTCTGGACAAAGAAAATTGTAACTCTTCTTGAAGGTCAGCTAGAGGAACACCTAACCCCTAGTGATACACAATTAATCCAATCAAGTATAGAAAACGTCGAATTACAAAAATATCAACTGACTCAAAAATATTTAGAGTATATAGCAGGAGGACCTGTTAACCTTACAAGAGTGGTAGACAGCGATATTTTTGACGAATTAATACAAGGGCGTGACCGTATTCTGACAACGGTTGGGTTGTCGATAGAAGCACTTGTAGAACCCACATTAGCTCGGTTTGAGTCTTCTCAGAAGATGAAACAGCGTGATAGATTAATACATTATATTCAGGACTACAGTATAGCGTGGTTCCTGTATACAGGCGAATATTTGAAAATCCTACAAAAAGCCAAGTATGTAATAACCCCCAAAGCTCTTCTCGTGAACCCTTGGAAATATGCGTTAAATTCGGAAATCGAAGGTAAGCAGCTTTTTGGGGATAAGGTATTTCAAGGTCAGCATGCTTATCTCAGGAAAGGAGGTATCAACGAAAATATAGGATTTATTGCACTAGATCAGCCTAGCACATATGGAATGAAAAGACTACGAACGAATACTTCAATCGCTAATGTACCGAATATAAAGAACTATCGGCAGTATATATCGAATTTGAGGCAGGATGAAAAACTAGGTTTTTTAGATATCTCCCAGAATCAAGCGTTTCAAGATACCCTTAATTTTTTCCCCTATGCGAGAGGTGCTGAACTCCTAACAAGGATGATCCATGTGATAAACGATTACAAAAATAGATATAAAGCTCTGCCGAAGCAAAAACAACACGCCAGACTCTCAATAAGGGAACAATATTCTAGTGAAGTTTATGATCTCTCTCAACAAATGATTACAGAACTGGAACTGTTATGTGCCCATCTGTTTAATGGCAATTAATTTAGCAGACCCCACATAACCCGATGAATAGACAAAAGTCCTGCGGCTACCAACCTCGAAATAATCACGATAGCAACTGGATTAGTCTGTTCTAGTTGGATGATCGCCACCTTATTCCCATAAATATGAAAATCTAAGCCTGCAAACGGCTGTTCTCCTGAGATAAACTTCGAATGGTAACGGGCGTGGCCCGTGGCCGAAATTTGCCGTGCTAACTCTGAATCAACGGCAATCGTAAAAAGCTCACGACGGGGGTTGGCATCCAACGCATCTTCCCACATCTTGGTAGTATCAGGAAAGATCTCATAATATTTATCGAGATCAACAAAAGAGCAAACCAAACTAGCTCTGAGGGTCTCTTTATAGACGCTCAAAACATTAGCCTTTCCTTCATAATATTTCAATATGACACTAGTATCGGTTCTTCCTCGAGGGATAATTTCCTTAATACTCTCTAAAACCTGTGGCAGTTCTTTTTCAGCCTGTTCTATTTCCTGCTTCTTACCTTCCAGCAGGAATTCTACCTTTTCTAATGGCTCGGGTACTAGTATCCGTCGAGAACCTTTTTTTGTCTGAGAAATCAAGCCATATCTCATTAAGGTGTTAACGTATCCATGTACAGTAATACGATTCATACCTGTAGCATGGGCAAGTTGTAAAACAGTACCTGATTGCATCTTCAACAACTCCAAATAGATCGCAACCTCGCCTTCCTTCAGATCTAATTTTTTAACGAAAAAATTTACGATTTTGTCTCGATCCTGTAACATACAGGCAATTTTATCATAGTTGTCGAACATGTGGAACACATTCGACATTATTACCACCAGCACCACAATCTGTAGTCAGAACCCAACAACATATATTTGACTCAAATGTTACCTATTGATATAATATGGATATCCTATAAGATATGTCGACCTCAACTCATCAACCATCAGCACAGCAAACACTTTATCGCAACCTCGCTATCCGCGATGCTTACTTCTTCCGACACTATCTAACACAGCAGATCTTTACTATTAAGAGAAAATCCATTAAGGATAAAAAGTTATTCCAACAATACTTGCACCATCTGTGGAACTCCGCAGCCGAAGAAAAGAACTCTTCATCGTTTGACCACTGGCTACACACCCAAACCACCCAATTCTGCAAATACCTTTCATAGCCAAGCCGACAAACATGTCACTCCAACATCAATGGCCACATAGTTTTGAATATGAACTTAAAGATTAATGCAATTGGCTCGGATTCTATAACTGTAGCAAACATGTCGTCAGGTTCAAGTCTCATAATAGATACCTTATTATTGTATATGAGTATATCGAACCCAAAAGGGACAGTAACTTCCGGAAGATACCTACAGTAGTAGCGTTCCCACATTTGTGCATTCTTCCGTGCAAACGAAGAATCCACCGTGATGTCCCAAAACTTTCTCTTGGGGTTATCTTCTAACGCTTTGGCCATAAATGATCCAATTTGGCTTCCTATAGGGAATATTTCATGATATTTCTCTATATTCACCCACGAGTACACTTCGTCAGCGGTTGTACAATCTCGGTATACCTCTTCTACCCCTTCTTTACCTTTATACACTTTAAAGCGCAATGGGCTGTCGTCTTCTATTGCCGAAAGGCTGTCTTGCAGGCTTTGCATAACATCTTGTAAGTCTTTATTTAGCTTCTGAATCTCTTTCAACCTACGTTCAGCCTCTACTTCCTGTTCGAGAAGAACAAGCTTCATTTTCTCAATAGGCTCAGAAGTTACTTTTTTATTCTCAAGGCGAACTAATTTTTTGTTAACCAGCCTCTGGATATTTTCGTGCACTGTTGTGCGAGGAGTGCCTGTCAATTGCGCTAAATCCGAAATTGTCCTCGGTCCATATTGCAAAAGAGAAAAATATAGGCTCGATTCAGTTTCAGAAATGCCTGCCTTAGCCATGAGTTGTAGTAGTTTTCCCTTTTCTAATGAGGATTTCATAAATCGTACATGTTGTCGGACATTATCCGACATTTACTTAATTACTGGATTATTCCATTGTGCAGACAAAAATTCAATAT
>CAZQWJ010000006.1:0-10536 GCA_964597265.1 uncultured Candidatus Saccharibacteria bacterium
AGACATGGCTAAGCCCGCTCTGCGGCGGTATGTCCCCGCCGTGTGGGTAAGGAGGCATTAATGATGAAGACAGGGAAGATTACAGGTCTCTTTCCTCTGCTGGTTTATTATATCCAGCGATTTCTTGTTTTCACGGTCGGACTTAGATGGGCACTTGACCCAGACAAGTACGACCTGAACCTGGAAATCAGGAAGGTGCACCTAGGCCTCTGGGAAGGGCTTCGGCTCCGTGGAGGAGCTAGGATAATTTTCCCGGATAAGGTTGAGCACACGCTCACCTTCTCCGAGAAGCCTTTCCGGGCGATGCTCGGGAACGAGGTGGCTGAATCCCTCGTTCGGTATACAACTGCGTGGATTGAGGTCACGCGGTTGTACGTACTGGGGCGGCACCGGGGAACGCTCGCCAAGGAGCTTTTCCGTGCTATCTATCAGTACGGCATGGAGACCGGCCGGCCAATTCTTGTCATGGTCGTTAACGATACGCTGCTCACGATGTTTCGGCGCTATCGTTTCGCCTACAAGGTTGTAGGCGCGGCAGGGTTAAGGCCTGCGAACAAAGAGGAACGGGCCAATGCGAATGGTACCGGCTTGGTACCACATTACGTGTTGGTGTTGAACCTTGCTGTATCGCAGGCAACGGTGACGAGCAGCACCTTGGCCTACTTCAATGACGGGCTGGGGCAGGCTGCTCCAAGTAGCGGCGCCTGCGCACTGTGGGAGTTGTTGACTGAGTTGAGCTCAGCCGACATCGATTCCTTGGTGCACAGGGAGCCCGCTGCAGGCACGAGGGTGCCTGAAGTTGCTGTAGCAGCAACTGCTGCTGGGGGATGATACTCGCATGGGTCCTTCCCCCAGCAGCAATAATATACCAATTAGACCGATATCATGATATAAAATTAATCATGGAACTGCCTAATCTCCTCCTGCTTTTTACCTCCTTAGTTAATACTTTAATCGCAATCTTCGTAGTATACAAAAATCCAAAAGACAAGATTAATCTCTCATTCGGGATACTATCCTTTGGTCTGGCGCTTTGGGCGTTTACCAATCTTGGTTTTAATATCTCAGACTCGTATTTCGCTGTTTATTATTGGGGGCTTGCTTCATATCCTACTGTTGTCATTGTGGGGGGAGCATTGACCTATTTCTCTCATTTATTCCCCAGAAATACAGGTGCAATTTCTACTAATAGATTCAGACTATTAGTCTGCCTTGTGGTTTTGATCTCTATTTTGTCTGCATGGCCAGGAGTTTTACTTCAAGATGTAGCAAGAAATCCCTCGGGGCACTGGCAGATTGTGACAACTGGATTATTGCCTGTCTATGGAATAACAGTGGTTTTATTAATATTAGGTGGGATTGTAAGGTTAGTCAGGAAATATAGGTCAGTAGGAGGAGTAGCGAGACTACAGTTGGGTTATCTTTTTTCAGGAATGTTATTAACGACAATTCCGGGGGTTGTCACTAACTTATTGTTGCCGTTACTCGACAATTACGACTTTGTGTGGTTAGGGCCAAACTTCACCATAATTTTAGCTAGCATAACTGCTTACTCAATTATTAAATATCGGTTTATGGATATTCGTTTTGCTGTGCGTGCCATGCTTGTGCGTTTGATTGGTTGGGTAGCTATCGGTGGGCTTGCAACTCTTGCAGCATTACTCTTTATCAACGACATTGTGGTAAACACCACCCGCAATATCGTTATTATAACGTTAGGTGCTTCTTTTGCGTTTGTGATTATCTACGAACCGCTGTTGACTCTCATTCGTAGAGTGACTGATTCTTTTCTCTTCCAAAAAGAATACTCTCATCAAGAGTTAGTTAAGAACCTGAGTAAAGTCGTCGCCCAAAGCCTCGATTTAGACGAGATATTAAGCAATATTAAGAGCACTTTGATTGAAGTTATGCGTGTCGAATACGTAGGGTTCGTCTTGTGGGCGCATACAGAACTTGATGGTCAAGAACATGGAGAGAGTGGACAACACCGTACCTTTGAAGTCTGGGGTTTTGATGAGGCAGAAATCCCGTATAAATGGGACATAGGTGACAAACTTATTGAGCACGTAGAGAAACATACTAATTTAATAATATTTGATGAATTGGTACGTGAAGTGAGCGAGATGGAGGGAGTTAGCAAGCTGGACAATAAAGAACAATTGGTTGAAGAAATGCGAGCGATCAATGCTGGTGTAATTATGCCATTACTAGCTTCGGAGGGTGTGACGGGTTTTGCCGTTCTCGGTGAGAAGAAAGGCGAGGATGCATTCAGTTCTGGAGATATTAGCACGTTAGAAACATTGATGTTTCAGTCTGGAGTTGCGATAGAAAACGCCTCTCTCTTTTCTGAGATACAACAGTTTAACATCAAGCTACGTAAAGAGGTTGCTCGGGCTACAGAAGATTTAGCCTTAAAAAATCAAAGCTTGACCATTTTGCGGCACCTCGACCAAGTCATCATCAGCAGTCGTGGTATCAAAGAAATGTCTCAGAAAATTGTAGATACAATTAGCTGGGAGCTTGGTCATAGGGGAGGACTGATGGTCTTGTTGGAGAAGAGTAAGAATCAACTTCATGCTGTAGCTTTTTCCAATACGCCTATTTACAAAAAAATATCCAGTCTCTTGCCGCTCAAATTGACTGATTATGTCTTGCCGCTCAACAAGGATGAGTCAAATTACCTCATCAGAGCAGTCAAAGAACGCAAACCATTCTACACATCTGATTTCAAAGACCTGTACGTTCCAGCCATTCCTGCCGATTTGGCGGAAAAAATACAAGTAGCACTAGGAGCGCATCATAATTTGGTGTATCCGCTCATTGCCAAGGATGAAGTATTGGGCGTGCTTATCTTTGACCTCAACAAGCCATTTAAGGAGTTTGATCAGCACGAACGGTCTTTGCTGGAAACTTTCATGGATGAAGCAGGGATCGCCGTTAATAACGCTATACTGTATGAGGAATTGCAGGATCTCAACGAGCGTTTGCGGAATGCCAACCAACGTTTACGCGATCTTGACCAGATGAAAGACGAACTAGTGAGTGTGGCAAGCCATGAGCTGCGTACACCACTGACATCTATCAAAGGGTATCTTTGGATGGCGCTCAATAGGCAAAAAAGCAATCTCAATCCCAAACTGGAACAATACTTGCAGCGCTCGTACGATTCGTCTGAGCGATTGATTGATTTGGTTAATGATATGCTGTCCGTATCCCGGTTAGAAGGCAAACGAGTGACTTTGGAACAGAAACCGCTTAACTTAGTCGAGTTTATTCCGAGTATTCTGGATGATCTGATGCCCAAGGCACTAGAAAAAGGGCTCAAGCTTACATTCGAGAAGCCCAAAGAGAAGATACCCAAGGCCAATGCTGACGAAACACGTTTGCGCGAAATTATGATGAACCTAGTGGGTAATGCGCTCAAGTTTACAGAAAAAGGCCGTGTGTGGGTGACGGTCAAGGCAGTGCCAGCACATCAGGAGGGGATTGACCTGCCGATGGTGCAAGTTGATGTGCATGACACAGGCAAAGGTATCCGTGAATCCGATAAAGAGAAGTTATTTACCAAATTCGGCAAACTCCAACAGGGATCATTTGTGAAATCGTCGGAAGAGGGCGGTACGGGATTGGGGTTGTATATTACCAAAAGACTGGTTGAACTGCACGGCGGTACAGTCTGGGCAGAAGGTAAGCCAGGCGAAGGAACAACATTCTCCTTTACAATTCCGCAAGCCTAGAGTAGGATAAAATTAATGCCAAAACGAATTCTTGTTGTCGAGGATGATACATTTTTGCGAGAACTTTATCAGGAGATGTTATCTGGTAGTGGATATGATGTCCAGGTAGCAGTTGACGGCGAAGAAGCGCTCACCCAGATAAACAAAGAAACATTTGATTTGGTTCTTTTGGACATTATGATGCCCAAAAAAGACGGTCTACAGGTGCTCAAGGGGATAGATGAATCCAAGAAAAAAGCTACATCGATTGTTATGCTAACCAATCTCGGCCAGGACCAGGTCATCAAAGACGCTCTCGCCCTGGGGGCAGTGGGATATCTTATCAAAAGCTCAATGGCGCCGGATGAAGTAGAAAACAAAGTAAAGGAAGTGATCGGCCTGCCTGACGGAGAATAGACAAAAACTCCCACCCACCCTATGAGAGGGAAGAGGGGATAAGAATGCATAAAGAGCTATAATGTCAAACACAGAGTCAAAGAAAATTCTATTGGTGGAAGATGAGGCATCGTTACGAGAGCTCTACCGCGAGTTGTTGTTTAGTGTTGGGTTTGAGGTAGATACTGCAGAAGATGGCAAAACTGCGTACGAGAAGATCAAAAACAACAAATATGATTTAATTCTTCTTGATATCCGTTTGCCTGAGATGGATGGTCTACAAGTACTCCACTCCCTTACTGACGAAGAAAAAGCCAATAACGGCAAGATTTACATGCTGACTAACTTTTCGGAAGACAAGATTATCAAAGAAGCCTACAAAGCTGGAGCCACTGGTTACCTCATGAAAAGCGCCCTCGATCCAGACGAAGTCCTCCACGAAGTCGAATCCGCATTGGAAGGGTAAGTCGTCGTTAATCTATGGATAGAGATTGTCGTAATGTTACCGTACCCCAGCTAGGCAATGTACCTTCAGTAAGAAAGAATCTTTTCATGCGTTGCATATCTATAACAAAAATTTCCCCCGCGGCGTCGCCAGCACAAAGCTGACCGGTAGGGGAACAGGAGAGATTTTCTAGGCTATAAAACAGAGGTTTCGTTTTGGTAGAGGAAAATGCTCTTTTGCCAGTGCTAATATCGATTATTTCCCAGAAGTATTCGTGGTCGTTAGTCGTTATTTTGATTCCAACGAGATTATCTGATTCGTTAATCCAGGCCAAACCGGTTGTTGTATGGGGGAATGTTTCATATATTTCACGTTTGGTTTCGGACTGCGTATCCATTGCATACAATGTGTTGCCAGATGTGTAATAGAGGCTATTTGAGTCTATAGAAAGGAGAAAGTGCTCAACATCCCCAGTACTAACTAATTCTTTTGCACTTGCTTGCTCTGGGTCGTAAACCTCTAAACGATAAAAACGTTTTTCACGTAACAACATAAACACCTTGTCTTCTCCGGCTATTTCTGCAATCGGGTTGGCCGAAGGATAGATGAGCTGCGCACTACCTACACCACTATTACTTATTTCAGGGTACTGGAGTCGTAGTGCATTGTTACTACCATATCCAAATGTATCCATGGCGGTAATTCTGGTTCTGCCTAGACGTATTTCGCCTTTACCGTCAACGTATGTTTTTATATGCTCAAGGTGATCAGTAATGTACATATTTTGCCAGGAGTAAAACTCGTCGCCTAATAGGAACCCCGTCTTCTCGCCTCTGGTATCAACAAAAGGCAGATCCCAAACAGCTGATATGGGTTCCAAAACGTATGAAGCAAGAGATAAGCTGGATCGATCGTCAATACCAACAATAAACCAAATCTCTCTCCCGTCGCTTGACCAGATAGGCTTTTGATGTTGTTCCAGATAGGTATTAAAAAGACTGACGTTAGTTAGACGTTTTTCTTCTAGCGTAACAAACTCGTAAAGCCAAATATCTCCTTGGTTAACAAACGCAAGCCGTTCGTCGTCTAGAGCCTGCAATCTCGTTTGGATTTCTGCATCTGTGAAAATATCCGCGTATGCAATGTGTGATGTTTTGATTGTGGGTGGATAGGGCCAAACATAACCTGGGGTGAAAAGTTGGGGATGTATATACAGAATGCCTGCCCAAGTTATGACGATTAACATCATTAGTGACGCAATAGTTATGATTTTTTTCATATGGGTAACGTTTCCATTGTCGATAGTACGGATATCAACTCGTTGTAATAAGGATCTTCGTCCAATGTGCTTTCAAAAGTGGTAGAGAATACCACTACACCGGGAGGGTTGTTCTGCACAGAAGGGATGTCTTCTGCCAAAAATAAGGTTTGTTTATACCTAATGTAGGAATCAGCGTACGTTGTCTGTATCTCAAAAAACTTAATGTTGTTATGTATAAAGGATTTTTTGCTCAGAACGGTTGTGAAGGCAGTATGTTCCCAATTGGCAATCAGCTTTTCTGCGGTGACATCGGCAACAATGGGTGTACCAACGATCAAGGCATAATCTTCGGTAGTGACTGGCTTATACATGAATCTCCCCGGGGCATACTCTACTTCTGTCCATTCTCGAGGATAGCGAAACGTATATTTTTGGACATCAGCATAGCTTGATATGTTCCATGAAGAAGTATCCAACGGAATATCTATAAGTGAAATGAATTCTAGGGGCTCTGGCATAGGGAGTCCACGAGGTTCTCGGTCGGATATCATTATGTGAGGAGTTAAGGTTATATAATAAAAATAGGAAAGCACTGCTAAACTGCCTACCAAGGCGGTCGAAAGAGCGATAATCACTAGTCTTACAACATAATTGCCATCCATTTTATATACATAAGCATATTTATTCCAGGGTATAGTCAAGTGGTAAGAGTAGGAAGGTGGGCAATATATTGACTTATATCAAGGTGTGCTATATTATCATTTTATGAAGAATGCTCGAGGTTCAATAATCATCTTGGTAACCGTATTCATAGCAGCGCTTTTATTGGGTGGAGTAGGGTATGGATATTTGACCGATTGGAGCTGGGGAGGACTGGTACAAAGGGAACTCGTGCCTTCGGATCCGTATGAGGATTGGTTGACGTATACAAATGAAGAGTACGGGTTTTCGATTAAGTATCCAGTTAATTGGTATGCACGAGGCGAGAGTAGCGCGTCTTCATATTCTTTATCCTTTTCGTTTTCCTATCGTCCTGAGCCCGAACCGTTTTCGCATAGATTTAACGATAATATTGCGATAAAAATTTATGATGGTTTTAAGGAAAATTCCTTTGGATCTATCTATTGGAGCTCACCTGAGGCTTATTATCGTACGTTAGTAGAAATTCCAATCGATGAGTCCCGTGATTTGCCAGGGAGTTTACTTACATACAGCGTTACGGCTCGAAAGTTCGAAAATTTGCGCGAAGGTGGAGTGAAGGTATATTTACTGCCAGGTCCCGACACTGCAACTGAGCCATTTGCTGATACAAATTATTATTACTTCAAAAGTGATATATTGTACGAAATTAGTATCTCCATTCCACAAGATAACCCACATTACAAAACAGCAGTGGCGATAGCAGAGTCATTTCGTATGGCGAATCCATAGAAAACGTACAAGGTCGGTAATGAATGTATTCTTAGTATCTCCTGTTCAAACCTCTCTAATTCCCTAAAAACTAAATGTTGACTTATTGTATATATTAAGATATATCTATATTGTACCTTAAGAACTGAATAGGAGGGCTCTGACTTACTTACTCACAAAAACTAATTCAAATAGGAGAACTGGAGATGAAGACGTTGGTACGATTTCCGTTCGTGGTAATTCTACTTACAGTGGGGTTACTGCTGAGCATTGTGGTATCGGGACGGGATAAGGTGGTTTTTGCACAAAACCTCTCTTTATCCTGGCCTGTGCAAAACTACAAAGTTACTCAGAATTATGATATCGAAGCTCACCCTGCTTTGGATATGATCAATACACAAAACAGGGTAAATCCGCCTGTGCTTGCTGCTGCCGATGGGTTAGTCACTCATGTTGGTTATAGGTCTGGAGACCCAATGGGGGGATATGAAATAGCCATACATCACGACACTACGGCTGGTGGGAAATATTATACATGGTATGCTCACCTCAAGCACAATTCGGCGACTGTAGCAGTAGGACATCGTGTCGTTAAAGGGCAAACTATTGCTATAATGGGTAATACCTCAAGTATTCCAAATTTAGCAGTCCACCTCCACTTTGTCCTAAATACAAGCGGGAGTTCGATCCTAACGGGAGCAATCGATCCACTGCCGTATCTCACCGGCAGTTCGCCTCCACAACCACCCTCACCTCCCTCTCCACCTCCGGTACCTAACATTACCCAGGTGGGGCGGTATATTCCGACCACGTATAACCCGCCGAATAATGGTACACCACGCTTTGAGATCACGCTCAAGAACAACAGTCCATACGAGGCGCATCTCAAAGAGGTATTCCTGCGGTTGCGGCATACGAATGGGACAACCGTGCAGGTGCCATTTTGGTCAAGATCTAGCAACATGTTGATCATACCGCCAGGTGGTACATGGGTGTTTCGTACTCATTCTCCGCCGCTTCCCGGCAGGGGTTTGTGGGAAGTACACAAGGTCGAGATGTTGCATGCATCTGATACGTGGCTGCAAGGTATCGCGCAGAATGGCTGGCTCATGGTCCATGAAGCGAACTATGCCCTCAATCGGCCGGTGTTTGTACATACGGTACGAGAAGGGAGTGGTAATACGCCTCAACGGGTCAACGATGGTTCGCCTCTGACTCGCTGGGAGTCAGAATGGTACGACAACCAAATGATCGAGATAGATCTGGGTCAGACACGTACCATTGATACGGTCATGTTGCACTGGGAAAGCGCCTACGCCAAAGTATTCCGAGTCAAAATCGGGAGTAACTGCGGCAGTAGCCCACACCAATGTACATGGACACAGGTGTACTCGACCTCCAACGGCAAAGGCGGGGACTCGGCGATCACGTTCAACGAGATCAATGGGCGATGGGTCAAGATAGAACTCGTACAGCGAGGGACTCCATGGGGATTCTCGTTGTGGGAGTTTGGTGTGTATAACCGGTACACCGGATAAAAAAAGCGCCTCCTATTCAGCCGAAGGCCCTTCCGAAGTTTTAACGGAGGAGGGTCAAAAAGAGGGGAGATGACCTCAAAAAGGCCATCTCCTCCTCCAACCTTGTCCTCCAAAGGAGGACGCTTTCTATTATATCTTTTTTAGAGTGATGGGACGATGTCCTGTATGTTGTGAATAGATTTTGTATAATATTTCGATGGCGCAAGAAGTTGAGTTGCGGGCTAAAATCAATAAACAAGTGATTGAAGATCAACTGAAAGACCTGGGTGCCGAGTTTGTATCTTCGGAACAGATCACCGACTATTATTTTGGTGATCTTTTGTTATATGAAAAAATAGGCCATTCTTTTTGGATGCGGGTAAGAGAGCGAGGAGGGACGGTTGAGTTAGCGTATAAAGGCTCTACAGGGATAGACGGGGTCTACGAAGAGTATGAGCAGGAGGTTCAGGATGTAGAGACAGCGATACATATGTTGACTAAGATGGGGTTGGAAAATCCTGTTACTATAAGCAAACAAAGGGATAAGTATACACTAGGAGGTGTTACCATTTTGCTAGACGCGATAACAGGGAAAGGGGATTTCTTGGAACTAGAGGTCATATCTGATTCGGAGGACAAAACAGCTTTGTATGAAATGATGGAAAAGCTCTCAATCCCTGCAGAAGATATTTTTGAGAAAGGGTATATCACGTTGTTCTTACAGGAAGAAGGCTCACCGTTTAGTGAATGGATTGTTAACTAATTTCCCCACATATTACGGTATAATGGCAGGTACTATGTCAAAAGAGATTTTGTATGAAGATCGCGATACGCTGGTGCTCGACAAACCGGCAGGTATCAGTGTTACGTCAGGACCTGGGCATCCGTTTGAGCACACAGTAGCGGGATGGTTGTTGCATTATGTTGGTGATGATTTACTGACCGTTGGTCAAGAGGATAGATGGGGGATTGTGCACCGTTTGGACAAAGATACCTCGGGGGTCCTGGTAACGGCAAAAACTTCCAGCATGTACGAGCATCTCGTTGATCAGTTCCGGCGATCGCTTGTTACCAAAGAATATCTCACCTTGGTATGGGGCAAGGTATCGCAAACCGTAACGCGCAAAGTACAGAAAAAACATCACTCCGTGTTGATTAACCAGGAGGAATTTGTTGTTAACGCGCCTATCGCGCGACATCCCAAGGGTATTAGCAGATTTGTCGTTGATCCTGGAGGCAAACCTTCTTTAACGAAATTTATAATTTTGGAAGAACAGGAGGTGACCCTTGACGGTAACAAGCAGTGGGTAACACTACTCAGGGCATTTCCCAAAACAGGACGTACGCACCAAATTCGTGTGCATCTTAAGGCATTTGGCCATCCAGTAGTAGGGGATAGTTCCTATCAGACCAAGGCGCAAAAGATCCTGTCCGAGTCACTAATAGAACGGCAATTTTTGCATGCACATACGTTGGAATGCTCGTTGCTAAGCGGAGAATCAAAACGATTTGAAGCAGAACTGCCCGAAGATTTGCTCAAGCCGCTTACCACTCTGGGTATTTTGCTCTAAAGACATTAAGGGAAGATTTCTCCAACTTTGTACTCGCGATACTTCGACCCATCAATGGCCGGGCAAGCTCCATTGCATTTCGTTCAGTATGACGTATCTACAAGGTCAAGTCGATTAGAACCCGTCATCCCGAGCGTAGCCGCGGGATCTAAGATTTATTCCACTGGGAGGCCAAATTTCTTGAGGAATGCCTGATAGTCCTTGTCTTTTTTGGCCACAT